>JAKZUJ010000144.1:0-3245 GCA_047516685.1 Chloroflexota bacterium | reverse complement strand
CCGGTGTAAGGCCAACGCGTTCGAGCTCCGGCATGGCCTCAGGCACGCTGACCGGCATAAAGAAGTAGTGCGTGATTCCGTAGGCGTGGAGGGTCTCAGCCAGAAAGCGAGCGCCGCTCATCATCGGCATCGGAAACCCCTCCCGTGGGTCGGCGCAGCCGTCGTGCCGCAGCATCGCCCGCTCCCGGGGAGCGCGCCCGACGAGCGCGCCAACGAGGCCGCCGGGCAGCGAGCACCGCAATCGTAGGCGAATCCTGCCATGCGCACAGGTCGGGCGAGCGGCAGTTCATGGGGGTCGGGCTTTATGGCCGACACAACTTCACCGGCGAACGCCCCCCGACGGATCCGCCCAGGGCGCGAGCGTATGCGGCCGCCGGCATGTCCTGGTCCGAATACTCTGGCGATGATCTGACGGCCATCGTGGCGGAGATTGGCGCGGCGAAAGGCGAAGCGCCGCTGGCGGAAAACGATTCGATGGTCGTCGATCACATGATTTCGATACGGCGGTGGGGCTCAAACCAAGTGCGGGAGATATCCGCCGAAGAGACCTCAACGCAGTAGGCGCCGCGGAGCGCACACGCAGTTCTTGCTCACGGCCCATGGGCCAGGCAATGGACGGGCGGAGCCAACCGACGGCTCGTTGACGCTTCATTCGGCACCGATTAAGCTCTCAGCGTAGCGCTGGCGCATTCCGGGACGTATTGGATGTGCCCGCGGTTCACGGTGGGGCACTGGCCTTTGCCGGGCCCGAAGCACCAGAAAGAGGGGGGACGCATGCTTCCACGGTCCATGACACGACGGCAGTTGTTACGTGTCGGCGGTGGCGTCGCGCTGGGCGTTGGCGGGGCGGCAATCCTGGCAGCGTGCGGCGAGACGCAAGTAGTCGAGAAGATCGTCGAAGTCGAAAAGATCGTCGAAGTCGAAAAGATCGTCACCAGAGAAGTCTCCGTCGAAAAGATCGTGACGGTTACGATCGAGAAGCCAATTGGCAAGCCGCGCGTGCGCTTGCGCGGTACCGGGCCGCTGGGGAACCCGGACACGGGCGTGTTCGACAAGCTGCTGTCTGAGACCCAGATCGAACTCGACGCGGTTGAGCAGCCGTACGCGGCCACCTACCAGAGTCTGCTCATTAACCTGAGCCAGGGCGGATCGGCCTACGACGTCGCGGCAATGGACGACCCGTGGATGCCGCAGTTCACCGAGTTTCTGACCGACATCACGCCGCTGTACCAGAAGTTCGGCTGGGTGTGGCCCGACCCTGACATGATCCCGGCGATCGTGGATCTGGGCGACTGGCCGCCTGGCAAATACGGCCCGCGCGCCGTGCCGAACATCGGCAATATCCAGAGCTTTGCCTACCGGACCGACATCATTGAGGAGATTGGCGCGGAGCCGCCGGAGACCTGGGATGACGTGGCCGAGTTTTCGGCGAAGATCACCAACGACTACCAGCCCGACCTCTACGGATACGCCATCCGCGGGCAGCCGGGGAACCCGGCCATGACTAGCTTTCTGCCGATCATGCGCGGCTTCGGGCGCGACGTGATCGACAGCGACCTGAACCCGCAGGTGAACACGGAAGAGGGCCTGGCCGCGCTGGACATGGTGGTGACGCTGAAGAACCTGGCGCCACCGGGCGTCGAGAACATCGGCCACCCCGAGCTCGGCAAGCTGTTGTACACCGGCCTGGCGGCCATGTCAGGCGACGTGTGGCCCGACCAGCTCCTGAAGATCTACACGCCGGACCTTTCCAAAGTGGTCGGCAAGGTTGACGTGCTGCCGGAGCCGGCTCAGCCGGGTGTGGATCACGCCAACATGACCGGCGTGTGGCTGTTTGGTATTCCTCAAGGCAGCGAGCACTACGAAGAGGCCGCGGAGGCGATCCACTGGCTCACCCAGGCGGAGAACCAGAAGGAGAACATGTACGCCAACAACTGGCCGCCGGTTCGTTTCAGCCTGATGGACGATCCCGGGCTGCTGAAGGACTTCCCGTTCCTGGCCGGTATCAAGAAGGCCGCCTCGGTGGCCGTGCCGCGCCCGCGGACGGAGCACTACTCCATCGTCGAGGAGATCGTTGGCCGGCACGTATCGGCCGTGATCGCCGAGCAGGAGTCGGTGGGCGACGCCGCACGCCTGGCCGACGAAGAGGTTCGGGTGGCGCTCGAAGAGAAGGGCGCCTACTCATAAACACGCGTAGCACTGCGATCGCGCAGCTGGAGCCGGCCTAGCCCGGCGAAATTGACTGGCGATCGCGGGACTGTCATCGCTGCCCGACACGGGCCTGGCGGCGCTCACCTGCATGAGCGCCGCCAGGCTTCGCGCCGTCGTTTCGGCAACGAAACGGTCAGGTTGCCAGCGTGACGGTGCCTAGCATCTTCCGCAGGCGAGGCGGCGCCGGCCTACGGGCCATTGCCAAGACGCCCTGGTGGGAGTTGCACCTCAAGTACTTTTTCATTGGGCCGTCAATCATCCTCCTGGCCGTGATGGCGGTGTTCCCCGCCATCATGAGTTGGCGGTTCGCGTTCTCGCGGGTCACGTTCAAACTTGGCGAGCTCGGCATCGAGCCCATCGGATTCAGCAATTTCACCAAGACGTTCAGCGATAACCTGATCATCGGCTCCACGGTTCGAACAGCGACCTGGACCGTGGTCGTGGTGTCTGCTGAGATCATCGTCGGCCTGTTCATCGCGTTTCTCATGAGCAGGCTGCACTCGAGGGCGCGCATGGTCTTCACGGCCGCCCTCATCATTCCGCTCGTCCTGCCCCCGGTTAGCGTGGGCGCGGGATGGGTGGTGATGATGGATGTGCACTTTGGCGTCCTCAATTACCTGTTGAGCCTGGTAGGGATCGAACCGCAGCTCTGGCTGGCCGACGCCCGGACCGCGCTGCCGGCGATCATGCTCATCGACATCTGGCAATCGAGCATGTTCGTGTTCATCCTGATGTACGCGGGAATTCTCTCGCTGCCGCAGGATCCGTACGAAGCCGCCGCTATCGACGGCGCGTCGCCCTGGCAGATCTTCCGCGACGTCACGATCCCCCTGTTGCGGCCGACCTTTGTGGTGATCCTGCTGCTGCGAACGCTTGACGCGGCCCGGATTGCAGATCGGATGCTGGTGATGACGCGCGGCGGTCCCGGATCATCGACAGAGACCGTGGTGCTCTCGATTTACAAATATGCGTTCATTCATTTCAATTTCGGCTACGCCTCGGCCTTGTCGGTGATGTTTCAAGTCGTCCTGATC
>JAKZUJ010000143.1:0-15474 GCA_047516685.1 Chloroflexota bacterium | reverse complement strand
GGTGATGATGGGCGACCCGAATTTGCGCGCGAGCCCGACGTTGCGTCCCCTGGGCCCCAGCGTGACGCGCACCGCGTCGGCGACCGAGTTGACGCCATTGAGCAGCGCGCTGCGCGCGGATTCATCGAAAATCAGGTCTTTGGGCATGCCGACCAAGCTCCTTCGTGGCGGTCTCGCACTCCAGCGGGTTAGGTCAGGTGGAAGGGGCAGAGTGCGCCAAGCGACGCACTACGGTGCGCCGTCATTCGGACGGTAATTGTAGCGCAGGAAGGCCCCGAATTGGACACGACAATCCTGCGGCGCAGTCTACCGTCGCCGCTAGCCCGGTTGGAGATTTCAGCCGGTTCGGGAGCTGCACGGCGTTCTCAGAGCACCCGGGAGGGCGCGGCGCCCCCGGTGTGTAGTCAGTACACCTCTCGTTGTAGCTGTCGCTGACCGAGAGGCCATCACAAGACCACTGCCGACACGGCGCTGGGGTGCAGGTGAGCGCAAGCGCGATCTTCGTTGCCTGGGACAACGATGTCTCCGCATTCGGATCCTGGTGGCGATCCGCTCACACTCAGCGTGCTTGATCTCGCCCCGCGCGTGCCCGACCGGACCTCTCGGAACGCTTCCGCCGCCGGGCTAGCGCCCTTTCCAGTATGGGTTTGGCGACCAGTAGCGACGGTTCTTGACTCCCAGGGCGAACGTGGCCTCGGTGCTGAAGCTGATCGACGATTTCAGCCGCGTCAGCGCGTCCTCGCGGGTAGCCCCGCCCATCGCGCGGTAGTCCCGCTCGTCGATCACGGCGTTGGCGTTCCAGCCGGACATGCCTTTCCAGACGCTGACCTCAATCTCGACGTCGTCAAATTCAATGTAGGTGACCTCGCGGTCGTCGCTCGTGGGCGGGTCGGATGGCACGGCAGACCAGATGGTGGCGAAACGGTAGGCGATTATACGGACGCTCAGGCGTGGA
Organism: Chloroflexota bacterium; assembly: GCA_047516685.1. Taxonomy (GTDB): domain Bacteria; phylum Chloroflexota; class UBA11872; order UBA11872; family UBA11872; genus UBA11872. The sequence goes on along the minus strand of JAKZUJ010000143.1, from coordinate 14,519 downwards.
CCGGGGGCGTTGCCGAGCGTGACAATGCAGGCGTTCCGCTCCGCGCCCGTGCCTGTCGCATGACAACGGACATCTTTTTTCAGATCGTGACGCCGGACGAAGCGCTGGCGCGCCTCTTCGGCCGGCTGCCAGGCGCCCCGCGCAGCGAGCGAATCGGCCTTGGCGCCGCTCTCGGCCGGATCACCGCCGCGCCGCTGGTTGCGCCGGAGGACAGCCCGGCGTTTTCCCGCTCGGCCATGGACGGTTACGCGGTTCGCGCCGCCGACACCTACGGCGCGTCCGAGGCGTTGCCCGCCTTTCTGACCGTGGACGGCGAGGCCCCGATGGGCGCGGCCGCCGAACAGCCGGTGCGGCCCGGCACGGCCCAGCTGATCCATACCGGCGGTATGCTGCCGCCCCAGGCCGACGCCGTGGTGATGGTGGAATACACCCAGCCGGTGGACGAGATCTCCGTTGAGGTCTTGCGGCCGGTCGCGCCCGGCCAGCACGTGATCCAGGCAGGCGAAGACCTGGCCGCGGGCGACCTGGTGCTGCCCGCCGGGCATCAGTTGCGGGCGCAGGACCTTGGCGCGCTGGCCGCCCTGGGCCTCATCGAGCTCGAGACAGCGGTGCGCCCTGTCGTCGGCGTGCTTTCGTCGGGCGACGAGATCGTGCCCGCGAACGCGCAACCAGCGCCCGGCCAGGTTCGTGACGTCAACGCGACGACCCTGCAGGCACTGGCCCGCCAGGCCGGCGCCGAGGTACGCGAGTTCGGCGTCGCGCCCGACCACCGGCCAGAGCTGGAACGCCGCGCGCGCGCGGCGCTCGACGCCTGCGACCTCATCATTATTTCGGCTGGCAGTTCCGTCAGCACGCGGGACATGACGGCCGAGGTGATTGCGAGCCTGGGTCAACCGGGCGTGCTGGTGCACGGCATCGCCGTCAAGCCTGGCAAGCCCACCATCGTTGCGCTGGCCGACGGCAAGCCGGTCTTCGGTCTGCCCGGCAATCCAGTGTCGGCCATGGTCGTGTTTGGCCTGGTGGTCGTACCCACCATTCGGCGGCTGCTCGGAGCTGGCCCCGCCGACGACCCGCCGATGCGTCGGGCGCGCCTGGCTCGAAGCCTCGCCTCGCAATCCGGTCGCATCGACTTCGTTCCCGCGGCGCTCCAACAGCGCGACGGCGAGTGGTGGGCCAACCCGGTTCTCGGCCCGTCCAACCTGATCGCCACCCTCGTGCGCGCCTCGGGTTTGATACGGATTCCGCTGGACGCCGGCGGACTGCCGGAAGGCGCCTGGGTTGACGTCGAAACCTTCTAGCCAGGATCAGCGCGCGGTCTATCTCCACGACGTACCGCTGGCCACGGCACGCGACCGCCTGGCGCAGGCGCTGGCTGCACTGCCTGCGTGGCCCCCCCGCCGGACCCTCCAGCTGCCCCTGGCCAAGGCCCTTGGCCACGTTACCGCCGCGCCCGTCTGGGCGGTTCTCTCCAGCCCGCACTTTCCCGCCGCCGCCATGGACGGCGTGGCGGTGGCCGCGGCCGACACCGTTGGAGCGACCGAGACGTCCCCGCGGCGGCTGTCGCTGGGAACCCGCGTCGTCTGGATCGATACCGGCGACGCCATGCCACCGAACACCGACGCCGTCATCATGATCGAAGACATCCACGACCACGGCGACGGCACGATCGAGATCATCGCCGCCGCCGCGCCCTGGCAGCACGTCCGCCCGCTGGGCGAAGACATCGTCGCCTCGGAACTCGTGCTCCCGCAGGGCCGCCGGCTGGAGCCCCGCGATCTGGGCGCCCTGGCCGCCGCCGGGCATGCCCAGGTGGACGTCGTCGCACCGCCCCGCGTGGCGGTAATCCCAACCGGCAGCGAACTCGTCCCCGTCGGCCGTAATCCTCAGCCCGGTGAACTGATCGAGTTCAATGGCCTGATGCTCGGCGCGCTGGCCGAGACCTGGGGGGCGCAGGCCCTGCGCGGCGAAATCGTTGCCGACGACTTCCAGGCGATTCGCGCCGCCACCGACGACGCGCTCGAAACCGCCGACATCGTGGTGCTCAACGCTGGCTCGTCCGCGGGCCGCGAGGACTTCAGCGCCCGTGTGATCGCCGACCTCGGCACCGTGTTCGTGCATGGCGTCGCCGTACGGCCCGGGCATCCCGTCGTGCTGGGTGTGGCCCGGAGCAAACCGGTGCTGGGCATCCCCGGCTATCCCGTCTCGGCGGCATTGACATTCGAACTTTTCGTCCGCCCGCTGATCGACGAATGCCTGGGCCGCCCGTCCGAGTCGCGCCGCGTGGTTCGAGCCGTCACCCCGCGCCAGCTCGCTTCGCATGCCGGCGACGACGAGTTCATCCGGGTGCGCGTCGGGCGCGTCGGCGACCGCATCGTCGCCGCTCCGCTGGAGCGGGCGGCTGGCGTCATCATGTCTCTGGTCCGGGCCGACGGGCTGGTCACGGTCCCGCGCTTTTCCGAAGGCGTGGCCGCGGGTTCCGAGGTCGAGGTGGAACTGCTGGGCGATGCCGCGGCCATTGAGCACACGGCCGTCGCCATCGGCAGCCACGACCCGGCCCTCGATCTGCTGGCCAGCGAACTCTCCCGCCGCTCGCCGCCCATGCGGCTGGCCGCCACCAACGCGGGCAGCTACGGAGGCCTGGTCGCCCTGCGTCGCGGCGAGGCGCATCTGGCCGGCTGTCACCTGCTGGATCCGGCAACTGGCGTCTACAACGAGAGCTACGTGCGCCGCGTCCTGCCCGGCCGCGCCGTCACCCTGGTGCACTTCGCGCAGCGCGAGCAAGGTCTGATCGTCCCCAACGGCAACCCCAAGGGTCTGCGCACGCTGCGCGACCTGGTCCAGCCCGGCGTGCGTTTCGTGAACCGCCAGCGCGGCGCCGGTACCCGCATGCTGCTTGACCATCTGCTGACAAAGGAAGGCATTGAGCCGTCGGCAATCGAAGGCTACGACCGCGAGCAATACACCCACCTGGCCGTGGCCGCCGACGTGGACAGCGGCATGGCCGACGTCGGACTGGGCATCCGCGCGGCGGCTCGCGCCCTGGGCGCCGACTTCATCCCCGTGGGCATGGAACGCTATGACCTCGTCGTTCCCGACGAGCACCTGTCGCACCCGCCGGTCGCCGCCCTGCTGGCGATCCTGCGCGACCCGGCCTTTGCCGAAGCAGTCCACGCGATGGGCGGGTACGACACGGCGCGGATGGGGGAAACCATCGCCGAAATCTCTGGATCTCCATAGCGCCAATGTCCGTGACCGAATCCTCGATCCAAGGGTCCGATGCCCCTATCGCCGCCGTGGACCAGAGGGCCGCCGGGCTACGGGGGCTGCGCCTGCTGACGGTGGCAGCCGCGGCCGCCGCGCTGATGTTCAGCCTTCTGCTGGCCGGCGCGGGGCCGACGGCCAAGCCAGCCTGGACATCCGCGACATCGGCTATGCCGTCGCCGGTGTCCCAGGCCGCGGGAACCGTTGCCGTCAACACGCTCGATGCCGGCGAGTTAGCTGAGCAACTCCCCGGGATAGGTCCCGTCTACGCCGCGCGGATGGTGCACACACGGACACTTTTCGGACCGCTGCATTCCGCCGCCGACTTGCGTGCGCTGGGCATCCCGGACACCACGATCTCGGGCGTCCTGCCGCTGATCAGCTTTCGAGCGTAGATTCGTCCTCGGATCGCGTGCCACGCAGAAACACCAGCGCCACGGTCAGCAGCACCGCCTCGACCACGATCGGGAGCAGCGGGCCTACTTCGAATACCCACACCACGACGCTGATGGTGATGGCGATGAAGAACAGCCAGAACACCCGGCGCAGGGTGCGGCGCAATTGCGCGGTCATTCGCCGCCCGCGCAGCGCCAGCAACGCCATCGCGCCAATGAGAACCGCTTCCACGATGATCGGCAGCGGTCCGGCCTGCAGCGACCAGACGAACACGATGATCGTGATAAAGAAGATCGAGAACAGCGAGGCAAACTGGGCGCGTTGGCGGCGGCGGTCCATAGGTTGGCCTGGAGCATGGGCTGACACGGCAAATCATACGGGGCGGGTTCGGGGTCAACTGCCCTGATCGTCGCCGCCGGCGCCGCGTTTCTCGTCGGCATGGCCGCAACCGTCTGGTGGGGCGTGGCCCCGGCCTGGCTAACGGCTGTGCTGGCTGCAGGGCTGCTGGCGGCCAGCGCCTTCCGACCAACGCGTCTGGCCGCCTTGCTGATTCCGGCGGCGCTGGTCCTGGGTCTGGCGCGCGCAGGCCACCACCAGCAGGCGCAGGCGCCGCTGGTAAATGCCCCCACCGGCGTCGAACTTACCCTCGAGGGCGAGATCATCGACACGAGCCCCGGCGCGCGTCGAACGCTGCGGGTCAGTCGGGCAGCCGGTCCCGGGGCGGACCCTGCCAGAGCCGCCGGCCTGGTGGAGTTCTTCGCTCCAGGAGGAGCGGCCCCGTCAGGCGCCCGTGTAGCGCTAATCGGCGCGTTCGAACCGGTCCAACCGCGTGGCTCGCCACAGCTTCAGAGGACTGACGAGACCTTTGCCGGCCGCATTGATGTCCGATACGTCCGCATCCTCTCGCCGCCGCCCGATACCGACGTCCCCTGGCTGACCCGGCTGCGCGGCCACATTGACAGCAGCGTGCGCGGCGTCCTGCCGGAGCCGCACGGCGCCCTGCTGTCCGCGATCCTGGTGGGTATGCGCTCGCGCTTGCCGGGCGATGTTCGCGACGACTTCCTGGCCTCCGGCTTGATCCACGTCGTTGCGATCTCCGGCTTCAACATCACGCTCGTCGCCCTGGCCGTGCGGCGAATGGCAGGGTGGCTGATCGGCCGCTACAGCGTGCTCCTGGCAATGCTGGCCCTGCCGATCTACGCCGCCCTGGCCGGCGGCGAGCCCAGCGTGGTTCGGGCCACGCTGATGGGCGAGCTGATCCTGCTGGCCTGGCTGCTTGGCCGCGATACCGACGCACTGGCCGCCCTGGCCGTGGCGGCGGTCGCAATCGTCCTCGTCGATCCGGCGGCGTTGTCCGACGTCGGCTTCCAACTCTCGTTCGCGGGCACGCTGGGACTGGTCGTAATCGCGCCCGGCGTGGCGGAGTGGCTGACAACCCGTGCGCGCCTTCCCCGCGTCGCCGCGGAGCCGCTGGCCGTCACGGCGACCGCCAGCCTGATGGTTACGCCGATCATTGCGCACACGTTCGAGCGCCTGCAGCTGGCCGCAATTCCAGCCAACCTGCTGGCGCTGGCCGCGCCGGTCTGGATCATGGCCACCGGCGCGCCCGTGGCGGTGTGGGCGGCCGCCGGATGGCCCTTGGGCGAGGTACTTGCCTGGGCCGCCTGGTTGCCACTGGAATACCTGATCCGCGCCGCGCGCCTGGCCGCGGCCCTGCCGGGCGCATCCGTTCCGATCGCCGGGTTCGGGCTGGGACACGCGGCGGCCGTCTACGCGGCAATCGCGCTGCTGGTCGCCCTCGGCGGCCGGCAGCCGTGGCGGATCCCGCGGGCCAGGACACGTCGTGCCCGCTCGCTGGCCATCGGGCTGGGCATAACCGCGTTCGTCGTGCCGCCGGTCCTCGCTGTCGTCGCCGCGCCGCGCCTGTTTGACGATCAAGCGACGCACCTTGCGGTCGACTTCGCCGGCTCGACGCCAACGGTCTACGCGCTGCGCGCCGGCGAACGTCTGGTCGTGGCAGGCGACCGCCTGCGTCCCAACGTGCTGGACGCCGCGCTCCCGGCCTGGGACCAGACGATCGACGTGCTGGCCATGCCCAGATCCGACGGTCGCGCCACTGCCACCGCCCAGGCCCTCCTGGCTGAGCGACACATAGCGCTTGTGGCGGCCCCGCCGCTGCACGGGCTCGGCGCGGCGCTCGTTTCTCGGGACGGCGCCCGCCGCGCACCGGTCACGCAGGTTCGCGCCGCACCCAACCGCGGCCTCAAGCTGCGGTTGCTCGACGACGCATCGGGCACGTGGTCGGAGCTATCGACCACAGACCTCACGATCCTCGTGGCGCCGCCCGGCGCCGCCCGTCCGCCACCGGGCACGTCAGCCGACGTACTCATTCTCAACCGGCGCGGCACGCTCACGGCCGCGGACTACAGCGCCCTTCGCGCGCCCGGTATCCGCCTGCTCCTGGCGCCGCACCCCACCCGTGCCCAGGTCGCCGCCGTGGCCATCCAGCCGGACGGACAACCCGGAGAGCGCCAAATTGTGGCAGGGACGGTGGTGTCGATCCGAGCGTTGGTTGGCGAGATCGAGGTCCGCCGACCAGCCTGAGCCACGCCACGGGGTACGATCCTGCGCGGTTCGGCCATTGGACGGGTGACAGCGGTGCAAACAACGGTAGTCGGCGGAGGAGCCATGGGCGCGTCGATCGTGCGCGGTCTGATCGCGCGCGGCGGCGTGGCGCCAGACGATCTGACCGTGTCGGAAATCGACGCTGAACGCCGCGCCGCGCTCGCCGCCGAGCACGGCGTGCGAGTCGCCGGCGACACGGATGCCGCCGTTTCCGATGCAGGACTCGTCATCCTGGCCGTGAAACCCCAGAACTTTCAGGATCTCGCGCCAACGCTCAAGCCGGCCCTGGACGGCTCGGCGCTGGTCATCTCGATCATGGCCGGCGTCACGCTTGCGACGCTGCGCACGGGCCTGGGGACCGACCGCGTGGTCCGCGTCATGCCCAACATCGCGGCCCAGGTCGGACGCGGCGCCTCTGTCTGGATCGCCGACCGCGGCGTCGTGGAGGCCGACCGCGACCGCACGCGCTCCGTGCTCGGCGCGCTGGGCGTCGAGCTTGAAGTCAACGACGAATCGCTGATCGACGTCGCCACGGCCGTCCACGGCAGCGGCCCCGCCTACGTCTACCTGCTGGCCGAAGCCTGGATCGACGCCGCCGCCGCCCAGGGACTTGAGCGCGAGATGGCGACACTGCTGGTTCGCGAGACGATTGCCGGGTCGGCGGCCCTCTGGGAAGCCACCGGCAGCCAGCCGGCCGCCTTGCGCGAAGCCGTCACCTCGCCAGGGGGAACCACGGCCGCGGCCTTGACGGCGCTTGAGCAGTTCGACTTCCCGGCCGCCATGCGCGCGGCCATTCAGGCAGCAACGCGCAGGGCCAGGGAACTGGCCTAGGCACGGTAGCGGGCGCCTCTGCTAGCGTGCGCTCGAACCCATCCGGAGACCCTGCCCCATGCCCGCCACGCTCAGCGACGCCCAACTCGAGGAACTGAAGAGCTTCGACTCCGCCACCATCGCCAACGCCATTGAGCACTTCAAGGTGCGCGACCAGACGCTTGGCTACGTGGGCGCCAACGTGCGCGCGCTGTTTCCCGGAAAGACCGAACCGATGGTCGGATACGCCGTGACCGCCAAAGGCGACAGCACCACCTACGCGCGTCGACGCGACCCCGCCCTGCAGTTCGAACTGTGGGAGGCCCTGGATCGCTCCCCCCGACCGTCCGTGGTCGTCATCCAGGACGCAGGCAACAACCCGTCCAAGTCCTGCCATTGCGGCGACGTGATGGGCACGATGATCCGCACGCTGGGCGGTATTGGCCTGGTGACCGACGGCGGCGTGCGCGACCTGCCGGAAGTCGAGGCACTGGGGCTGCACTACTTCGCGCGCGGGCCCGTGGTTGCCCACGGTACGGCCGTGATCTTCGACGCCGGTGAGCCGGCGGTCATCGACGGCGTACCGATTCAGACCGGCGACCTGTTGCACGGCGACGTGAACGGGCTGGTAACGATCCCCGCGGAAATCGCCGGCGAGGTGGCCGACGCCGCCCGCGCGGTCATTGCGGACGAAAGCAAACGCAAGGACTTCGCGGCCTCGCCCGACTTCACGCTTGAGGGCTATCGCAAGCTGCTGGGCGTGTAGCGCCGCGGCACCCCAGCCGTGGCGCCCGGCGTGAGCCTCCAGGCACGGGCGCCAGCTGCGCCGTGGGCGCCGCCCAGACCGTCCTAGTGCGCATCGCGATCGACGCCGTGGCGGCCGGTTCCGGGTTGCTGCCCGGCGCCGGACCGCTGCGCCACACCACCGTGAACCTCGTCGCCGCTCTGGCCGACCTGGCGCCTCGATCAACCTGGCACGTCTTCTGTCCCGGCTTCGCCGTCCTGCACGAACTGGCCGGACCCCCGAACGTGCACCTCCACCCGCTTCGAGCCGCTGCCCGGATGCGCTCGGTCCGCGTCCTGTACCAGCACACCGGGTACACCCTCGCTCTCCGGCGCATCCGCCCCGACGTGACCCTTCACACCGTCAACGTCGCGCCGCCAACAGGGCCTCGGCCCCGCGTGGTGATGTTGCGCTCGCTGCAATTTCTAACGCATCCGCACCAGTTCGGCTGGCTTCGCCGCCGCTACCTGCAATTCACGGTCCGTCGCTCGCTGCGTGGCGCAGACCGGGTCGTCGCCGGGTCGTCGGCTGCCGCCGGCGAAGCGGTCCGCCTGCTGGGCCTCGACCCCGCCAGCCTTCGCACTGTGCCCCACGGCCTGGCCCCGCACATCGCCGCCGCGCTTGAAGAGCCTCCCGCCCCGCGGAGGTCCGCCCGCCCGTACCTGCTGGCCGTCTCCACCCTCTACGGCCACAAGAACTACCCCCGCCTGCTGCAGGCCTTCGCGGCGCTGCGCCAACGCAACGCCATCCCCCACGAACTGCGGATCGTGGGCGCCGACGCCGACCTCACGGCCGCCGACCTGCGCCGCATGGCGGCTGAACTGGGCATACGCGACACGGTTTCCCTGCTCGGCGCGGTGCCGCACGACCGCATCGGCGCCCACTACCTACAGGCCGACGCCCTGGTCTACGTCTCGTTGGCTGAGACCTTTGGACACCCGGCCCTCGAAGCCATGGCCTTTGGCTGCCCCGTGGTCGCGTCCAACACCACCTCGCTTCCGGAAGTAACCGGCGGAGCGGCCGAACTGGTCGATCCGACGGACGTCGGGGCAATCGCGGCCGGCATTGAGCGCGTTATCAACCAGCCGGAGCGCCGCGCCACGCTCGTCGCACGCGGTCGAGCACGGGCCCGGGAATTCACTTGGCGCCGTGCCGCCGAACGCCTGCTTGACATCCTGCACGAGGCCGCGGCTTCACCTCTGTCGACCAGGCGCTAAGCCGCCGCGTCAACCGGCCGCTCAAGCTCCTTCGACAGCCGTATCGCCGCTTCCACCCGGTTCGGACCTTTCTTGTTGTAGAAAATCACAAAGCTGGCGGTCGCGGCCCCGTGCCGCGCCATCACCAGGTCCGCCACTTCGGAAATTTCTGCGTTCGTGTACACATGATCCGCCCGCAACGCCCGGCGCTCGCGAGCTGACACATCGCCGGCCCGGTCACGACCCATGAAGCGGTAGTAGGCCAGGGTGGGCGTCGTGAGCTCTCGCACGGATTCCGGCAGGCCGGCGTCCGGCGCGCGCGGTTCGTCAGCGATTACAGCGGCCAGCCCGAGATCCCGTAGCCGCTCCAGGGTGTCCCCGCGCGTCTCGCCCTCCAGCCAGGCGGGATGCCGGAACTCAATCGCCACCGGATCATCGCCCAGCCCCTGCCGGAGAATTACCAGGTGCTCGTACGTCTCGGGCTTCGGCCGCACGTTCGCGCCGAACTGAACCAGGAATCCGCCGAACTTGCCGGCCGCTCGCAGCGGCTCCACGGCTTCGTACTGGCCCCGGATGTAGTCGGCGGCCAACCCGGCCTCGCGCGGACGGTTGGACACCGCGCGGTGCGCCTTGATCAGAAACTTGAAGCTGTCCGGCGTCTGCTCGGCCCACTGCGCGTAGACCGACGGCTCGATTCGGCGGTAGAAGCTCGCATTGACCTCGACCACCCCTAGCCGAGACGCGTAGTAAGCCAGACGCTCCGGCGGCTTTGTCCCGCGTGGATAGAACCCCGCGTGGTCCGACCAGTTGGCCGTCCCAACGCGCATTCCACGCGAACCGTCCGACGGCGCAGCCATTCTGCTGCTTACTGAAGCCCTTTCCATAGGAACAAAGTCTCGACTTCGCTTGCTCAGCAGTTGGCCCTAAGACTTAATGCCAACAAGATCACTGACATGGTCGCCGATAGTACGACGTGCCGAGTCCAGATTTGAATACTGCTTGTCAGCCACATCGGAAAAGCGAGCCAACACTCTTCGGTTGATCTGAGTCTGATCCTCAAAAACCGTAATCTGCCAGAACTTCTCTTGCCACTCACGCCATCGATAGAGAGTAATAGTTGCGTCACGACATTTATCATCGGAAGCAATCGCAAAGAAAACGATTTGCCGATCCGTTAGGAAACGTCGTTGATCTGGGTAATCGCCTGAAGATACGTGAATAATGTGTCTCCGTGCCTGCCGGGACGAATATCGATTTCGAGCGCTCCTTCTCGGTTCGCCAAACCCAACTGGTCGACAACCGTATCGATGATTCGTCCCCTCGTTCCTCTCCGCGGATCTTCAATCTCATACGATAGGTGCATCAACGTGTGACCCTCGTCGGTCAAACGCCACTGCTTCCCGGACCCTCGGAGTACCACCACATAGTGATCACCATCGCCAAAGGTCATCGGCACATGGACAATGTATCGATCTAGTCCCGCTGGTTCGACTTCGATAGCCGCAGCTACAGCACGTCTGAATTCATTTGCGATCGAATCAATACACATTTCTAAATCAGAACCATTTGTCCAGTTGACGTATACTTTAGATTTGCAAGTCGTGCGAATTCTTCCAGAGCCGACTGAAAGTCCGCATATCTCTGCGTCTCTTCAGCATATCCGTCAATGCGATAGCCTGCCATCTGATAGCGTTCGGTTGCCACGTGTACGTGAAATGCTGCTTGTATAACGGCGTTCGTCTCGCCATTGTCGTACTCGATCCTGTTTGTGTGTCTGGATGCGTGCATTCCATTGCAACGTAGCAGGCGATACTCGACGCCGTTGTGGTCAACAAATGTCAAGATAACCGAGAAGTCCAAGTGGTTGTGCGAACTCTGCCTGGTGTCCACGCGGAACTCATCTCCGGCCTCTGTCGTTATTCTCAGCGAACGACGCTTGTGGCCAGCATTCTGCCGATCGCGAGGCTGGAGACGACCACGCCAATCCCCCGGTACAGGCTTCGGGTCGCTCAGCAGCCGGCCAATCTCCGGGTCGTCAAGTGTGCGCTCCATTTGCCCGAAGGGTACTAGACGAGAATCCCCCACGGGCTGGTGCGGATTCCTTGCCGGGACCTTGAGCAGAGCGGCGGCAGTCCCCGAAAACCGCGTGGAGGAGGTTCCGACAGCACGAAGGAGGATCGGCCACCAACCACTCGCCACCGGTCTCATCGGCCGCGGCGGCAGGGGGATGCGCGCGGACGACCAGACTGCGGATGGGGTGTCCCAGCCCGCGGTTGGCGAAGGCCTGGCAAGCCGGGGGGCGGAGTAGCCGCGCCGCCGGAACCATCCTCACACGGTCAACGCAATCTACCATACAAAAAACGAACGTCCAACCACTCCGCCGCACCCTTGGCTGGCCCGTTGCTACGATGCGGCCACCAGCTTCAAGGTGAACCGCATGGCCCGTCCCAAGATTCTCGTCACCGGCGCCGCCGGCTACGTGGCGGCCCAGATGCTGCCCACCTTGCGCGAACGCTACGACTGCACGCTCATCGACGTCACCGACTCCGACCGCAAGGGCCACCAGGTTCCCGGCGTTCAGGTCCAAAGCCTGCTGGTCGACGACCTGGACACGCTGCGCCCGCTGTTCACCGACTGCGACGCAGTCGTCCATCTAGCCTTCATTCGTCGAACCGAGGACGTGCGCGAGCACTTCAACGGCGAGATGGACAACATCCGCATGGCCTACAACGTGTTCCGGCTGTCGCTCGAGGAGAACGTGCGTCGCGTCGTGATGGCCAGTTCCAACCACGCCGCCGACTTCTACGAACACCTGCTGCGCAGCCGCGACATGGACATGCTGCAGCCCACCAACGACATCCGCCCGCTTTCCGACAACTACTACGGCTGGGCCAAGGAGTCCTACGAGCACCTGGGCTTCGTGTTCGCCACCGGCGCCCTGGGCCGCCAGTTACAGAACGTCCACATTCGCATTGGCGCCCCGCGCCAACTCAATCCGACCGAGCTGCAGGGCGATATCCAAGGCTACTCGGTCCGACGCAACCTGGGCGCCTACATCAGCCCGCGCGACCTCACCCAACTCTTCGTCAAGTCCATCGAGACCGAGAACATCGAGAACGAGTGGGGTGTGCCCTGGCAGGTCTTTTACGGCATCTCCGACAACACCCGGTCCTTTTGGGGACTGGAGAATGCCCGTCGGGTCATCGGCTACGCGCCGCGGGACGACTCCGAGGTCACCTGGGCCAGGGACGTGTATGCCAATCTCACCTCGAAGGGCGTGATCGGACGGGTGGGCAAGGCGCAATGAGCATGGACACACCGGTCGAACACCGCTGGGAACGCTGCCGTCCCCAGCAGATCTGGGATGCGCTGGCCGAGTTTCCCTGCGTCTACGTGCCGTCGGGTCCGCTGGAGTGGCACGGCCGCCAGAACGCGGTTGGCCTTGACGCGGTGAAGTCGACCGCAATCTGCCGTCGTGCCGCCGACCGGACCGGCGGGCTCGTCTTTCCCACCATCTTTCTCGGGGCGCACGAGATTCCCTGGCCGTTGGGCATGCCCGTGGCTCCCGACTTGATCGAGGCCAACGCCCTGATGGTGCTGAACTACCTGGCGCGCAACGGCGCCGGGGTGGTGATCTGGCTGGGTGGCCACGGTGGCAGCGAGGACTATCTGGCCTATCGCCGCGCCGCCCTGACCGCCATGCGGCAGGCGGAGCTCCTGGTGTTTTCGGTCGTCGACGCGCACCTCCTCACCGACCTCGAGCCGCCAATGGACCACGCCGCCGCGATCGAAACGTCGCTGATGCAGTACTTAAAGCCGGCTACCGTGGACCTGACGGCGCTCGATCCGGCGCCCGACCGCTGGCCGGAAGGCGTTGGCGGCGAAGACCCGCGCACCCATGCCTCCCCTGAGCGAGGCGAGCACTACGCCGAAACGCTGATTGACCGCCTCACGGCGGTCGCCCGTCGGCTGGTAGCGCTGGACGACCCGGTGGAGCGCCGCAAGCACCTCCAGTGCGTGGCCCAGCAGGTGGCCGTCGACGACATGGTCGTGTACGCGCGCGCCAACCTCGCGTCGGCGGATTCGCCCGGGAAGACGCCGGACGGCTCCTGGGACGAGCACCTGGAGGCCTATCGCCTGGGCGACTACGACCGCGCCCTGGAAGCTGGAAGAAAGTCGATCGAGTCCGCCCGCCTGGCCACGGCTGGCCGCCGTCCCGCCGGGCGCGAGGACGAACGCATCGTCTGATCCGCCCACAGTCGACTTCGGTCGAATAAGATAGGGGCTGCCCCCGAGGGCATCACCGCACCGACCCCAACGCCCCTGCCCGCGCTAGCCGCGCGCCGCACCCTCGACAAGGCATACAGGAGCCAGAAGACTGCCATGGCACGCAACCAGAACCTCGACGACCTCGGCCTCACGCACACCGGATCCATCCACTGGAACCTTTCCACTGGCGCGCTCTACGAACACGCCGTGCGACGCGGCGAGGCCGAACTTTGCAGCCACGGCCCGTTGATCGCCATCACCACCCCGCACACCGGTCGCTCGCCCAAGGACAAGTGGGTGGTTCAGGACTCGGACAACGCCGACGAGGTGTGGTGGGGGCCGAACAACCAGCCGTTCGAGGCAGCGCGCTTCGAGCCGCTCTTTGCCCGCGCCCGCGCCTTCGCGCAGGGCCGCGACCTGTACGTGCAGGACCTGCATGCCGGCGCCGATTCCCGCTACCGGCTGCCCGTCCGTATCGTCAGCGCCTACGCTTGGCACAGCCTGTTCGCCCGCAACCTCTTCATTCGTCCGAGCGCCGAGGAACTGGCCGACCACGACCCTCAGTTCACGGTTATCAACCTTGCGGAGTTCCAGGCCGACCCGGCCGTCGACGGCACGGGGTCCGAGACCTTCATCGTCGTCAACTTCGCGCGCCGGCTGGTCCTGATTGGCGGCACGCGCTACGCCGGCGAGATCAAGAAATCCATCTTCACCGTCATGAACTACCTGCTGCCCGCGCAGAACGTGCTGCCCATGCACTGCTCCGCCAACGTGGACTCGGACGGCGAGACGGCCCTGTTCTTTGGGCTGTCCGGCACCGGCAAGACCACCCTCTCCATGGAGCCCACCCGCCCGCTCATCGGCGACGACGAGCACGGCTGGAGCGACGTTGGCATCTTCAACTTCGAGGGTGGCTGCTATGCCAAGACCATCAAGCTCTCAGCCGAGAACGAGCCCGAGATCTACGCCACCACCCGGCAGTTCGGCACCGTGCTCGAGAACGTTCCCATGGACCCGGACACCCGGCTCGTCGACCTGGACTCCGAGGAGATCACCGAGAACACCCGCGGCGCCTACCCGCTGTCGCAGTTGACCAACGTGATCCCCGACGGCCTGGGCCGCCACCCGCGCAACGTCATGTTCCTGGCCGCCGACGCCTTCGGCGTGCTGCCGCCCAT
>JAKZUJ010000142.1:0-28813 GCA_047516685.1 Chloroflexota bacterium | reverse complement strand
GTCCAGATTGAATCCGCGCTGGGACATGAACACGGCACAACCGACGCGCCCGGAGTGACCGCTGTAGATGCTGGCGTCTTCGCCTACCGCTGCGACCGCGACGCGAATCCAGCGAACCAGCGTGTAATCCGCCGTCGCGTGGCGCTTCTTGCGCGTCTGAAAAATCGGCGTGTCCGGCGGGAAGTCCAGCAAGCTCGCCAGCGCAACTATCGTCCGTTTAGGCAGCTTCACCCACACGCCGTCCCCGTATTGGTCGGACTTCGACGTGCGAATCAGCACGCGTCCGCCACCATGCGCCAGCCGTTCTACGTCACCAGCAACGAGCTTCGCCGCTTCGCTGATTCGCAGCGCGCCGCCGAACAGCGTTTCGCATAGCGCGTAGTGTTTGCGCTCCACGTCCAGCGAGTCGCGCATACGGTCCAGTATGTCCAGCGTGAGCGGCGCGGCCTGACGTTGTGTTTGTCCAGCGTTCATGCGCTTCAGTCCGTTCACAGTGCGCCGAAGCTCCGGCGTCACGATATCAACCCCGGCCTGTTGGTGGTAGTAGCGAATGCTCGCCCAATCTCGCAGCACGGTTCCGACTTTCACCTTGTCCGACCGCGCTACCAGAAACGCCGCTATTTCGTCCGGGTTCGCAGGCAGCGCGGCGCTGGCCCGTGCTAGTATCCAGCGTGTCCAAACGCGCCAACCGGAGCCGTACATGCGCAGCGTATTCCCTGCAAGGTGGGCTGCCTGTACGTCTTCGATGCGCGTCAATTCCGCTGTCGAGATTCCCATTGGCCGACTCCCTGAATGTGTCCGATACACTATTGTCGCACATTCGGGGTGGTTTTGCAACTCGGAATCGAGGCGTTTTCAGGTTTGCGGTGGCTCAAACCTGAATGTGTGTTTATAGGCATAATCGCGGGTTGCGGTCCCGCCTCGCGTGTGGCTGGGGTCGGTTAATTCAAGCCAGCAGGCCCCAACGCGTACGGGCCGATCTGGAGGAAGTCCGGAATGCAGACAGTCGTGTTCTATCTCGTGATCGGGGTCTCGTTCGGAGGCCTCGTCCTTGGACTCCTCTTCTGGATTTACAACATCATCCGCGGTTCGGCTGATAACAGCTAGACATAACTGGTTCGCCATGTCCGGGTGGAGACGCCCGATGTGGACTTGTCGGTTTCAGCGAACGCAAGACGGTTCGATTAGTCGTACGGGTCTAGCCGCATGGGGATGCCCGAGGCGGCCATGAACTCCTTTGCTTCACGCACGGTGTAGACCTCGAAGTGAAAAATCGAGGCCGCCAGCACCGCGTGTGCGTGCCCGAGCGTGACCGCGTCGCGAAGATGCGCCAACGACCCTGCGCCGCCCGAGGCGACCACTGGAATCGACACCCGGTCGGTAACGGCGCGTAGAAAGTCCACGTCGTAGCCCTCGCGCGTGCCATCGGCGTCGATACTGTTGAGCACAATCTCGCCGGCGCCCAGTTCCTGGCCGCGCCGCGCGGTTTCCACGGCGTCAAGCTCGGTGCGGACTCGTCCGCCGTTGAGATAGACGGTCCAGCGCGGCACGTCGCTGTCCGCGTCGCGCAGCGCGTCAATCGACAGGACAACGCACTGCGAGCCGAAGCGGTTGGCGCAGGCGGATATCAGGTCAGGCGTGCGGTGGGCCGCGCTATTGATGGACACCTTCTCGGCGCCGCTGCGCAGCATGCGATACATGTCGTCGACGGTGCGCACGCCCCCACCGACCGACAAGGGGATGAAGACCTGCGACGCCACGCGCTCTACGAGGTCCACCATGATGTCGCGGCCTTCAGCCGAGGCCGTGATGTCGTAGAAGACGAGCTCGTCGGCGCCTTCCCTGTCGTAGCGCGCCGCCAAGTCGACCGGATCGCCCGCGTCGACATCGGCTGAGAAGCGAACGCCGCGCACGTTGCGGCCGTTTTTGACGTCCAGGCACGGAATCACACGCCGCGTGAGCATCGGCTATCCCCGGGCCGCGCGCCGAGCGTCCGCCAGAGTGACGGCCCCGGTATAGAGCGCCCGACCAATGATGACGCCCGAGGCCCCCAGTTCGGCCAGCCTCGCCACGTCGTCCCGACTGTGAACGCCGCCGGAGGCAATTACGTCTAGCTGGTGGCCGTGGCGCTGAACGAGGTTGGCCGTCCCCTCGAAGTTCGGTTGGCCCAGCATGCCGTCGCGGTTGACGTCGGTATACACCAGCGCGGCGGCGGCCGCGTCCGCGGCCATCGCGGCCAAGTCGGCCGCCGTCAGCGTGCTGTCCTCGACCCAGGCTTCGACTGCAACCTTCCCGTTGCGAGCGTCCACGCCAACTGCTATCTGGCCTGGGAAGTCAGCCACGGCTGCACGCACGAGGGCCGGGTCGCGCACGGCGACGGTGCCAAGCACCGCGCGGGCAGCTCCGGCACTCAGCACATCGCGGACCGCTTGCAGCGTTCGGATTCCGCCGCCGACCTGTACGGGAACCGCGCCGGCGAGGCTAATGATCTCGCTCACGAGCTCGGTGTGCATGGGAGCGGCGCTGCGTGCGGCGTCCAGGTCCACGATGTGAATCCAGTCGGTTCCGGCATCCAGGAAGTAGCGAGCTGCTTCACGCGGATCCTCGTAGTAAACCGTTTCGCGGGCGAAGTCGCCCTGGATGAGGTTCACGCACTTGCCGCCGCGAATGTCGATGGCCGCGTAGATGTCCATCCGTCAGTCAAACTCCGGAGCCGGTGTCTGGCCAGCCAGGCGGATGAAGTTTGCGTAGATCCGTAGCCCCACCAGGCCGCTCTTTTCCGGGTGAAACTGGGTCGCGTACAGGTGGTCTCGACGAACCACGCTTGTGAAGTCCATCCCATAGTCCGTGGTCGCCGACACCCAGGCGGGGTCAGCGGGTCGCGCGTAGTACGAGTGCACAAAATAGAAGTTGGCGGCCTGCGGCACGTTCGCGAATAGCGGCGACTTTTCCTTCTGGCACACTTGGTTCCAGCCCATGTGCGGGACTTCCATTCCCGGCGGGAAGCGCACCACCTCGCCCGGGAGCACGCCCAGGCAGGGCGTTGCGTTGTCCTCTTCGCTGCGGTCAAACAAGACTTGCAGGCCCATGCAAATGCCCAGGTACGGGACGCCTCGCGCGATGGCGGCCACTACCGGGTCGTCCACGCGTGCGCGACGCAAGCCTCGCATGGTGTCTGCCGCGGCGCCTACGCCGGGCAGGATGATCGCGTCGGCCACGCCCACGGCGGCCGGATCGTCCGTGACGACGAAGGTTGCGCCCACGCGGTGCAGCGCCCGCGCCACGCTGTGGATGTTGCCGGCGCCGTAGTCGACGACCGCGATCATGTGCCGTCCGCCAGCACTGCCTGGATGCGCGTCACGGCTTCGGCGCGCGAGACTTCCTCCTGAGCGCCGCCGTTCAGCGGTTTCAAGGCCACGACGCCGCGTTCCAGCTCGCGGGCGCCGATCAGCACGGCAACGCGGGCGCCGGCCCGACTCGCGCGCCGCAAGTGCGAGCGCGGGCTGGCCGCTCGGAACCCCGACTCGGCCGAGGTCCCCGCCTGCCGTAGCTGGCGGGTCAGGCGCATCGTCTCGGCTAACGCGCCTTCCGCCAGCGGCGCGATGTACACATCCGTGCCCGGGACATTGGTCGGGGTCCTGCCGTGGCGCTCCAGGTTGAGCAGCACGCGCTCGATTCCGCTTCCAAAGCCAACGCCCGGCACATGCGCCGCGCCGATCAGTTCAGCCAGATAGTCGTAGCGCCCGCCGCCGCCCACCGTGCTCTGCGACCCGGCGTCGGGTGGCATGAACTCGAAAACGGTGCGGTTGTAGTAATCCAGGCCGCGAACCAGCCGGTGATTCAACGTGAACGGAATTTCGAGCGCGTCCAACATCTCGCACAGCTCCGCGAAGTGGGCGCGCGCAGGTTCGCCAAGGAAGTCCAGCGACCGCGGCGCGCCCTCGCACAGCTCCTTCACCACAGGGTGTTTGGAATCGAGGATACGCAGTGGGTTGGTCTTGAGCCGATCGCGGCTTTCGGCGTCCAGGCGATCGGCCAGGGGCGTGAAGTAGTCCACCAGTGCCTGACGATACGCGGATCGGGTGTCCGGATCGCCCAGCGAATTGATTTCCAACCGCAAGTCGTCAATCCCGAGCGCGTGATACGTGGACCGGAGCAGATCAATCACCTCGGCGTCGACGGCCGCGCTGGGGTCGCCCAGGGCCTCGGCGCCAATCTGGTGATGTTCACGATAGCGGCCGGCCTGCGGGCGGTCGTAACGAAAGATCGAGGCGATGTAGTAGAGCTTCACGGGCTGCGGCAGGTTGTGCAGACCGTTTTGAAGGTAGGCGCGAACGACCGGCGCGGTGCCCTCGGGCCGCAGCGTCAGCGAATCGCCGCCACGGTCCTGAAAGCTGTACATCTCCTTCTGTGCCAGGTCCGTCGCGTCGCCGGTCGTGCGGGCGAACAGCTCCGTGCGCTCGATGGTTGGTGTGCTGATGGGAGCAAACCCGCGCAGTTCGCACTGACGCTGAAACGTCTCGGCCACCGTCCGCCAGGCCGGCGCGACGCTTGGCAAGCGGTCGGCGGTCCCGCGTGGGCGCTGGATCATGTCACGGCCTCCAGGCGAGCGACGGCTGCCAGCACGGCGGATGGGTCGATAGTCGCGACGGCGATCTCTTTGTCGCGTCCACGTTCTCCTCGCTCGATGCTGATGTCGCCGCGACGCACATCCAGGAACTTCGCCAATAACTCAATCAGTGCCCGGTTGGCGCGACCGTCCGTCGGCGGCTGGGTGATCCGAGCGGCCAGCGTCCCGTCAGCTCGTCGGTGTAGGGCCGTGGAGCGCGAGCCAGGGGTGGCTCGTACACGAAGACGAATAGTGGTGGGCATGGGGTGGCTCTGTCACGGTACGGCGGCTCACCCGAGTGCGAGTGACCGCACGAGGCTCCACAGTACTTGGACGACCAGAATTGCGATAAGCGGCGACAAGTCAATCACCCAGGACTTGGGCAGCGCCCGACGAATCGGGCCAAGAATCGGCTCTGTGATGTCAATCAACAATCGCATCACCGGGTGCGAAGGGTCGCGCACGAACCAAGAGAGGATCGCGCGACCAACTATCGCGAACACGACGATGTTCACGAGCCAGTTCAGAATCTGGAGAAGTACGATGAGCACGATGAATTAGGGACCTGGAGCCGGGGAACGCGCCCCAAAGATAGCGCGTCCGACCCGCACGATCGTGGCCCCCTCAACGAGCGCCGGGTCCAGGTCGTCCGTCATACCCATCGAAAGGTCGGCAAGTGGCTGGTTGGGCAGGGCCACTTGCAGCGCATCGCGCAGTTCCCGCAGCCGGCGAAAGCAGGACCGACTGGCCGCTGGCGTGGCGTCAAAGGGACCGATCGTCATGAGTCCCTGTAGCGTCAGGCCGGTCTCCCGGTCGAGCACGCTCGCAAGCCGAGATAGCTTGTCCGGCTCGACGCCGCCCTGCGTTTGCGCCGCCGTCAGGTTGACCTGAATCAGCACGGCGCACGGTTTCCCGTCGCGAACCGTTTCCAGACGGTGTGCCAGGCGCTCCGAGTCCAGGGAATGGATCATGGAAAAGAGTTGAACGGCGGTGCGGGCCTTGTTGCGTTGCAGCTGACCGATCAGATGCCAGCGACCGCCGTCGACCCGGGGAATCTTGACCTGCGCTTCCTGCACTCGGTTCTCACCGAGGTC
This sequence comes from Chloroflexota bacterium, assembly GCA_047516685.1. Classification (GTDB taxonomy): domain Bacteria; phylum Chloroflexota; class UBA11872; order UBA11872; family UBA11872; genus UBA11872. The sequence goes on along the minus strand of JAKZUJ010000142.1, from coordinate 23,110 downwards.
CGTTAGCCCCGCGGCCAGTCCGTGCCGAACCGCCGCGGCGTCAAAGGACTTGGAGACGGCCACGAGCGTCACGGCTTCGGGCGAGCGGCCAACCTGGCTGCAAACGCTCGCGATGCGTGTCCGGATCGCGAGCACACGGTCAGCAATCCCGGAGGGGTCCGCAGCCGGTGTCATTGGAATGCGTGGAAGCGGTTCAGCGGCCTTCCGAGCGGCGACGCAAGAAGGCCGGAATTTCGATCTCGCTGGACTCGCGCGACCGGCTGGAGAAGTCCAATTCACGCACAACCGGGCTGCTGGAGCTTCGTGTGCCGCGCCGCCGCGCCGGGCGCGTCTCGGCGGCGTCGGTCTGGAATCCAGTCGCAATGACCGTGACCTGCAAGCGGCCCTCCATGGCTTCGTCGATCACCGTTCCAAAGATGATGTTCGCGTTCGGCTCCGCGGCCTTGGCCACAATCTCGGCGGCCAGATTTACTTCATGCAGAGTCATGTCCGGGCCGCCGGTGAAGTTCAGCAGCACGCCGCGCGCGCCGTCCACCGAGACGTTGAGGAGTGGGCTATTGAGGGCCTGGTGAATCGCGTCCGTGGCTCGATCCTCACCCTGGGCTTCGCCAATGGCCATCAACGCGGTGCCCGACTGGGTCATGACGGCACGCACGTCGTTGAAGTCAAGGTTGATCAAGCCTGGCTGGGTAATCAGGTCCGACACGCCCTGAATAGCCTGACGCAGGACGTCGTCAGCCAAGGCAAAGGCTTCACTCATGGACATTTTGGGGTCGGCGACAGCTAGCAGTTGTTGGTTGGGGATCATCACCAGCGTGTCTACGCGCTCTTGAAGACTGCGAATGCCTTCTTCGGCATAGCGGGCGCGGGTGCTGCCCTCAAACTCAAACGGCTGGGTTACCACCCCTACCGTCAATGCCCCGGTGTCTTGTGCCACGTCCGCGACGACCGGCGCGCCTCCGGTACCGGTTCCGCCGCCCATGCCGGCGGCGATGAATACCATGTCGGCGCCTTCCACGGCTTCGCGAATCTCATCCAGCGACTCCTCGGCCGCTTTCTGTCCCAGCGAAGGCTGTCCGCCGGAGCCAAGGCCGCGCGTGGCCTTATCGCCAATGCGAATGCGCGTGGGTGAGCTGGAGCGCACCAGCGCCTGGGCGTCGGTGTTGATTGCAATGAATTCAACGCCCTGCACATGTTCTTCGATCATTCGGTCCACGGCGTTGCTTCCGCCGCCGCCGATCCCGACGACCTTCAGTTCGGCCAGCGAGTCGCCGCCGATCGGAGGTCGCGCCTCGCGCTCCGCCGCGCCGGGTCGCGGTTCACGATCCGTTCTTGTCAGCCGCGTGATTCGACTTCCCCCGCGGCCATCACTCTCGGCCATGACCATTCACCCTTCCGCGGCGCGTCAATCTAGGACGGCCAGACCGCATACGACGCATCGCCACAACGGTAACGACATTATGCCGAAACTGAATCATGTCAGGGGCCGTTCAACGGACTGTCGGTGAGACGACCGAGCGCATCCACCCACCCAGCCGGTCCAAGACACCCTCGTGTCGGTGGGTGGTCGCGGCAACCCAACCATCGGCCTCTTCCGCCGCGGCGGCCGTGAGGAGCAGTCCAATGCCGGTGCTAAATTCGGGCGCGCGCAGGTTGTCGCCAAGACCCCATAGCGCCCGTGGGCGTCCCATGGCGACTGGCATATCGAGGACGTCGCCAGCCAGGGCTTGAAGTCCGCCCATGCGCGAGCCGCCTCCCGTGAGCACCGCGCCAGCCGGGAGAATGTCGTAGTAACCGCTGCGCGTGATTTCGTCTCGCACCAGGTGCAGCAACTCCTCCACCCGGGCGGTCACGACCTCGGACAGATCGTGGCGTCGCACGGCAACGGGAGCCCCGTGGTCGAACCCAGGGACCGTGACCGTTGCGTCGTCGTCCTCGGCTGGCGGCCCCACCCGGCCATGCTCAATTTTCAGGGCCTCGGCGACCTTGGTCGGCAGCCGAAGGCCACGGGCTATGTCAGCCGTGATCAGCGCGCCGCCTACCGGGATGACCGCGATGTGCCAGCAGGCGTCGTCCACGAACAGGGCTACGTCGGTGGTTCCGCCTCCAATGTCAATCAGCACGACACCTTCACGCCGGTGCTCGGGCATCAGGCAGGCACGAGCGGAAGCCAGCGGCTGGAGCACACGGCCCTGGGTTGTCAGACCCGCTTGATCGACGCACTGCTCCAGATTTGCCATGGCATTGGTGGCGCCGGTGATGACATGGGCTTCAACCGACAGCTTGCGCGCGGTCAGGCCGCGCGGATCCAAGACGTCGGTGAGGTGATCGGTCGAGAACGTCTTGGGGATAACGGCCACGACTTCGCGGTCTTCGGACAGGTTCAACATGGTCGCCCCGCGAACCACGGCGCCAACGTGGCGCTCGCCTACCTCGCGCTCGTTGGGCGGCAGGTGGACTTCCCCGCGTTGGCTGTGCGATTGCAGGTGTCCTCCCGCGATACCGGTCACGACGCCTGACGCCCGTACTCGCGCCGCTTTCTCGGCTCGGTAGATCGCTTCGTCGATGGCCTTGACTGTGAGCACAACGTCAACGACCTGGCCGCCCTTGAGTCCGTAGGAAGGCGCCGTGCCCACACCGAGAATGTGCAGTTGCGCGTCGCGGTAGTCCTGCCCAATCACGGCGCAGGTTTTCGTGGTGCCGACGTCCAGTCCGACAAAGGTTCGGTTGCGGCTCATACCTCGACTATTCGCGACAAGGCTTCTGTGAGAAGACGCAGATTACATAACAATGTCAGGGCGCCCTGGGATCAACGGTTGTGGCGAGGGCCGGCGCGTCAGCCGTGCGGTAGGTGGGTCGTTCGATCGGTCGCAGGTCCACGCTGGCGATGCGCTCGCCCAGGCGGTTCGCTTGCTCGAGAACGGCGTGCAGAGCTACAAGCTTGGCGTCGAGTTGCGATGTATCGCCAAAGTCCAGTTCGCGGCCGGCATGGTCAACAACGGTCAGCCTCCCGACCGAGTAGCGAATGCGGCTGGGTATCACCCGCAGCAGCGGAAGGTTGCTCTGTAGCTGATGCGCCGCATACAGCACGCCAACGTTGACGAGGTCGCCCGGCGCCATACGCTGACGCGACTCGTCCTCGATCGTGAGCGGTATGTCCGGTTCAAACTGTTCTGCCAAGACCTCGCCGGACGCATTGACCAGGAAGCTCTGTCCGTTGGCTATCCAGTTCGCGACCGGCGCCTCGTAGGCAACCGTGACAGTGGCCCGTCCGTCGATCCTCACTTGTACGAGGGCGTCAGCGACGCCCGGTAGCGCCCGAAACTCGTCCTGCAGCGCCCTGGTGTCGATGCGAAACACATTTTCGCCCACCAGCGGGAGCGCGGCCGCCTCGATACTGGCTGGATCCACCGCCGGAGGAGGCGACGAATCGGCTCGGTGTACGGCGACGTCCCGTACGTTGAACACCGGCGAATTGAGCAACCAGATCAACACGCCCGCGGAGAAGGCCGCGATGACCAGTGACATCACCTTGGTAAATAGGTTGGCGCGAACTTCGGTCATATGAACAACGCCTGCACGTGGTTGCCCCAGCGGCCCAGCAAGCGAACCTCGGGCGAAAGGCGCACGCCCGTGACCTCGGCCACTCGGTCGCGCACGACAATGGCCAGGTCAAGGACATCCCGCGCCGTACCGCCTGGCTTGGCTGAGAGAAAATTGGCGTGGACCGGGGAAACAAAGGCCCCGCCGAGTTCCTGTCCCTTCAAACCGGTGGCCTCAATCAAGCGCCCCGCGTAGTCGCCATCCGGATTCCTAAAGAACGACCCGGCGTTCTGGCCCTGCGGCTGCGTTGCGCGTCGCCGCCGGGCCAACGTCAGCAATTCGTGACGGAGTGCCGCTGGATCAGCCGGTTCGACGCGAAACGTGCCGGCCAGCACGACCGGATGGGCCTCGTCGTTGTGGAGATTGCTGCGTCGATACTCGAACTCGAACTCACGTGCCGGGGTTTCGCGCTCCTGTCCGTTGCGCCAGACGAGAGCCGATTCCAGCACGGCGGCCACATTTGAGCCGAACGCGCCGGCATTGCCGTAGACGGCGCCGCCAACGCTTCCCGGAACTCCGATGGCAAAGGCCAAACCGCCGAGGCCCAGCCGCGCGCAACGCCCCGCCAGGCGCGCCATGCTGTGCCCGGAGGCTACTCGCACACGTCCTTCTGCGCCGTGCGCCGTGAAGTCCATGCAGCGGTTGTAGATCACCAGGCCGTCAATGCCGGCGTCGGCCACGAGCGTGTTCGTGCCGTGCCCCATGATTGTTCGCGGAATACCCAGGTGGTCGGCTCGTTCCAGGGCCAGGCGCAGCGCGTCAAGGCTGCGAACTTCAATCCAGTAGTCGGCAGGTCCGCCAACGCCCAGCGACGTATGCCGGGCCATGGGCTCCTGGGCGCGCACGTGGAGCCTGGACGGGAAGCGCACCGCGATGCTCATGCTTCGGTTCGCTGCGCAATGCTTGTCGCCAGGCGGTCGGCCAGTGGCGTGATGGACTCCGGTCCCATAACCAGGATCAGGTCTCCCGCCCGAGCCTCTGCCAGCACGCGCTCGGCGATTGCATCGGAAGTGGAGAGCGCCATCGCGTTGGGGTGCCGCACGGCCGAGGCCAGGTCTGCCGAGCTGATTCCGATGGGGGCCTCGCGCCCCGGTGGCGAGTAGATGTCCGCCAGCCACACCAGATCGGCGTCGCCGAAGGCGTCCAGGAAGTCCTCGAAAAGATCTCGGGTCCGCGACTGGAGCAACGGCTGGTAGACGGCGAGTACCCGCCTCGGATTCAATTCACGCACGGCTTGGAGGCTGGCCCTTACGGCGGTTGGGTGGTGCGCGTAGTCCTCATAGAGGGATACGCCGCATGTATTCGCACGGAGTTGCAGGCGGCGTTCGGCTCCGCTATAGCCTTCGAGCGCTCGTGCGGCCTCCGTCGCGTCGACTCCGGCCAGCGTCGCGGCCGCCAACGCCGCCAGCGCGTTCAAGGCGTTGTGATGTCCCGGGACCGGCAGATTCAGCACCAGCTGTCCGCCAGGGCTCGAGATGTCGAGTGTTGGGCCGGGAGTTCCCGAGCGGTAGTGCTCAATGCGCCAGTCGCCGCCCGGACCAAACCAAATCAGGTCGCCGGCGTGTCGCTCAGCCACCTGTCGCAGCAGCGCTACGTCGCGTCGGGCAACGAGAGTGGTGTTGGCGGGCAATTGGTCGACGAACTGTTCAAACGCCGCGACCATGCGATCGACGCTGCCGAAGTGGTCGAGATGATCCGCTTCCAGATGCGTCAAGACGGCTACACGGGGTTGGTAGGCCAGAAACGCGTCGTCAAACTCGTCGGCTTCCAGCACCATCCACGTCCCGGTTCCGATTCGCCCGTTCTCGCCGCCGAGAGATGGAATGTCCGCGCCGATGAGAAATGAGGGCGCCAGACCGGCGCCATGCAGAATGGTCGCGGTCATGGCCGAAGTCGTGGTCTTGCCGTGCGTGCCGGCCACGGCGATTCCGCGGCGGGTGTTGAAAAGCGCGGCTACGGCCTCCGCGCGAGTGCTGACCGGCACGCCGTCACAGCGGGCGGCCGCCAACTCCGGGTTGTCCGACGCTATGGCCGATGAATGAATCACAATGTCGGCGCCTGCGATGTGGGCGGCGTTGTGGCCCAGGGCAATTCGTGCCCCGCGGGTTTGCAGGCGGTCCGCCTGGGACGAGCGTTTGAGATCGCTGCCGCTCACGGTCTTGCCGAGGTCGAGCAGAGCCGCGCCGATGGCGCTCATGCCCTTGCCTCCGATGCCCACGATGTGGACGTGTCGGCTCGCGGGGTGGGTGATCTCCGGCGACATCATGCGTCGGCTGTCGTTAGGCTGGCCCGCGAGGTCGAGGCCGATCCGCGCAATACGGGTAGCCGCGTGTGGACGTCCCCTTGACCGCGAGGCGGCGCTCAACGCACGCAGTCGTCCCGGGTCGGTGAGCGCCCCCAGCAGGACATCGACCAAGCGCCCGGATGCCAGGTCGGACTCCGGCAGCAGCATGGCCGCTTCCGCCCGTGCCATGGCCTCGGCGGTTGCAATCTGGTGCCCCGCGCCGAAGGCGCCGGGAATGAGCACGGCGGCGGTTCCCACCGCACTCAACTCCGCGACCGAGGTAGCGCCGGCGCGGCTGACCACAATGTCGGCCGCGGCCAGCAGGTCGGCAAACCCCTGGTGGATGAAATCGTGCAGGTGATACCGCGTTCGCAGCGCAGCGGGCAGACGGTCGCGTTCGACCGTGAGGGGCTGAAAGTCGCGTTGACCGCTCACATGTACTACGTGCGCCACTTCGAGAAGGCGCTTCAGATCCACACGCAGAGCCTCGTTGATTGCATGCGCACCCTGGCTGCCGCCCATTACGACAATCAGGGCGTGATCGCCGGGTACGCCGAGCACCGCGCGAGCGGCTGAGGCATCGGGCGCTGCGAACGAGGCGCGAAGCGGATATCCCGTTAGTTCGACCGGCGTACGCCAGATCTGGCTACGCGCTTCCTCGAACGCAATTGTGGCCACCGACGTCAGCGGGGCCATTACGCGCGTGGCCCAGCCAAGTGCTGCGTCACCCGAGAAGATCACTGACGGAATGCGCCGCAGCCAGCTGACAAGGAGCACCGGGGCGCTGACATAGCCGCCGCTGGCGATCACGGCATCCGGGCGACGCTTGCTGAAGTCACGCCAAACGGTCAGGAGCGATTGCATGAGCAGCCAGCCGCGCCACGGCAGCCGCCACCAGGCAACACCCACGATGCCGCGAGCGGGCAACGGGATAACTTCAAGCTCAACATCCCTGTAGAGCAGCCGGTCTAGTTCACGGGACCCGCAGACGGCGGTGAGATCAGCCGCCGACCCGGTGAGCGTGGCGAGCTGACGAGCCACGGCGATTGTCGGAAAGATGTGGCCGGCGGTGCCGCCGCCGACGAGCACAAGCCTCATGGGCTGCGTCCCAGGTCGGACTGTCGGGCGACATTCATCAGAATGCCCATCATGATCATCGAGGCGAGCAGCGATGAGCCGCCGCGGCTGATGAAGGGCAGCGTGATACCCGTCACTGGTGTCAGTCCCGTCACCACAGCCATGTTTATGAACGCTTGAAAACACAGTTGCGTCACGATGCCGATGGCCAGCATCCGGCCGAACACATCGTCGGTCGAGGCGGCAATCTGAATTCCGCGCACGAACAGTGCCAGGAAGAGCACCAGCACGAGGCCGGTTCCGATCAGGCCGAATTCCTCGCCGAGAACCGCGAAAACCGCGTCTGAGTCGGGAATCGGCAGCCTGAATTTCTGCGTTCCCAGGCCGAGCCCGCGCCCTGTGATCCCGCCCGAACCCATGGCAATCTGCGCTTGCGCCGCCTGGTAGCCCGTCCGGTTGATATCCGGGTCGCCGCTGACGAAGGTCAGCAGGCGTTCCCACTGGTAGGCATTCTGAGCCAGGGAGATGGCCGCCACCGGGGCCAATGCGGCGAAGCCCACGAGCAGGTGCCACAGCCGGGCGCCCGCGGCAAAAATCATCACAAAGCCAACGAAGGCGATGGTGATGGCCGCCCCCAGGTCAGGTTCCAGGACAATCGGGATTACAACCAGGGAAATGACGGTGCCGAGATAGACGATCGACACCCGAAACTCGCGGATTCTTCCGCCGTAGTGATGTACCAGCGCCGCCAGCACAACCACCAGGGCAACCTTCGCGAACTCGCTTGGTTGCAGAGTCAGATCGGCGACGCGAAACCAGCGCCGCGCCGCGAAGAGATCGGTGGCGTCTTCAACAAAGAGGACGCCGATCAAGGCGACGATGGCGCCCCCAAAGGCCGGCAGGGCAATTTGCGCGTAGCGCCGGTAATTGACCGCGCTGAGCCCCAGGGCCAGCACGACACCAACACCGGCCAACACCATCTGCTGGACAGACACGCGCTCAAACACCGAGTCACCGCCGAGTACCACGGGTACCCGCGCGCTCGCCACCAGCACCACGCCGCCCAGCGGCAGGATGAATGTCAGCAGCAATAGGTAGGGGTCTCGCGCCGGCCAATTCGGAAGCCTGCTGGCCAGCCAGCCGCCAGTTGTCGCGCTCATGTCTGGCGTGTCCGCGGGGGAACCCGAAGATGCGCGAACACCCGGCGCATGACTCGCGCAAAGGTGGGCGATGCCACATGAGCGCCAAAGAACGCGGTCTGCGGCCGTTCAATGACGACCAGGGCGAGCACCCTGGGGAGTTCCAGGGGGCCGAAACCGACATACGACGCGATGGACGTGTCTTCGAGAAACCGACCGCTCGAGGCGATCTCGGACGTTCCGGTTTTGCCCGCGGTTCGGTAGCCCGGGACAAGTGCAAGATTGCCCGCCACGCCTGATTCAGCTGCTTCCATCATCTTGATGAGCGTCTGGGCTGTTTCACGTGAAACAACCCGGCGAATGGGTTGCGACTCAATAGTCTCTCGGCGGCCGTCGGCGCGGGTGACCGCTCGAGCAACGTGCGGTCGCATCATCAGGCCGTCATTCGCAATGGCCCCAACCGCGGTCGCCAGCTGCAGCGGAGTACCGGAAATGCCCTGGCCGAACGAATTGGAGGCCAGATCGGGAAGAAACCAGCCTTGGTCACCGCGCCGCCGAACAATACCCGGCACTTCGCCGGCCAGGTCGATACCGGTTCGCGCGCCAAAGCCAAAGCGCGTGACGTACTCGTAGAACGTGTTGGCGCCAATCGTGTCGGCGACGAAGATCATGCCGGTGTTACTTGAGTGCTGGAGGACGCTGACCATCGATTGGCTCGGGTACGTGCGCTCGTCCCAGTTCCTGAACTTCTGCCCGAAGTACGTCACGACTCCGGGGAGATTGTGGGTCGTCTCGGGTCGCACGGCGCCGACATCCAGCCCGGCGGCCATTGTCACCAGTTTGAAGGTGCTGCCTGGCTCATAGATGAGACTGCACGCCCGGTTGGCGAACTCGGGGCCAAACTCGTGATACGTGTGCACGCGGCCCGGGTCGTAGGTGGGACGGTTCGCAAGTCCCAGGATTTCTCCCGTCCGCGGATCAGTGATCAGGATGGTGCCGGCATTCGCTCCGAACTGCTCAATGGCGGCCTCGAGTTCCTGCTCGGCAATGTGCTGGATCGTGCGGTCGATCGATAGCGTCACATGCGCTCCGTGGCGCGGCGGCTGGAGCGCGTAGCGGCCGGTCGGGATGCGACGGCCCAGGCGGTCGATGTCGGAACTGACAAGCCCTGACTGGCCGCCGAGCACGTCGTTGTACCAGGCTTCAACCCCCGCCTGACCCACGACATCCCCCGGACGCGCCGAACCTTCGCCCACGAACCCCAGCACGTGCGCGGCCAACGCCTGGTTGGGGTAGACGCGCACTCGATCGGGGTCCAGGCGCACGCCGGGCAGCTGCCCATCCTGGATAGCTTCCTCCATCGCCTTGGCCGGCTCGTCGATCAGGCCGCGCGCGATTTCCACATACCGCAGGTCGGGATTGCCCAGGCGTTCCCCCACGCTGACGGCGTCCAGGTTGAGCAGCCCGCTCAGGCGGTCGGCAATCTCGAACGGGTCAGAATGTTCCTGAATGGCAAACGGATCGGCCACCACGCGTACGGCGCCCCGGCTGATGGCCAGAACATCCTCGCTGCGGTCAAAGATGCTGCCGCGCCGTGGACTGATCTCGCTGCGCGTCAGCAGAGCGCTCGCGCCGCGGGCCGAAAGACTCTCGGACTGCTGGACGTGCCAGTCGAACAGGCGCCAGCCCAGCACGCTGGCCGCCGCCACGGCGCCGCCAAGCATGAGGACCAGTCGCCGTGAAGGGTCCGGCGGCCCCCCCCGGTCGACCGGGGATTTGCGGCTATTCCGCAAGCCGTGTGATTCGCGCACTGATCTCTCGGATCATGGATTCCCACCAAGGGGGGTCCACGAGCGGTGGCGTTGGCGCGGCCCACAGCGGCAGGTCAAATGAGACGCCGGGCGGCAGCGGTTGCGCCCGCGTGAAGACCGGCTTCCGCGGTTGGCGCATGTCAAGTTCGGTGAACGCGATGCGCTGGACTCTGGACAGGTCGTTCCGCACGGCCAGCTCAGCCAGGATTTGTTGCCGATCCAGCTCAACCGTTTCCAACCGGTGCTCCAGCCGCTGAATCTCCCCGCCAAGCCGTACCAGGGTTTGTGTCTGCTGAACCCACACCATTGCCAGTACGAACGCCGCGATGATGACCACCAGGACAAGGCGCGACACCGGGATGGTTGGCGGCACCCAGCGGGTGACCCGGATTGGCCAGGTCGTGTCGCGCAGTAGGGGTTCTTGTCGAAGGGCCATCAGACGCGGTCTGCCTTGGCAAACACGCGGAGCCGAGCGCTGCGGGCGCGCGGGTTGCGTTGCGCTTCCGTGCGGTCGGTTCGGATCGGACGCCGGGTCAGGACTTCGCCGTGGCCCTCGAGCGCCCAGGCGCGAAATGTGTGCTTGACGATCCGGTCCTCCAGGCTGTGAAACGCGATCACTGCCAGTCGGCCGCCCTCCTGCAACGCCTGACGAGCGCCTGCCAACCCCTGACCTAGCACCACTAATTCGGCGTTCGTTTCGATGCGGAGGGCCTGGAACGTGCGCGTGGCGGGGTGCAGGCGGCGGCGTCCCGGGAACGCGCCGGCGACTACCCGCGCCAGCTGCGTCGTGGATTGGAGTGGCCGGTTGGCAACGATCCGGCGCGCGACCGCGCGCGCGCGCCGCTCTTCGCCGAACTCGCGTAGCAGGGCCGCCAACTCGGCTTCAGGCAAGCGGTTCACTAGTTCAGCGGCTGGACTTCCCGCCGTGACGTCAAACCGCATGTCGAGCGGTCCTTCCAGGCGGAACGAGAATCCACGCTCCGCTGCTTCCAGCTGCCGGGACGACACGCCCAAGTCCAACAGCACACCGGTCGGCCGCGCCGCGCCGAGCAGTTCGGGCAGGTCGGCATAGCTGCCATGCAGTGCTTGCACGCGCGTCTCGCTCCGGAAGCGCTCGGCGAGCAGGCGAACCGCGGCGTGGTCGAGATCGATCACCAGCATCCGTGCCGCCCCGGCGTCCAGCAGGGCCTGCGTGTGCCCGCCTTGCCCGGCCGTTCCGTCCACGGTCAGCCCGGGCAGACATGGCCGCAGTAGGTCCACCACGGTTTCGCAGAGAACCGGCACATGTCCGCTTGCCGCGGCTGTCACAAGGATCGGTGTGTGTGGGGCGCGGGGGAGGCGCCGCGCCCCACACAGAACACCCTAAGGGGAGTGCGGTACGCCTCCACGGGCGCGCCGCATGATGTCGGACGCATCGGCGACGATGCGGACTTGCCGCTTCTGCCAGGCCGTTGCGTCCCATAGTTCAATCACGTCACCTACACCCAGCACAACCACTTCCTTGGTCAGTCCCGCGTGGTCGCGTAGGTGGATAGGAATCGGAATTCGGCCTTGCTTGTCGAATGTCACGTCCTCGGCGGATCCGAAGAGTTGCCGCTTGGTGTCGCGGGCGTCGGGGTTCAGCGAGTCCAGCGTGGCCAACTGGCCTTCCACGTTGCTCCACAGGGCTGCCGGGTAAAACGTGAGGCAGCTTTCGGCGCTGACGGTCAATGTGCCCCCCTCGGGAATTTGCGCGCGGAGCCGGCTGGGAAACGCAAGGCGTGCCTTGGCGTCCAGCAAGTGGACATAGGTCCCCTTGAAACTGGCCATGCCCCGTGTTTCGGCCGAAGCCTACCCCTTTTTTCCCCACAAGAACCCACCAATCACCACAACTGTGGCTGTTTGGCTTGAGAAGTGAAGCATATCCCCCACCCCGTGTCAAAACCAATGCCCACATCCCCACAGAAATTCCGCGGCGCACGATCGAATGTCCGGCGCGCGTGGCGCCTAGAACGGGTGCGCGTTCTCCGGCGAGGTGTGGTCGAGTGCCCAGTTCGCCAGTCGATCAGCCAGAGCGTTCTCAGCCCGCGCAACGTGCACGTAGCGCACCGGCACGCCGTCCGGCGCGGCTGCCCGGACGCTTGCGGCCAAGTCGCGCAGTCCGGGATTCTTGATCTTCCAGGTCCCGGACAGTTGGCGCGCCGCCAGCTCGCTGTCGAGGCGAAACTCGATGGCGGTCGGCCGGAGTTGCGCTACCAGCCGCATGCCGGCCAGCACTGCCTGATATTCCGCCTGGTTGTTGGTCAGCACGCCCAGACGCACCGCGATGCGTCCGGCGATAGCGCCGAAGGCGTCATAGATCACCACACCAGCCGCAGCTTCCCCTGGATTGCCTCGGCTGGCGCCATCGCAATGGACCCGGTAGCGCATGCGCGTGTCGAAACCGATCGCGAGATGCGAGCACAATGCATGGTACGCATGGGTTCGCGCACGAAGGGAAGACTCGGCTGTCAGACCAGCCCCTCGAGCCGACGGTCGTTCCGCCAGGCGACGTGCCCGAGCCGCCGCCCGATCCGCTGCGGCGCTTCGATATTGACCTCGAAGCCGGCATGCATTGGTATCGGGCGGCGCTGCGAGCATGCGGTCAATGGCGTCTGGCGGCCGAAACACACCAGGGGCGTCGCCTCACCTATCTCGTCGCGCGTGAAGCGTTGGACCTGGTCCTACTGGTCGACCGCATAGCCGCGAGCCGGCGCGACGCGGTTCCGCGGGCGGAGCGGGATGCGTTGAGGTTTCACGGGCGCGCGCCTGTGTATGTCTCCCGCCATTCGTTTGCCAGCGCTCTTGGCGAGACCCGTTACAAGGCCTACCTCAACTACTTCTATGGCATCGATGTCGAGGAAGCCGTGGTGCACGCGGTCGAACTTGAGGCGGCCAAGGCCCATCCGCTTGATCGCGCTTCCTCCAACGCGTATCTACTGATCTACGGCCAGTCGCTCGAGGAGCTGCTGGCTGCCTACCGCGCCGAGCGCGGGATGCCCCAGGGTGAACGCATCCGCTGGGATATCTGGAAGGACTTCACCTACTGGCGGTTTCGGCTGCGTCTTCGCAGCCAGGTCCCGGCGCGCATGGCGAGCGATACCCGCAAGGGAATCGCCTTGTTGCAGCGACTGCGCGGCGTTGGCCCAGACGAGTCCCCGGACCCATTGCGGCCTGGCGCCGCGTCGGTGGAGGCCCCGGACGCATCAGTCGGTGCGCCAGTGATTGATCTTCGCCAACTCGCCTAGTGCGTTGATCGCGAGCGCAGCAACGGCGCGAGCGTGACAAGTATCCCCAGAAGCACGACCCCGGCGGCTGCGCCGAATACGATTCTGAAGGCGCCGACGGTGTCGGGACCGGCCGCTGCGTCCGGGCCTGACACTCCAAGCTGCAAGACCACGATCGACGCCCAGATGGTGCCCCAGAGTGCCTGCCCAGTGGCCTGCGCCATGTTGCGCGCCAGCGCCAGAACCGCGCTGGCTTGGTTGCGGTGCTCCGCGGCGGCGGCGCCCATCAACATGCTCGCGTTCCCGCTATTGAACATGGCCATCCCCACCCCGATTACCGCAAGTCGGGGAACGACCGCCAAGGGAGGCGTGTCGGCCGTCAGCTGGGAGAGCAGCGACAGTCCAACCGCGACGAGTCCGATTCCCACCGCACCGACGGTACGGGGGCTTGTTCGGTCGGCCAGTATTCCGGAGGGGGTTCCAAGCAGCCCCATCAGTGCCGGCACCGTGACCATGAGCAGCCCAACCTGCTGCACAGGTAAATCCAGCACGCGCTGCAGGAAGAACGGCAGTAGCAGAATCTGAGTTGCCGCGCCGGCGAATGTCAGGTAGCCCGCCAGCGTGGCGGCTGTGAAGTCCGGCATGCGAAACATGCCCGGCTGGATCGTTGGCCACGGCGTTCGCGTCTGCCACCAGCCGAAGCCCACCAGCAGTCCCAGCCCTGCCGCGACCAGGGTGATGACGGCCGGCGATCCGATGCCCAGCGTCTGGATCCGGTTCAGGCCAAACACGAGAAGGGTCAGACCGATCATCAGCAAGGCGGCCCCACGCCGGTCGAATCGACCCCCGATACCGCCCGCCCCCTGCGGCAGAATTCGCGCGCCCAGCGCCACCGCCGCCAGGCCAACCGGGACGTTCACAAGAAAGATGAAGGGCCACCCCAGGGATCCCAAAATAAAACCGCCCACCACGGGGCCGCTGACAAGCCCTATGGAGACCGCCGACAAAATGAAGCCGATGGCCTTGCCCCGCTGGCTCGGCGGGAACGCGTCGACCACCAACGCCGGTCCAAGGGCTTGGATAATCGAGCCGCCGATGCCCTGTACGACTCGAGATGCGATGAGCAGACCGACATTCGGCGCGAGGCCGCACAGGAGCGAGCCAAACGTGAAAACCAGGAATCCGCTTAGGTACAGCCGTTTGGCGCCCCGCATCTGCGCCAGCCGACCGGCAGGTAGCAAAAGGCTCGTAATGGCGATGACATATGCCAACGTGACCCACTGCACGCGGTCGAAGGGCGCGTCCAAGTCGCGGACGAGCGTGGGCAGCGAGACGTTGACAATGCTGGCATCCAGCGTGGCCATGAAGACCCCGCTGGCAACAACCGCCATCGTTCCCCAGCGCGCCCTACGAACCGCGGAGGGCCCCGGGCGGCTGTTAAGCGAGGGAAAGGCCAAACTGCGCCAAGGTTGCGGCCAGGCGTTCCATGTCGCTGCCGCCCAGGTCATCGGTGAGTGGCAGCTCCACGAGTGATTCGGAGTCCCCGGGACCGTGGGTTGGGAATCGGGTCAGGTCGTCGCGTAACCCGTCGATCTGCTCGGGAGAAACGCCACGCCTGAGCAGCAAGTCCAGCGCAACCTCTATTCGTGCGACCGGATGGCGGCGGTCCGGCGCGTAGACCCAGGCCACGGTGGTCAAGCGTTCGCCGTGGGGCGCCTGGAAGGCAAAGCCGCGACGTGCGGGCCTTAACGGCATCCCAGCCTGCTGCCAGCGACCCATCAGACCCTCCACCAGGGCAAAGGTCGCCTGCGGCATCGCGCCTTGCAGGGCGCGTACCTCGGGCGCATCAATGTCGTAGGTGCGGAACTCTTCGTCGAACACACGACTTCTCCCGTCCGGTCTGCGTGATTATGCGCGGATGCGCCGCCGAGTAGAATCGCCGGCCGGTTCCCGGAGGCTTGACTGTGCGGCAATACGGCGTGGCGGTGCATGGGGCCGGCTGGGTTGCCGCCGAGCACGTGCGGGCGTTTGACGCCGATCCACGGGCGCGCGTGGTGGCCGTTTCGAGCCGGCGCGCGGAATCCGCCGCGCGCGTGGCGCGGGAAACAGGGCGCCCCGACGTGGCGATCGAGACCGATCTGAGCGCTGTCCTCGCCCGCGACGACGTGCACATCCTGTCCGTATGCACGCCGCACGATTTGCACCCGTCGAACACGATCGCCGCGGCAAATGCCGGCAAGCACGTGCTGATCGAAAAACCGGCGGCGCTCGATTTGGACAGCCTGCGGACCATGCGTGACGCCATAGCCGTCGCTGGCGTCAGGTCCGTGGTGAGCTTCGTGCTGCGCTGGAACCCGCTGTTCGACGTGATACGCGCCCAGCTGGCCAACGGGGCCCTTGGTCGCCTCTACATGGCTGAGGTCGATTACGTGCATGGGCTTGGGCCCTGGTACGCGCAGTACGAGTGGTCCCGAACGGCGGCCCAGGGGCGCTCATCGTTCCTGAACGCCGGTTGCCACGCCGTGGACGCGCTGCGCTATTTCACCGACAGCGACATCGTGGAGGTGAGCGCCTACGCGGTGACCGGCAGCGACCGGTTCGAGTACCCGGGCACCACCGTCATGATCTGCAAGTTCGCCAGCGGCGCGATTGGCAAGGCCCTCTCGAACCTGGACGACTGTGCGCCCTACAAGTTCCGTATTTCGCTCTTTGGCGATCAGGGGAACATGCTCGACAACCGGGTGTTCAGCCGCACGCTTCCGGGTCAGACCGACTACGCCGAAATACCCACGGTGCTGCCCGACAGCGGTGATGTGACGGACCATCCCTTCCACGGCCAGGCGGCGCACCTGCTGGACTGCATTGAGCGCGGCGAGGAGTCGCACGTAAGCCTGGCGAATTCAATCAACACCCACGAGGCGTGCATCGCCGCCGATATTTCAGCCGCCCAGGGTCGGCCCGTGAGCCTGCCGCTGCCGTAGTCCCGCTAGCGCACGAGCCGCCCAATCAAGCGTGCGACCAACGATGAAACCCCAAGCGCGATACCGAACGCGATAGCCGAGCGTGTGCCGAACAGACTGCGCACGTTGCCGGACACATTTCCGCCCACCACGGCCAGGCTCAACACCCGGTCGGCCTGAATGTTGCCTGCCACGACCCAGCTGGCCGCCACGTTCTCCAGCCTGGCGTTTCCGCTGACGTTGATGCCTACCGCGCCGTTGCGAACCTGGGTGCGCGCCGAAGTCGCGCCGCCCAGCGCGCTACGGGTCACGTGCAGCTGGTCCGCGCGGTTCACCAACATCAGGGAACGGTCAGCCGCGACCTGCCGAGCGTCGGCACGACGAATGGTTGTGCGGCTGGATACGACGTGATCGGCCCGAACAGTTCCAACGGCGGTCTCGTTGAGGCGTACCACCTCGGCCTGGGTGCTCGGAATGACTTGGGAATCAGATTCGCGCATGGGTGAAACCTTAGGTTGTCGCTTCGGGTCTGCGGGGCGCGGCCTCGCGACCGGCGGACCTGGCGGCATCGTACACGTCTCGCCAGACGACGCCGCGCCCGGCCGCAATCCTGCGACAGTCCGCGGCCTCGGGCGCCACGTCCCGCAGCGCTCCGTGCAGGTAGGAAGCCTTGACTCGGACATCGCCGTAAGGGGTTGTCACGCTGAAACTCGCGCGTTGCAGCTTGGTGCGCTGGACTTGGTGGGTGCGCAGGCCCAGCGTGGTCGTCTCGCTCAGGATCACGTCGATCAGCGCGGGCGCCGCTTCGGTCAGTGCAAGAGCGCTCAGTTGCGTGGCGGGCCGGCCCCCTTTCATCACG
This sequence comes from Chloroflexota bacterium, assembly GCA_047516685.1. Lineage (GTDB taxonomy): Bacteria > Chloroflexota > UBA11872 > UBA11872 > UBA11872 > UBA11872. The sequence goes on along the minus strand of JAKZUJ010000142.1, from coordinate 6,132 downwards.
ATCGGCGTCGTCCAGGCGTCGAGCGCGCCGGCGGCAAAGAGCCGGGCCGTCACGTATTCGTAGGCCTCGGGGTTCATGTCGTCGATGTTGGTCTCGATCACGACCGCGGTGTCGGCTTCGTCGGCGCCGAGGGTCTCTCCAAGCGTCACGCGTAGCACGTTGGGGATGGACAGCCTGGCGGTTCCGGCGCCGTAGCCGGCTCCCAGCACACGCATCGCCGGCAGGGGGCCATGGTCGTCAGCCACGTGCGTGAGGACGGCGGCGCCGGTCGGCGTCAGGAGCTCGAACTTCACATCCGATCCATAGGCGACGGCGCCGCTGCCGGCGAGAAGACGCACCGTGGCGGGCGCAGGCACCGGGAGCCGTCCGTGCGCCGTTTCCACCCAGCCGCTGCCTGTGTTGATTGGCGACACCACAACCCGATCAATGGCCAGCAGATCAAAGCCCACAATGGCGCCAACCACGTCCAGCACCGAGTCGGCGGCCCCGACCTCGTGAAACTCGACCTCGCCAACGTCGGTGCCGTGAATGTGAGCCTCGGCTTCCGCGATGCGGCGAAAGACCTGGCGCGCCTGGGTCCTCACCTCGGGCTTCAGGCCTGCGGCGGCGATCCGAGCGTCGATGTCGGCGTACGCATGGTGACCGCCGCGATCTTCAATCTCAAAGTCGACCAGCCGGGCCTCAATCAGGCCACGCCGCACACGCTCGTCACGAAGCTTCCATGGCGGCAGGTCCAGCTTCGATAGCTCGATCAGCAGGCGCGCCTTGTCCAGCCCGGCATCGAGCAGTGCCCCCAGCACCATGTTTCCGCTGGCGCCGGCCTGGCAGTCGAAATAGGCCGTTGTCATGCGGACGCACCCGCCGCTCGGCGGGCGATCAGCGTCGCTTGCACGCCCGCGCCGAAGCCGTTGTCGATGTTCACCACGGACACCCCGGGCGCGCAGCTGGTCAACATTCCCAGGAGCGCGGCCAGCCCCCCAAACGCGGCCCCGTAGCCAACACTCGTCGGGACCCCAATGATCGGTCGGTCCGTCAGGCCGCCCACCACGCTGGGCAGGGCTCCCTCCATGCCGGCGACCACCACCAGAGCGTCGGCACTTTGCAGCGCCGGGCGTTCGGCCAGGATTCGGTGTATGGCGGCCACCCCGGCGTCGTAGACGCGCTCCACGTGCGCGCCCAGCGCGTCGGCGGTAATCGCCGCTTCTTCCGCAACCGGCAGGTCCGAGGTTCCGGCGGAAACCACGGTTACCTGGCCGAGCCGCTCCAGTGGCTCGCGGCCCGGCGCGGTCAGCATTGAGGCCGTCTCGTGGTACCGAACACTGGGCAGCTTGGCCAGCACGGCCTCGGCCATGGCGGGAGTGACTCGTGTCGCGAGTACCGGAGACCCGCTGTCGGCCAGCCGTTCGGCGATTGCGGCTATCTGGGCCGTCGTCTTGCCGGCGCCATAGATGACCTCGGGGATACCCGTTCGCAGCGTGCGCTGGGTGTCCAGGCGGGCGAAGCCCAGGTGATCGGTTGGGAACGAGCGCAATCGCTCAAAGGCATCGTCAGTTGAGGTTGCGCCCGCCGCCACGTCGGCCAGGAGCCGGCGAAGCCCCGCCGGGTTCATGTCCAGTTCCGGCGAATACTCGAAAAGGCGCGAGAGCCCGCGTATCTGGCGGCATCCGCCAGGTCGGCTTCGATACGCAGCAGCTGGTTGTACTTGGCCACGCGGTCGGTGCGGGCCGGCGCGCCGGTCTTGATCTGGCCGGCGTTGGTGGCTACCGCCAGGTCCGCGATGGTTGTGTCCTCGCTTTCGCCTGACCGGTGCGAGATCACGGCGGTGTAGCCCGCCCGATGGGCCATGTCGATGGCCTCCAGCGTCTCGCTCAGCGTGCCAATCTGGTTCACCTTGATCAGAATCGAATTGGCGGCGCCCCGCTTGATGGCCTGACGCAGGCGGTCGGTGTTCGTCACGAGTAGATCGTCGCCCACCAACTGCACGCGATCACCGATGGCTTCAGTCAGCGCGCTCCAGCCGTCCCAGTCGTTCTCGCCCAGTCCGTCCTCGATTGACACGATGGGGAATCGCTCGACCCACTCGGCCCACAACTCAACGAGTTCGGGACCCGTGAGCGTCCGACCTTCCTGCGCCAGCACATAGCGGCCCTCGTCATCCATTAACTCGGAAGCGGCGGCGTCGATCGCCAGGAAGACGTCGCGCCCGGCTTCGTAGCCCGCCCGCTCGATGGCCTCCAAGATCACCTCAAAGGCCGCGGCATTGGACCCCAGGCTGGGGGCAAATCCCCCTTCATCGCCCACACTGGTTCCAAACCCGCGCTCCGACAGCACGTCGTGGAGTTGGTGGTAGATCTCGACCGAGGTGCGCAGCGCTTCCGTGAAGGATCCCGCGGCCACCGGCATCACCATGAACTCCTGGAAATCGGTGCTGCCGGCGGCGTGACGGCCGCCGTTCATGATGTTCAGCATGGGGACGGGCAGCGTGGTGGCGCCTACGCCGCCAAGGTAGCGGTAGAGCGGCAGGCCAAGACCGTCGGCGGCGGCGTGAGCCAGCGCCAGCGAGACGCCCAGAATTGCGTTGGCCCCCAGCGAGCTCTTATTCGCCGTTCCGTCCAACGCCAGGAGCCGCGTGTCCATGGCGGCCTGGTTGACCGCATCTTCGCCTTCGATCTCAAGGGAAATCACGTCGTTGACGTGTTCGACGGCTCGTAGCACGCCCTTGCCGCGATAGCGCTGGGCGTCGCCGTCGCGCAATTCATGCGCTTCGTGCTCGCCCGTCGAGGCGCCCGAGGGCACGATGGCGCGGCCGCACCCGCCACTCTCCAGGCTGGCTTCCACCTCAATGGTCGGGTTCCCGCGCGAGTCCAGAATTTCACGCGCGGACAGGCTGGTCACCAGCGTCACGGACGACTCCCTTGGGCATTGGAGCGGGACGATCAAGCGCCGAGTATACGAACGGGTTGCTTCCGCTGAGGCGCCTCTGCTCGGCCGGGTCGGTCGTCGTGGGAATGGTTCGACCGCGGCCATAGAATGCGCGCGAGCCGACAGCCCGGGCGCGGGGAAGTGGACCATGGAACCTGAAGTCGTCGTGCGAACGCGTGCCGAAGTAGGCGAAGGCCCAATCTGGGATCCGGAATCCGAAACCCTGCTCTGGGTCGACATAACAGGTGCCGCCGTGCATCGCTTCGACCCTTCGACCGGACAAGACCTGTGCATGGACGTTGGAATCGACGTTGGCGCCGTCGCCGTGAGGTCCAGCGGCGGACTGGTCTTGGCCGCCGCCGATGGATTCCGTGCGCTTGGCGCGGACGGCTCACAGACGGTCTTGGTCGAAGTCGGGTCCGACGATCCGGCCATGCGGATGAATGACGGGAAGTGTGACCGGCACGGGCGGTTCTGGGCCGGCACCATGGCCTACGACGAGTCCAGTCCGGCGGGCCTGGGCAAACTCTACCGGTTGGATCCGGACCTGAGTGTGCGCACCATGCTGGACGGAGTCTCGATTTCCAACGGTATCGACTGGAGTCCCGACGACAGGTTGATGTACTTCATAGACAGCTTGACCCAAAGGGTTGATGTCTTTGATTTCGACCTGGACGACGGCGCGATCACCAACCGGCGCCCGGTGATTGAGGTGGACGGGGCCAACGGCCTGCCAGACGGAATGACGGTTGACGCGAACGGCGACCTGTGGGTGGCGTATTGGGGCGGCTCGCGGGTCGTGCACTACGCACCTGACGGAAGCGAGCGAGGTCTGCTCCGTTTCCCGGCGAGCCAAACGTCGAGCTGTGCGTTCGGCGGCGCCGACGCGCGAGATCTCTACGTCACCTCGGCTGCGCGCTTGATCCCTGAAGACGCGGAGCCTCACGCGGGCAGCTTGTTTCGCGCACGGCCGGGCGCGGCCGGTCAGCCGCCCAACTGCTTTGGAGGGTAGCCGAGGTTAGGTCTGACGGATTTCCTCGCCGCGTGCGCTCCTAGCGCAGCGCCACGTTGATGCCCTGGCCCGCCTCGTCGATAGGGATGAACGTTATGGCGTCGTGCAGTTGCGCGGGGATGCCGTCCAAGTCGTGCTCGTTCTGGCGCGGCAGAACCACTCGGCGAATACCACCGCGATGCGCCGCCAGGATTTTTGCGTGCACGCCCTCGGCCCGGCGAACGTGCCCGTGCGCTGTCATGCCGCCGATGGCCAGAAATTCGGGATCGGCCGCCCGGTCGCGCTTGAGCGAGATCATGGCAATTGCCGCCGCGATGGCGAGGGCGCCTTCATCGTCAGGGAGCTCGCTGGCCGGTAGCAGCAGGTCGGTGTCGAACTCTTCGAGCGACCGCGCCGACACGCCCAGGTCAGAGAGTCGCGAACGCACGTACGACGGCACGACGGTGTAGCGGCTGGTCAAGTCTGCGCCCATCGAGTCCAGGATGCGGATCCGTCCAGCGCCTGGCATATGCACGGCTTCAATGTGTCCCAGGACTCCGCCGCCGCGTCGTACAACCACGCCGGCGGTTAGCCCGGGTGTTTCACGCCGGCGACGATTAATGCTCAGCCTCGTTGGGCGGCCAACCGTAGGTCCCAGGTCTTCGATCGCGATGGCGAGGGGCGAGGATTCGCCACGCAACGCTCGACGGGTCAGTGCCCGCCGCACAACCTTGCGAACCAAGCCATCGAGTTCGTCGACGCCGGGCTCGATTGTGTAGCTGCGCACAAGCGCGGCGAGGGCGTCGTCGTCGAACGTCACATCGTCCGTCGGTACGTTGTAATCGTGCAGCATGGCCGGCGCCAGTGAGTCGCGCGCAATGACCACCTTGTCGTCATCCACGTAGCCGGCCATCTCCACGATGTCCAGACGGCCGCGCTCACGCGGCGGAATGTCTGGCAGCCAGCGCGCGGTCGCAATGACGAGAACGCGCGACAGATCAAATGGGACATCAAAGTACGGGTCGCGGAACTGCTGTCGTGCGAGTGAGTCCGTCAGGAGGCTCAGGAGTGCGGCTCGGCATGCCGACCAGCTTCCGCTGGCGGTCTGGCCACTGGTCCGGGCTATGGGCCATTCCCCGCCGATGGCATCAAGTTCCTCAAGCAGGAGAACAATCTCCGACTGTCCAAGCCGCTCGACTGCGCCCATGATCTCGCCCGGCGCCTCCGCGTTCCCGAAGAGCTCGTCAGCGGATCCGAGTCGGTCGAGACGAACGGTGGCCAGCGGCAGGCCGAGTTGGTCGGCGATGTGATGCGCAACGTGCGACTTGCCGACGCCTGGCGGCCCGGCCAGGCAAAGCAGAGCCCGCAGCCCTGAAGCGTCCGGCGCCGCTGTGAGTTGGCGCTCCCGCACGACCAGGTGGTCACAGAGCAGATCGGCAACCTCCTCGGGCGCAAAGAGCTCCTCCACGAGGCTTGAATGCAAATCGGCAAACTGCGGTCTAGGCGCGCTCGCGGCGGCCCACGGCAGTCCGAGCGTCCGACCCAGTCGATCTCCGGCTTCAAGGCTCCCGTCCAGACTGTCAAGTCGGCGGCGCAACGTGGCGGCGACATCGTCCGGCATGGGGGTGCCGGCTATCTGGGCTGCGAGGTCGGTGGTGTTCACGGAGTTGTCGTTTGGAGGCGCGTCTCTGAATCATAGCGTCGCGACGCCTGCCGCCGTTGGTAGCGAAACTCCCGAGAACGGTGCGCGTCGCGTTGACCTCACCGCGTCGCGGCGCGATGCTTGAGCATTGACTGAACTGCCGATCGGTGCCAAACAATGGGCCTGCCTGGTACTCCCGATTTCGATGTTGACGTGCACAAGGCGAAGGAAATGATCGAAAAGGGTGAGGTTGACGTAGTGGACGTCCGCACCCAGTTCCAAGCGCCCGCCATGCCTGGCGCGGACTACGTGCCCTTGGATGACATCCTGGCGCGACCGGCCGAAGTGATCCCCTCGGGGAAGCCGCTGCTCTTCATCTGCAACGTCGGGCAGACCAGTGCCGTGGCCACGCAGATGGCCAGGGCGCTGAGCCTCACGGACGCATACAACATGGCGGGAGGCATGACCGCCTGGGCCGAGGCGGGCTACGAGACCGAGGATCCGCCCGCGGCGCACTAAGCGCGCGGGTCACCAGGAAGGACACAGCCGTGTTCACCGTTGAGCAAGTTCAGCGCTA
>JAKZUJ010000141.1:0-4159 GCA_047516685.1 Chloroflexota bacterium | reverse complement strand
GGGATGCCGGCGCGCCCGCGGCCGTCGTGCTCAACGCGGCGCCGCCCGCGGGGGCGCTTGTCGATCAAGCCCGCGCGGCGCTGGCCGACCAGGGGGCCGAGGTCGCGCCGGTGACCATCGGCCAGCGTGTCGCGCACGTCCACGCGTTCGCGGCGGGGCTGACGGCCGCGGAGCTCGGGCCTGCCGGCAAGGCGGCGCGGGAGGTCGCGGCGCTGTACGACTGGATGACGGAGGGGACGCGATGACGAAGACACCCGACCTGGCCGCGGCGCTGAACCGAGCTGCAGGCGGTACGTCGACCAAGCCGGCGACGTCGGCCGCGGCGGTCCGCAAGGTGCTGCTGGTGCGGCTCGATCCCGACACCATGCGGCGGCTCAAGCATCTGGCCGTGGACCGGGACAGCACGCTGCAAGCGCTGGCCGCGGAAGCGCTCGAACTACTGTTCGAGCGGTACGAGGGCTGAGGGCCCGGCGCGGGCATCGTATGGTCCCCCTGCAGATGATCCGCGCCACGACCTGCCGTCTACTGGCCGTGCTCCTGGTGCTGCTGGCCCTGGATGCCGCGGCCCATCCGGGGAGAACGGCGAGCGACGGGTGCCACTACTGCCGGACGAACTGCGACCGGTGGAACGTCGAGGCCGACAAGCGCCACTGCCACGGCGGCGGGAGCTCGCCCACCACGTCGACGCCCCGGACGCAGCCTCAGCAGCCCGCCGCGTGCCCGGCATCCACTGGAACATGGCGGGGCATCCGGGTCGCCCCTGAGTGCCGATGCACCCCATACGACCGCGACGACTACCCTTACCCGCAGAGCGTCGAGGCGCGGATCGCCGACCGGCTGGGCGGCATGTTCTCCCCCTACGACGGCACCAGATTCGAGAGCCTCCGCGAGTCCGACATCGAGCACGTGATCGCCGTATCCGAAGCGCACGACTCCGGCTTGTGCGCTGATAGCGCAGCCGTGCGTCGGCGTTTCGCGTCCGACCTGGACAACCTGACGCTCGCCACCCCGAGGTTGAACCGCAACGAGAAAGGCGCGCGCGACGCGGCCGAGTGGCTGCCGGCCCGCAATCGGTGCTGGTTCGCTGCGACCATCGTTGCCGTGCGCCGGGAGTACGACCTGACCATCGACCGGAGAGAAGCGGCTGCCCTTGATGAGGTGCTCAATGGGTGTGACGACGGTTGAAGCGCCAGCGAGGGGAAGGGGCCGAGTGACAGCGCAGACCGCCCGCCGACGAAGCGTGCAGGCTGACCGCCGCGTCGGTGGTTCGCGTGCCCGCATCGAGGGACCGCCCCGGCCGTACTTCGGCCCGGTGGCCCTGCTGGCGCTGTTGGCGCTGACCGTGGCGGTGCCGCCTGTAGCCGTGGCGCTACCCCAGTGCCTACCGAACTGCGCCGGTGCGTCCCTGTACGAGAGCACCCTGCTAAGCGCGGACCTGAGCGGTGCGAACCTGCGCTTTGCGACCCTGGCCCATGCGGACCTGAGCGACGCGAACCTGAGTGACGCGGACCTGACCGGCGCAACGTTGGTAGGGGCTGACCTGTCAAGTGCGGATCTGCGAGGGACGACCCTGCCCCATGCGACCTTGGCCGTGGCGAACCTGACCGGCGCGAACCTGACCGGCGCGGACTTGCGGTGGGCGAACCTGATAGACGCGAACCTGATAGACGCGGACCTGACCGATGCGGACCTGAACGGCGCAACGTTGAAACGGGCTGACCTGACCGGGGCGACCCTCGCAGACACGGACTTGAAGTGGGCGGACCTGACCAGTGCGAACCTGGCCGACGCGGATCTGAGCGACGCGGACCTGCGGTGGGCGAACCTGATAGACGCGGACCTGTCCGGTGCGCGCCTGTTCTTGGCGACCCTGTCAGGGGCGGACCTGACCAGGACGAACCTGGAAGGCGCGGACCTGAACGGGGCGACCGGGGCGGACCTGGGCTTGGCGAAGGGCTGCGACGCAACACGGCGCCTGCCGAGCTGCCCGTTCCGGTGATTGAGCGTGGCGCCCCGCGTAGGCGACGCCTTGGCGGACCGCTTACAGGTACTTGGCGACGGCGCCCGCTTCGGCGCGTACCGCGGCCGAGTAGTGAGCGACCATCCGCGCCGTGGACCATCCGCCCGCCAACATGGTTTCGGTGGTGCTGGCCCCGCGGGCGGTGAGTTCGGTTGCGAGGCCGACCCGGCCGGAGTGCCCCGTCAAGCGCGACTCGATACCGGCAGCCTTGGCCGCTTCGGTGAGGCGACGCCCGACCGACTCGGCGTTGAGCCCGCCCAGTACCAGCGCATCATCCGCAGGAGCGGGACCGCGAAGCGCCCATACCGCCGTGGCGGCGCCGTTCTTGAGGTAGCGCACGTCTGCCCGTTCGCCCGTCTGGTTTGTCTTGCTGGTGCGGACGCGGACGGTGAGGCCGGCGCCCTGGCGTTGGACGTCGCCCCACTGCAACGCGGCAGCTTCCGAGCGCCGTAGCCCGCCCTGAAACAGTAGGCCGGCGAGCGACTTGTCAGTGGCCCCGCGATCGGCTGCCACTTCGGGCGACTCCCATCCTCGCCCGCGACGCCGTGGCCGATCCGCGGTTGCGATGATGGCGGCGAGGCCGTCTGCTGTGAGCGGCGCCGCTTGGCCCCGGCCGCGGCCGACGGACTGACGGGCGATACCGCGCAGCACCTTGCGGACGCCAACATGGGCCGTTGGATCATCGGCGCCGCAATCGCGGTGCGTTGCGCCGATGGCTGCCCGTGCTGCGTTGACTGTGGACGCTGCGGCGCCCTGTTCGCTTCGGGCGGTGAGGTAGGCGGCGATCGCTTCGGGCGCCGCTGGCATGACCTGGTGCCCGTTCGAGCTGGCCCACGCCGACCACCCGGCCCACGCCGAGCGGTACTGCCGGCGAGTGTTCGGCGCCCGACTGGCGTCCATGGCGGCCGAGATCCGAGCCTGATCTGCGGCCGTGAGGATGGCCGGCGGCGCCAAGTGGGCCGGGCTGATTGCGGTGCTGGTGTCCGTCCCTGATTCAATCATCACGTATAAGCTCTTGCATACACGGCGGCTTCTGGTGGAGCTTACGCGGCTGCGCATGACCCCGGCGGAGTGAGGATCTACGATCAAGCCGTGGCCGACGTCGGCGACCTGGACCCGTGGACGGACCCCTGGACGGACGCCGACCCGCTCGACGCCGACCCCGAGGCCCTGGCGGCGCGGTGACCCGGTGAGCGTGGCGACCCCGAAGCAACGCGCCCGCGTGGAGGCCCTGACCCGAGCGCCGGCACGCGCCCCGGTGAACGCCGCGAAGCGCCGGCCGGCTGAGCCCGTGCCGCCGTCGAGGCCCCGGCCGGCTGAGCCCGTCGCGAGCTCGGCGGACGAGCCCGGCCGCCCTGGCGCCGTCGACGTGGCGGCGTGATGCGACCGCCGCCGCTCGACCGACCGACCACGCGGACGCTGACGGATGCTGACGTGCTGCGCCGCCTTGACGCGCTACTGGCCGACGCCGACCCCGAGGCCGCCGCCGTGCTGGACCGCCTGGGCGACGCCGCGGAGCTGCTTAACCGGCTGGCCGACCCGGACCCCGCCGAGGTCGCGGCGCTGGCCCGGCTGGCCGACCTGGACGCCGACCCCGAGGCCGCGGCGGTGCTCGACCGACTGGCGCGCGCGTACCGCCCAGCGCAGGCGGCCCCGGAAAACAGACCCCCCCGGCTGTTTTCGTGACCACGGCCGCGGCGCCAAGACCGCACTCCCACCACGCGGAAAAACTCGCCCTTAAAGATCGCGCGGCCCCCGGCCGCCTGGCGCCCGTAGCGGCCCGTCACGGCGTCGAGATGCCCGCCGTGGTGTTCGTTTACCCCGAGCCGGACCCCGGCGCCGTGCTGGCCGCCCTGGCGCCGATCCTGGGCGCCGGTGGGGGCTCAATAAGGGCTCACCGTGAGACCATCGGCGTCAGCGACAGAACCAGCCGAGGGCGCGCTGTCTTCGGCATGGATGAGGCGAGGATGCGCGACCATCTGGACCACCAGCGGCAGGTCACCCTATCCCTGGTGCCCCCGTCAGCGGTAGCGGACGCTCCAGGAGCCTCCGCCGGCATTCTCGTAGTCGCCTGGATCGATCTGGCCGCGCTTGGGCTGTGGCTCGGACCGCGGAAGCGATCGACCTACTGTTCGAGCG
>JAKZUJ010000140.1:0-16731 GCA_047516685.1 Chloroflexota bacterium | reverse complement strand
CCGGAGTGGCCGATGCGGCCCCGCATCCAGCGCAACGGGCGGTGGTAGGAGCGCCGGTTGACGAAGGCCAGAAAGAGTTGCCCGTCGTCCCGGATTCGCCGCCGCATGGTGGTCAGGATTTCGCGGCGCACGTCGCGCGGGTAGCCCTCCATGCGAAAGATCAGCGACATCACGTCGTAGCCCTCGGAGCCCTCGTGAAAGGCGTCGGGGTAGAGCTCATGGCGCAGAGGGCGCGGGGCGCGGTCCTGGACGAATTCGAAGACCTGGTCGGTCATCTCGGCGAAGGTGAGATCCACCTCCGGGTACCTGGACGCGATCTCTTCGGTGTAGAGGCCGGTCAGGGGCAGGACGTCCAGCCAGCGGCCCGCCTGCACGTCCACGAAGCCCTCTAGAGCCTCCAGCACAGCGTCGCGCTCCGAGGGCACGGGCTTGTTGTAGCGCGCGCCGTTGCGGATTTTGGCCATCTGGAAGTCGCGGATCTGTTCCAGCGTCCACTCTTCAGGGTCGTCGCTGCTGGGCCAGTTGAGGCGGCCCTTGTACTTGTCGTAGTGCAGCAGGATGTCGATGGCGCGCCGACGCGGCGCTTTGGGGATCAGTTCCGGGTAGCCGAACAGCACCAGGGCCAGGATTTCGCGCTCGGCCGGGAGCCCGAGGATGCGGCGAAGGCGGTCGACGTCGCCCAAGGTGTCCACCCAGCAGCTGGCCACGCCCAGGCTGTGGGCCATGAGCATCATGTTCTGGATGGCGGCGGCGGCGCTCTGGACCCAGGCGTAGTTCTCGCGGGTGTAGTTGTTGCCGTAGGAGACGAAGAGCGAGACCGGGGCCAGGTGCACGTAGCGCGTCTCTTCCGCGACCTCCGCCTTGGTCTCGGGGTCGTCGACGAGCACGAAGTCCCAGAGCTGCAGGTTGCAGGAACTGGGCGCGTAGCGCGCGGCGTCGATGATCTTGTGGACGACCTCCGCCGGCACCGGGTCCTTGCGGAACTTGCGGCAGGTCCGGCGGGTGAAGATCGCCTCGTCAACCGACATCAGCGTGTCGAGCATTGCGGCCAGCGTCCCAGTGGCTCTCGTCGCCGGTCATGGTAACGGCGACAGCCGGGACATGGTTGCCGCTCCGCCGTACCGCGCCGAAGCGACCTTGTGCCCGAACCGGGGCTGATACCTGACCGCCGCCCGCACATGCCTTGCCGACTGTCGGCGACTGCCCACTCACCTGTCCCCTGGCTTAGTGGATCAGATTGACGGACTTCCAGATCGAAATCTCCCGGAAGGGAGCATGGGGCCTGCCGGCCTCGTCGATCAGCTTCTGGAACTCCTCACGGTTGGCGATGGGTTGGACTGGATGATGGTTACTTGGAAGCCACAATCTTCCTGAGACGCGGATCAAAGACATCCTTGAGCTTGGGCAGGAGCTCAAGCATCCAGGCCCTGGTCTCGTCCAGCTTCGCCGGAGGATCGTCTATTGACCCGTCTCTCCTGATGTTTATGGTGGAGAAGGTGTGCGCGTCATGCATGAGCCACTGCCAGTCCGGGTCGGGGCCGGCGTCGACACTTCGCTCAATCCGCTCCCGGTCGATCTTTAACGTGTCGAACACCTGCTTCGTCCGCTCGTTGTCTTCCATTTGGATATGGAGTGACACCCAGGCGCCGTTGTCTCCGTAGAAAGACACCGCATAGCCTATGCCCGGATGGAGGCGGGAGGGAAAGATTCGGCCAGTGTGGTCAAAGTACTGGACCGGCTTATCAACAAAGCCCTCTCCACGTAGCTTCGTAATCAGTAGCTGAAAGAACTCATGGTGCCGCTGTTTGGTCGGGGACATCTGTCCCGACGGCAGTGTGTCTTCCTTGTTCCATCCTCCGGGATAGACCACCTTGCGGAACCTCGGCTCCGGGCACGCGGCACCAGCCTTTATGATGACCTCGACCTTTACGCCGTAGAACCTTACTCTCTCGTTCGTCAATTCGTTGAGGCGGTGCAGGGCCTGGGCATGCTCGTAGCCGAAATCCGGCGCGACCCATATTGCGATGTGCGCGTCGCATCCGGTCGCATAGGTGAGCAGCTGCCCGAGATGGGTGTGATCGGTCTCTTTCAACTGGTTCTCGATAGCTACTTTCACGCCCTCGTCGGTCTCTCTCGCCAGAATGTCAAGATAGTACGGACCCACCGGCACCTCCATCTGGACCGACTCCAGCTTCAGCCCCAGCGCATCGCCCAGCAGCTCGAGGTTGTCGGCAAGCCAAGGGGTAAAGTCGAGCGCCTCATCCGGCCACATTCTAGTCACGGGCACCTGCTCGATCTGATTTTCGCACGCAGCCATTGCGGAGTCCTCTCGCATTCCAGTGTCCCCAGGCTGATTTACGCTGGGGTACACCGTGGCACATCGGGCGCCTCAGACGCAAGACTGATAACCTGCGCATGACTCTCCGACTAATGGGCGCTAAAGAGTATGACTAGACGTTTTCGCGTGTACGCAAAGAAAGCAGGGCAATGTCTCTGAGAGTAGTCACTTGGAATGTCTAGTGGGCTACGCCCAAAGCACGGCGAACCGCTGAAATACTGAGCCGCATCGATCGACACGTTCCGGAGGTCGTCTGTCTCACCGAGACGCATGACGAACTGCTTTCTCAAAATGGACACACGCTCTGCTCACAGGAGGACTATGGGTATGTGGCCAAGAAGAACCGGCGCAAGGTTCTGCTTTGGTCAAGGGAACCGTGGGCTCAGGTCGATGACATGGGGATTGGATCGATGCCACCCGGACGGTTTGTGTCTGGCGTCACGGATACGTCAGTAGGTCAGGTCGCCGTCATTGGAATCTGCATCCCCTGGTTCGGATCACGGACTGAGGTTAGCCGCAAGGTGGAGCGCAGGATGCCGTGGCATGACCATGAACAGTACCTGGCCGGTTTCACTGAAGTTCTCGAACGGGCGGAAGCGAAGCGTCTGATAGTGATGGGGGACTTCAGTCAGATTATCGGGCAGGGCAGCCGCGCACCTCGTGAGCTTCGATTGGCACTACAGAAGGCCTTGCCGCCGACCACGCAAATCGCTACGTCGGATCTTGCCTTCCAGGGACGACGAAGCATCGACCACATTGCGCTGAGTGCGGATTGGTCCGTTAACTCTTTGGATATAATCAGCAACATCCACGAGGATAGGAAACTCTCCGACCATTTCGGCGTCGCCGCCGAGGTGTCTGTCCAGCCCTTCCAGTAGCGTTGTGCCCGTCCCACGGCGCCAAAGGCGACGTCAGGTTCATCAGACGATGAATTGCCTTAACATTCAAGAGTTGGAACATCGCCAAGCGCCACGAGCCTTGGCGCCAGCTTCTGAGGATGAACGCAGAATTCACGAGGATGTCACGGTGCGGGCCATGAATTCCGTCGACGAGTGGGGCGCAAGCGATCATTGCCGCCTGCTAATCGAGATCGCGGACGGGGCAACGCCTGCGGTTGATTCCTAACGTGCTGTCAAAGCGCAAGCCGTCGGCGCGCAGGGACAAGATCGCGCTCCTCAACGCCAGCCGCCGCGTGGGCAAGGGACGCCCCAAGAATTTCATCCCGGACGATGACATCCGCCCCCTGATGGCGACCTTCCTGAGGGGCGAGCCGGTGGAGGGCGAGGTGGCCGTCATCACCCGCGAGCAGGCGAAACAGGCCGACTACAGCCTCAGCCCGAGCCGCTGGGTGAGGCAGGCGGCAAATGACAATGAAGCCGACCTCCAAGACATTGGAGGGCGGTTCGAGCCCATCCTTGCTGCGGAAGCAGCAGTGTCAGCCGACCTCCATACAGTGCTCCAAAGGCTCCGGGAGTTGGCATGATGTAGTGTGCGACTGTCCACCTCGCAGAAATATGCGAGGTCATCAGGGAGCCGGTCAGACCCGGCGCGCGGCCGGACACGCTATATCTTGGTCTTGAACATCTTTCCTCCGGACAGCTTCTTCGCACGGGTGGCGGGCAAGCGTCGGACATGCGGAGCGCGGCGCAGCAAGAGACGGAGATCGGGCCTCTGCCGGAGAGTTGGGACGTGCCTCCTCTTGGCGAAGTGATCGAGATCACTCAAGGACTCTCCCTCAACCGAACGACGATCCCCAACATCTCCCGCGCCAGCCTTGCACACTTGGCGAGTCCGCACCCGGAACCTGACGAGCAGCGCGAGATCGCCGCTATCCTAGACGCCGTCGACCGCAAGATAGGCCTACACCGGAGGAAGCGCACCGTGCAGGAAGAGTTGTTCAAGGCGCTGCCGCACAAGCTGATGACGGGGGAGGTTCGGGTGGGAGAGTTGGATCTAGGGGCGGTTAAGGGAGAGGCTCCCGATGGATAAGACCTTAGACGCGGTTGAACATTGTGGACGCTTGAGCAAGAAACTGATCGAGTCCTTTGGGGACGATGATTGGGAAACGACGCCAGGAACCGTCGGCGCCGCGAAGGAAGCGGACACCAGGAATATGCTCTCGGAGGTCTTGCCAGCAGGAATGCAGGTGGGAACAGGTTTCGTCATTGACACATACGGACAAACAAGCAGACAACACGATATCGTAATTTACGAGAAGGATTTCTGTCCGCGTTTCCGCGTCAGCGAGAATGCTGAGACTGCGTACTATCCATGTGAAGGAGTCATCGCGACGGGTGAAATCAAGAGCCGTCTGACTGCTGAACAACTAAGCAACGCGTGTGAGAACATTGCCTCAGTCAAACGATTGAAACGGAACACAGAGGACAGCAGCACAAGACATGACCTGGGTTATTCTGTGCGAGCATACGGCAACAAACTCAGTGTAGTCGTCCCAAAGCCGTTCAGCCAGAAGGAGCGCAGTCTGGACCAGATATACTCGTTCGTTCTGGCCGGTAAAATCAAAGCGCAATCGCAAACACTCGCAAAATGGTTGCAGTATGAAGTTGTACAGAGAGATGAAGAGCTATGTCCAAACCTCATTGTTGTGGGCGACGAAATAGTAATCCAGCCATGTGCATGGAGGGAGTTCGTTCAAGGGGCAAACGGTGACCTGTCTCCATTAGGGCTTAAACCTGGTCTCGCTGTGCAAGACACCCGAGGCTATCATTTGTCAAAGATGCGCTTAGAAGAAAAGATCGGCTATACGCTAGATCCACATCCACTTCAGATTCTGCTGTATTGGCTGTGGTATGTATGGGAACGCGGACGAACCGTCCCGGGTGACGTGATGAAACGGTACTTCACTTGGGATGGTTCAGGGTATGTGGGTTTCGAGGGGACTTTCATGCCCACAAAAGGCGGCTAAATTCCGCCGATAAGGCAGCATGGAAGCCCCTAGTACAACCGTGGCCTCGACTCAATCCTGCCGGATTCAGAGGTCTACGACTAGCTGAAAGCATACATCTTCGGCCTGGAGATAGGCACATATGAACATCGATCACATCGCAGCCCACGTCGCGACCGGCGAATCGGAGACGCTGGAGTTCAAGGCCACGACCGGGACGCGCCGCGAGGCGGCCATGACGGTGTGCGCTTTTCTGAACCAGCGCGGCGGGCAGGTGCTGTTCGGAGTGATCCCTGGCGGGGATGTGGTTGGGCAGCAGGTGAGCGAGCGCACCATCGAGGAGTTGAGCGCCGAGCTTCAGCGAATCGACCCTCCGGCGTTTCCGACAGTCGAGCAAGTCCCTGTAGGCGGCGGGCGGGATGTCATCGTGGTCAGCACAGGCCAGGGCGCATCGAGGCCGTACACCTACCGAGGCAGCGCCTACCGCCGGGTCGGGAACACCACGCGGGCCATGTCAGCCGACGAGTACAACCGGATGCTCTTCGAGCGGATGCACAGCGAGCAACGCTGGGAGAACCAGCCCGCCGCCGGGTGGTCGATTAATGACCTCGACGTGGCGGAGATTCGACGGACTGTCGCGGAGGCGGTTCGGCGGGGTCGGCTTGAGGCGCCTGTAAGCGGGGACTCCTCAGACATGCTGCGAGGCCTCGGCCTTCTGCGCGACGGGGTGCTACTCCGAGCGGCGGCGGTGCTGTTCGGCAGCACGGAGCGGCTGGAATTCGAGATGCCGCAGTGCTTGCTCCGCGTCGCCCGTTTCCGGGGAGTCGACCGGATGGAGTTTCTGGACAATCGCCAATTCAACGGCAACGCCTTCACGCTTCTCACGAACGCAGAACGTTTCCTACGCGACACCCTGCCCATAGCTGGACGGTTCGAGCAGGACCGCATCGAGCGGATCGACGAACCTCTCTATCCGCCCTTGGCTACACGCGAAGCGCTCGCGAACGCCCTGTGTCACCGCGACTACTCCATCGGCGGCGGCTCCGTTGGGGTTGCGATCTACGATGACCGCCTGGAGGTGACTTCCTCCGGCTCACTGCACTTCGGGTTGACCCCGGAGAAGCTGTTCGCCCCCCACGAATCTCGGCCGTGGAATCCGTTGATCGCCCGCACCTTCTACCGTCGTGGCATCATCGAAGAATGGGGCAGCGGAACGCTGAAGATGGCGGAGCTAACGAGCATCGCCGGTCTTCCGGTCCCGGAGATCGAGGACGAAGGAGGGGCCGTCACCGTGCGGTTCCGGCACGGCCGGTTCGTTCCGCAGCGACGCAGCGGGGGCGCCAGCCCATCCGAACGACGGGAGGAGATCCTCGCTTTGCTGGACAGCGCGGAGGACGGATTAACGCGCCGCGAGGTTCTCGCCCGTTTGGGTCCTGGCGTTAGCGAGCGTCAAGTGCGAAGAGCACTGGAAGAATTGAAGGACAGCGGGTTGGTCGTGTCTCCGGGTCGTGGAAGGTCGGGACGTTGGAAGCGCGCAGCGGAGGCATAGGTTGGCCTTGGGGGGCGTATTGGGGGCGTTATGGGAGCGTCATTAGGGGCGTTATAGGGGCCTATAGGGATGATGTTCGTGGTCAACGGCGCGCCCGTCGCCATCGTCGATCACAAGAACCCAACGGACGCAGATACCATAGAGTGGGGCGTCACGCAGCTGCGGCGCTACGAGATCGAGACGCCGGAGCTGATGGGCGCGGCGCAGCTTTTCAATGTGACCCACCTCCTGGACTCCCGTAACGTCGTTACCTACCACCTCCGCGACAAGAACCCAGCAACAGCAAGCAATAATCAGTTCGACTTCGCCTTCGCCTCGCGCGGCTTTCACGAGGACGTCACGGTGCGGGCCATGAATTCCGTCGACGAGTGGGGCGCAAGCGATCATTGCCGCCTGCTAATCGAGATCGCGGACGGAGCAACGCCCGCGGTTGCTTCCTGACGTGCTGTCGTTCCGCCACCATATGCTCACCAAGATGTAGTTGGCGACCGCCTACCAATTGGACAAAATCAAGATCATTCACATTGGAACTCGTCCTGGACTTGTAATCAGTCTGAATACCGGCGCGCCGCGGCGCCAGGCGGTGGCTGGCAGCCGCCGGACCGGCCGAGGCACCCGTCAGGCGCAGGAGTCCTGCCAATGAACAAGCTGCTGTTCTTTGACTATCGCGAGCTGGAGCACCTGGACGGCTTTACGCGGGCAGTGGAGCCGCCGGTGAAGCACCCGGATGCGCCGCTGCTGACGCCCAATGAGCCGTGGGCGCACGGCAACATGCAGCTGTTCGGCAGTGTGATCCAGGCGGCGGATGGTCGGTTTCGCGCCTGGTATGAGGTGGTCGAAGCGCCCTGGACCGTACGGCTGGCCTACGCCGAGAGTGACGCTGGGCTGCGCGGGTGCTTTAGATAGGCTCAGAGCAAGTGGCGTCACTGAGTGCCCAAGCGCTGGGGCAGTGTCGCGAGGCGCCGGTGTTGGCTCGCAGAACGGGCCGTCACCGGCGATTGCAGCCGCGCTCGGCCCCGCGCGGGGCGCCCTGCGTGCGCGACGAAAGGTCCGCCACCGCCTGGGGACATATTCGGGCTATCGCTAGAAGCTCAAGCCCGCGATGTAGTCCTTCAACTGCTCATAGGCCTCCGCGCTCTGCTCGAGAACCAGGTTGGATTGCTCGACCCGCTTGCCCATAGCCTCGTCAACCGTCTGTTCCCCGTTGAGAATCTCGGATGGAGCGAACCAGGCCTCCCACCACTCCAACCACGCCGGATGGCCGAGCTGCTGGCTGCGGGGGTTGGGATCCTCTTCGACGTAGGTTCGAAACAGACCGTGGTTCTCGGGCGGGCCGGCTTCGAAGGCCGGCGACGTCAACACGTCTTTGAACATCGGCAATGACCCGCGATCGACCGCGACCCGCCCCTGGACATCCGGGCCCGCCCAGAACATGACGACCTCAACCGCCTGCTCGATATTGCCGCGCGTATCGACGGCGTTGGTAACGATGTGCGGCTGCCCGGTGAAGTCGTGCGGCACGGTGCCTCGCGGACCTTCCGGGAACGGAGCCATTGACCACGCGAATCGATCCTTGATGCGTGGGATTGCGCTTCCGACCGCGCCGCCGTTGGGCGCAATAAGCACTCGCCCCGCGGCAAACGGGTCACCAAACTCACCGGCAAGCTGGTCTCGCTGGCCCCACGCGGGAGCGACCTCGTGCTTCGCGACCATGTCAGCAATCAGACGCAGTCCGCGGTCCCCGCCGCTGTCCAGGATGGTCAAGCGGTTGTCGGCGGCAGACCGATACATGATGTTCGGGTCGTCGGCGAGCCCCCAGGCCCATGACCCCCACTGAAGCCACGCGTGCGGCAATGCCCAGAGCCCGAACGTCTCGGTGTCTGGGTCGGTGGCCTTCTTGAGATCCTCCAGGAACTGGCCTTCGAGCTGCCAGTTGCCCTTGGTCGGAAAGGCGATGCCAGCCGCTTCCATCATGGTGAGGTTGATGTGGTGTCCGTTGACATTGCCCTGGTACGGCATACCAAACATCGGTCCGCGCAACCCATCCAGGATGTCAATTGGCACCGTGTCCTGAAAGTTCAGGCTGTAGGCGTCGCCGTCGTAGTACCAGTTCAGCGGGTCGAAATCCGGGTGCTTCGCCAGGACAGGGTTGATCAGTGCCCACGCCCCGGCTGCCGCCCAGGCCGCGACCATCCCGTCGCCCAGCAACGCCACCTCGCCTTGCGTCCCCGCCGCGATCTGCGGACCGAACGATTCCGCGAACTTCTCGGGCTGCGGCGTGAACTTCACGTCGATGTGCGGGAACTTTGCAGCGAACATGTCTAGCGACCACTTCATCGCGTTGCCGCGCGGCCCGGACGTGTGATCGTGCACGAACACCAACCTGGTCGTCTGTTGCTGAGGCGGCGCCTCAACCAGCTTCTCGACCACCACTTCCTTGGTAACGATCTTCTCGACGACCTTCTCGACGATCGTCTCGACCGGGACTTCCTTCGTAACGACCGTCTCGACTGGGACTTCCTTGACCTGCGTCTGGATCACAATCCTCTCGACCGGGACTTCCTTGATCTGTGTGCGAGTCACGATCGTCTCGACCGGGACTTCCTTCACCACCGTGGTCTGGACCGGCACTTCCTTGGTGACCACCTGCGTCTCACCACAGGCCGCCAGCGTCAGCGCACCAGCCGCGCCCAGCCCCACGCCCCCGACCCGCAAAAGCCGTCGTCGCGAAATTGCTCCGCTCATCTCAGACTCCCTCCACCCTTCGCGTCCGAGTGGTCGCGGAGGCGTTTCGGATGCGCGATATCGGGACTGCCCGCCACGATCCGAGGATGCCTTAGAATACTTCATGCCCAAATTATTTGTATAGCGATCAATCAATGGCCAAGAGTACAGTGGCGCACCGGCAAAAGGGCGCCAGGATTGGGACAAGTGAGCCAGGCGGCCCATCCTCAGCAGACGCGGTCCACCCGATCGGTGCGCGAGGCCATAGGATGATTGCCAGGCATCGCGGGGACGGCGCAGGAGGCGGACGATGAGCGAGCGTCTCGCGATCCACGGCGGGCCACCGGTCCGCACGAAGCCCTTTGGGCCGGGCCACGACTTCGGGGACGACGACATCGCGGCGCTGACCGAGGTCATTCGCTCGGGGCACGTCGGCAAAGGGCCGAAGGTCGATCAATTCGAGCGGGCCTTTGCCGCCCGCCACGGCGTCAAGCACGCCATCGCCGTGACCTCAGGGACGGCGGCGATGCACGTCTGCATTGGCGCCATCAATCCCGACCCGGGCGACGAGATCATCGTGACGCCGTGGACCGCCGGCGGGACCATCATCGGCGCGCTGCTGCACAACTGCGTGCCGGTCTTTGCCGACATCGACGAGTCGTACACGCTCGATCCGGCCGACGTGGAGGCCAAGATCACGCCGCGCACGCGCGCCATTATCGCGGTGCACTACTTGGGCAATCCGTGCAACATGCGCGCCCTGCGAGCCATCGCCCGGCGCCACGATCTGGCCCTGATCGAGGACTGTGCGCAGGCTCACTTCGCGGAGCAACACGGGCAGGTCGTGGGCAGCATTGGCGATATTGCGGGCTTCAGCTTCGGGGGCAAGCATCTCTCGGGCGGTACCGGCGGCGCGGTCCTCACCAACGACACGGCGCTCTGGGAGCGCGCCGTCCTCTTTCACGACGTGGCGCTGCCCCGCGCGAACGGTCCGTATGCGGACCGCCCGTACGGTCACCACTTCCTTGCGCCGCACTACATCATCAACGACCTCACGGCGGCCGTGCTGCTGGTGCAGCTCGAGAAAGTTGACGGGTACATCGCGAGCAAGATCCGCGCGGCCGAGCAGATCATCGACCGACTGGCCGACATCGATGAGCTGACCCCGCAGGCGGTGCGGCCCGGGGACCGCCATACCTATTGGATTCTCGGGTTCACCCTAGACACCGAACGCCTGGGCTGCTCGGCCGACGAGTTTGCCGACGCGGTGCGTCGCGAGGGCGTCCTCCTGATCAAGGCCGAGAACAGTGTGGATGCACGGCACCCATCAATAGGCTTGCCGCGCATGGGCGGCGGCGGCCCCCTGTACAACGATCCGTTTCTCGCCGGACCCGACTGCTACGGTCGCAGTCGCTTTCCTCTTGACCATGGGCGGGACCACGCGGTCGACTACGGGCCGGGTGCGTGTCCCAACGGGGAAGCACTGATGGGCCGCACGGTCGGGTTCAATATGTGGCCGTATCTGACCGATGCTGATATCGACGACATCGTGCGCGCGTTCCGCAAGGTGGCCTTGCACTACCGCGGGCGTGCTCCCGCTCGCGCTTGAGGCTCAGTCGCTGAGGCATAGCCACTCCGCGCGTGCGGACTGAATCCGGGACAGCTCGCCGCACGCGGCGCCATACAACGGAGGCGCGTGCCTGGCCATGTTTACCCGGCGGGACGCTGGTGCCATCCATGTTCGCGCGCCCTTGCCTTTGCCATGGCCTCGCCCATCCACGCTGCGGTATCAACCGGAACGTGACGCTCAAAGCTTGGAAGCGGCGGACAGCTCACGCCAGCAGACCGTCTGGCAGACGCCGAAACTCGTGGCACGAGCGACCCGGCCGGCATATTCTTCTTGACCGAATAGTTCGTGCAAGTAAGATTCGGCTTGCTCAGCTTGACAGGGAGGTAGCGACCATGTGGCGCCACATCACGCGACGACAGGTGATTCGAAACCTAGGCGTGGGTTCTATCGGGCTTGCCGTGTTGGCGGCGTGCGGCGAAACGAAAGAGGAGGAACCGACCACAGCCCAAGCTGCGCCAGCCGCACAGCCAGCGCCCGCCGCGGCTGCTCCGACCGCGGCGCCCCAAGCTGGGAGTGTGTCCATCAGTTACGTCAGCGACCACATCTCTGGTCCGCGCGGCTCGGCCATGAAATGGGGTCTGGCCGAGTTTGCCAAGTTCCGGCCTAACATCCTGTTGAGATTCGTACCGCAGCCGGCCGATTTCATCGATTCGTTCGCCATCCAGATGGCCGCCGGCTCACAGGCGGACGTCGCCATGCTGGGCGACGGTCTGCTCGGTACGTTCGCGGCTGATGGGGGGTACGTGCAGATCAACGATGTGATCGGCAAGCACCCTGACTGGGACGTCAACAACTACTACTTCTGCCCGGACACGTACACGGCGAACTTCGATCACAACCAGTCGCAGGGGCAGCTGCCCCCGGCGGTGATCGAGGGTCCGCAGTTTGGCGCGCCGTTTCAGGGCGCTGTGGCCGGCATCGTGCTCAACCTCACGCTCGGCGAGCAGGCCGGTATCGAGTTTCCGAGCGAAGATTGGACGTACGCGGGCGACTTCCTGGAAAGCGCGAAGAAGGCGACGGACCCCGAGAAGGACCTCTGGGGAACCTGGGCGCGTCAGGACTTCGAATTCCAGTGGAGCGAAATGGCCCTCGGCTATGGGGCAAATGCCGTGCGCAACGCCGAAGATACGGAGCTGACGATCTTCGACAACGGAGGCGACCAAGGCTTGCAGTTCGGAACAGATCTCATCCACAAGCAGAACGTGTCGTTCCCTGTCGGCGACAGCAAGCAGCTCGCGGGTGAGTTCGGCAACCCGTTCGCCGCGGGCACCGTTTGGTCCTGGCTCAGCGGCCGCGTCTACTCCACCGGATTTGCCATTCCTCGGATCAAGGACCGATTCAAGTGGTCGCTCGGCCCGCAGCCGAGCGGTCCCATCGGCAGGCCGGCGCACGAGTTCGAGGATCAGCCCAACCTCATCACCAATGGTTCGGCCAGGAATGGCACCGTCGAGGAGGCAACGGACTTCATGGTGTTCATGAGCGGGCCGATGTACCAGACACGGGTCACGATTGACCGCGGGCACCTCTCGCCATACAAGGCCGTGCTGGAGACCGCCGACGCCCTGGCGGCCCCGCCGGAGGGTATGAAGTGGCTCAAGGTATACGCCGATCGTCCTGACAAGGTCCATCGAATGATGATGATTCCGTCCACGGACGAGTTCTATAAGTTCCGGAGCGACATCGACAAGGCGTACACGGGCGACAGCACCCCGGCGGAGGCCATAGAGGCGGCCAAGAACTCCGCTCGCGTGATCCTGGCTGGACAGCACGATCAGCTGAACTTCATGCGCGAGTATTTCAGCCTGCCGCGCGTCTAGCCACGCCCTAGACGCGTTGGCCGCGGCGGGCGGCCAGTCGTGTGGCGCACCGAGGGCCGGCTTCTCAGGAGCTGGCCCTCGGTGCCGCGTCGATTCTGTTCAGGTGGCCGGAGACATGCGAGCCGGGTCCAGAACGCAGTGCTCGCCCCTGTCTGATTCGATCGTGTGGCCGTAGCTCAGTGTCGTGACCTCGCCGCCTTGTCTGAGGAATCCGTGTGGGTCTTGTCGGGAGAGATCACGCGCCATCGTGCGCAGGTCGTGGGCGTCCAGCAGGCGAGCGACGGCGTTGCCTACGGCGCCGAGCTTGACCAGGCCTGCGTCTTCCATGCGCTGGCCCAGCCGGTTGTAGTCGCTGCCGGGGTGCCCAGGCAGCGGCGGGGTCCCAATGCTGACCAGCGGCGCGTATGAGCCATCGGGATGACGCATCCGTCCTTTCGTGACTCGAGCCTTTCGATACGGCAGTCCCAGCCACACCTCACACAGGTGCATGGCCGTGAGGTTCTGGTAGGGCACGCCGAGCAGCAGGTAGCGCCCGTGGCGATCGAACACCTGCCGCATGGGACTGGCAGCGTCCCAGGCTGATGCGCCCCCCGAAGTCGCGATGGTCTCGGCCAGCGAACCGATGGCGGCGACGCTGTGCGCGAGGTGGATGCTGCGGCACGCCTGGGGTCGCCGCCGCGCCGCCTCCGAGATTGCGCCCATATCCGAAGGCGTGTGCGCAGGATCGAAAACGAACGTCGCGTCCCCGGCCGACGGGTAGGTAAACGTAGGGACGACCAAAGTGCCCTCAGGCCCGACGGCCTGGAGCAGAGCGTCAACAACCGTTTCCGGCCCGGCATCCACGAATCCGATGCTCCGCAGGGAGCTGTGCACCATCAGCAGGTCTCCGCGGCGCACGCCAACCCCGACGAGATCGCGCATAAGGTCAGCACGGCGCAGCGGCGCGACTACCGGTTCGCCGGCTCCGCCTGTTGCGCTGTCCGGCGTCCGTGGCACTTGCTGCTCCGATTGCGTACGAACCGATCCCGCTGGCCGCTCACTGCGAGACCGATCGCGCGCGGGCAGCCGAATCGGCATTTGGCACTAATACTCTCATTGCGTCTGAGTCACGAGCAGCGAATTCGACGTGGCCAGCGCTCGCGCGACCGGTTCCGCTCGAGCCCCCGCCGAGCCTCAACCATTCACGCCGCCGCTCGCTGGTGCGGGCAAGCGCTCAGTCCCCGGCGCAACGCGCATGCCGGACGAACTCCTGCGCAACTCTCGACCAAGTGTGACCTCCGGGTATGACGGCATTCGCACGATGATGTCTGTCCACCGTCGTCAGCGCCGCAATCGCGACGCAAGGACTGAACGTGTTGGTAGGGACTCAATTACCGAGGCACCCTGTGGGCGTGCAAGAGTAGGCCACTGGGGGCGGTGGTCGTCCTCTGCGGACCGGGGCGCGGTAGCGCCAGATGGTGGCTGGCAATTGTCGGAGCGGCCGAAGCGCCCGTCAGGCGCAGGAGTGGTGTCGATGAAGAAGCTGCTGTTCTTTGACTATCGCGAGCTGGAGCACCTGGACGGCTTTACGCGGGCGGTGGAGCCGCCGGTGAAGCACCCGGATGCGCCGCTGCTGACGCCCAATGAGCCGTGGGAGCACGGCAACATGCAGCTGTTCGGCAGCGTGATCCAGGCGGCGGATGGTCGGTTTCGCGCCTGGTATGAGGTGGTCGAAGCGCCCTGGACCGTACGGCTGGCCTACGCCGAGAGTGACGACGGGCTGCGCTGGCACAAGCCTCAACTGAACGTGTTCAGGCACGGTGCGCGGCTGACCAACGTCGTGTTCAACGCGCAGCCACTCGGGACCGCCGTGATCGAAGACCGACAGGACCCCAGGCCGGCCCACCGGTTCAAGCTGCTGACGGCTGCCGAGCCGTCGGGATGCGTGGCCGCGTTCCATAGCGCGGACGGTATTCATTGGGAATCCGCGCGGACGTTCGCCGATCGGGTCCAGCCCGTCATCGCAACGGCGCCGGACTGCCCCATCGGCTTCCTGCGAGCGCCGGATGGGCGGTTCGTGGCCTATCACCGCATGGCCGGGCATGGGCGACGGGTCTTTCGGAGTGAATCGTGGGACTTTGCGCACTGGTCGGGCGAACCGCGAATGGTGCTGGAACCCGACGCCGGCGATCCGCCGCAGACGCAGTTCTACGGGTTGGGCGCCTGCGCCTACGGGCCCTATGAGCTCGGCACGCTGTGGATCTACACCACCGATCCCGGCGACCGTGGACCGAGCAAGTCGCGGGGGCTGCAGACGCCCGAACTGGCCTATGCGCGGGCCGGCACGGCCTGGCACCGAGCCGAGGCGGGCACGGCGTTCATTGCCAACGGCGCCGGCGGCGAATGGGATTGCGGCAATCTGCAGCCAGCGTCGCAGCCGGTCTTTCTGGACGATGAAATCCGCTACTACTACGCCGGGACCAACGTGCGGCACTCACGGCACTGGGAGCTGGCGCCGCAGGACGCCGGACTCGGCATGGCACGGCTGAAGCCGGATCGGTTCGTCGCGCTGCGGGCGGGCGAGGCGCCGGCCGAACTGGGGTCGATAGCGTTCAGGCCGCCATCGATGGATGTGTTCGTGAACGCGCGCATGGCGGCCGACGGCGAAGTCCGGGTGGAGTTGCAGGACGCCGAGGCCCGGCCGCTGCCGGGGTTCACGGCGGCGGACTGCCGGCCGATCACAGGCGACTCGACGGCGCACCGGGTGAAGTGGCGCGGTACCGGCCAGGGCGAAGCCCCGGTGGGCCGGCCGACGCGAATCCGGCTGACGGCGCGCCAGGCATCCGTGTACTCGGTATTCGTGACCGAACCAGGTGAGTCGCCGGTCTACCACCAGTTCGAAGCGCTGCGGCCCGAACACCAGGCCTGGTAAAGGAGCCGCAGCCGCCGCGCGGGTGCTCAGGCTTGCGGCACGCCTCTATGCTGGCCCCGCTTGATCGTTTCGTTCTGACCTGCCCGGCCAATGTGATCTGGAAGGCGACTACCCGACATGGACAAGCTGAACATCGTCGTCATTTGTCTCGACACGTTTCGCGCCGACATTGTGGGTCCGGGCAAGAAGCTCAGCGGTATCGCGACCCCGGCGCTGGATGCGCTCGCAGCCGAGTCGTTGCGCTTCACCCGCTGCTTTACCGAGCCCGGTCCAACGCTGCAGGTCCGCAACGGTTGCTTCACGGGGATGCGCGGGTTTCCGTTTACCCACGGGTACTACGGGTGGCACGAGATTCCCGATGAGCAACCGACCATCGCGGAGATCCTGCTCGAGCAGGGCTACGCCACCGGGCTGATTGCCGACACCCCGCACCTCTTCAAGCCCAATATGAACCACTCTCGCGGGTTCATGTCGTGGGAGCACATCCGCGGCGCCGGAGGCGATGGCTGGCGATCCGGATCGTGGGATCTGATCCGCGATCTATTTAAGGATTACTTCGGGGCGTACGAACCCGCCGTTCCCGAGGCATCGGCGTCGTCGCTGCAGGGTGAGAGCGCCTTCCTACAGCACTTGCACAACGTGCGTGACCGGCGTGACGAGGCGGATTGGCCTGGCGCGCAAGTCTTCGCGTCGGCACGGCGCTGGGTGCGCGACAACGCGCACAACGCGCCGTTCTTTCTCTGGATCGACTGCTTTGAGCCGCACGAGGTGTTCGACCCGCCGATCGACTACGTGCGGCGCTACCACGATTCGTGGCAGGGTCCCATGTACCAGCAGCCGCGCCACATCCTGCATCC
>JAKZUJ010000139.1:0-10005 GCA_047516685.1 Chloroflexota bacterium | reverse complement strand
GGGCCGCCTAGACTGCGGCATGCGGCTGGACCTGTTTCCCCTAAATACCGTCCTGTTTCCAGGCATGCACTTGCCGCTGCATATTTTCGAGCCGCGCTACCGGTCGATGCTGGGACGCTGCATCGAGACCAAGGGCGTGTTCGGCGTGGTGCTGATCTCCGAGGGCGACGAAGTGGGGCCGGCGGCCATTCCGCACGCCATCGGCACAACCGCGCGCGTTGAGAAGGTGGAGTACCTGCCAGACGGCCGCTTCAACCTGCTGGCGTTGGGCGAAACGCGCTTCCGCATCGAGCGCATCGCGGCCGAGCAACCGCACCTGGTCGGGGAGGTAGAGCTCACGCCGTTGCCGGAGGACTACGAGGCGTCCACGTTGCAAGCCCTGGAGGACGTGCGGGAGCGGTTCGAGCGGCTGGTGACGCTGATGATTGAAATTCAGGCGGGCTACATGCCGGAGTTCGAATTACCGGCGGATCCGACGCAGTTGGCCTATCTGATCGCGGCAGGCGTCCCCACGGGTCCGGCCAGCGCCCAGCGGCTGTTGGAGGCCGATTCGCTGGCGGACCTGCTGGCGCAGGAGAGCGAATTGCTGGACCTGCGCATGGAGCAGGCGCTGCGCCGCCTGCAGCAAAAACTGGACGCCCGGCGGAATTAGGCGCGGGCACGCTGTCGCCCGGTCGACTCGCTAACTCTGCACACTGAAACCGCAGGTCGCCGATGAGACTACGAAAATGAGCGTGGCTGCCGATGCTCACGCGCGCGACCTGCTGGAGTTGCCAGCCGTGCTGCAGCGCGTCGCGCGTCTGGCCTCGTTCTCAGCCGGGCAGGCCGAGGTGCTGGCCCTGCGCCCGGACGCCGACCGCGCCACGGTGCGCGCCCGCCTGGAACTGACGGCGCAGGGCCGCCACTTCCTTGAAGTCAGCCCGTCGTTCACGGTGGGCGGCGCGCGCGATGTGCGGGACCGGGCGGAACGGGCGGCGCGCGGCGCTCGTCTGGACCCCGCCGATCTGCTGGACGTGCATGACCACCTGCGGGCCACGCGGCTGGCCGTGGCGTCGGTGGGCGGGCAGGCGGCTGAAGTTCCGGCGCTGTGGGCGCTGGTGGAGGACGTAAGCGACCCGCTGGACCTGGAAGGACGAATCGCGGCGGCCATCGACGAGCAGGCCGAGGTTCGCGACGAGGCCTCGGACGAACTTTCGCGCCTGCGCCGCCTGCTGGCTCAGGCGCGCAGCCGGCTGACCCGGCTGCTGGAACGGCTGGTGCAGCACGTCCCCGCCGACGTCCTGCGGGAGCGCCTGGTCACCGAGCGCGGCGGACGGCTGACCGTCCCGGTGCGGCGCGAACGCCAGCGCGACTTTCCCGGCGTGGTGCACGACGTGTCGGCCAGTGGCGCCACGGTGTTCATGGAACCGCTGGCGGCGATCGAGGCGGGCAACGAGATCCGGGCGCTTGAAGGCGCCGAGCGGCGCGAGGTGGAGCGCATCCTGCTTGAACTCTCGGCCGAGGTAGGCATCCACCAGCCGGCGCTGGACGCCACGGTGCAGGCCCTCGCGAACCTGGACCGGACGCTGGCGGCGGCCCGTTACGCGATGGCCCTGAATGCCATCGCGCCGGAGGTGGGCGACGACACGGCATTCGAACTCAGCCAGGCGCGCCATCCGCTGCTGGAACGTCCGGTGCCGATCGATGTGCGCCTGGACGGCGCGGAGGCGCGCGGGCTGGTGATCACGGGGGCCAACACGGGCGGGAAGACGGTGGCGCTCAAGACGGTGGGCCTGCTGCATCTGATGGCAGCCTGCGGCCTGCACGTCCCGGCGCAGGTGGGGTCGCGAATAGCCGTGTTCGAACGGATCGTGGCGGACATTGGCGACGCGCAGAGCATTGAGCACAGCCTGAGCACCTTCGCCTCGCACGTAGGCAACCTGCGACTCATGGTCGAGGCGGCCGGGCCTGGAGCGCTGGCGCTGGCCGACGAGATTGGCGCGGGCACCGACCCGGATGAAGGCGCGGCGCTGGGCCAGGCGGTGATTGCGGCCCTGCTGGCGCGCGGCGCCACCGTGGTGGCCACCACGCATCACCCGGCGCTGAAGGCGTTCGCGGCGGGGCATCCGGCGGCACGCAACGCCAGCGTGGAGTTCGACCGCGCCACCCTGCGTCCGACGTATCGCCTGCGGCTGGGCATCCCGGGGTCCAGCAACGCCTTGGAAATCGCGGAACGCCTGGGGATGGACACCGCGATCATTGCCGACGCCCGCACACGCATGTCGGCCGGGGCGCTGGACCTGGAACAGGCGATTGCGGATGCGCAAGCTGAACGGTCGGCTGCTGAACAGGAACGCTCGGCCAGCGCGGCAGCGCGCGGCGCCGCCGAACGGACGCGCCGGATCCTGGACCAGCGGATCGGCGAACTGGAGCAGGACCGTGACGCGCTGCTACGCCGCGCGCGTCAGGAGGCGCGGGGCCTCCTGCGCGGGGCGCGCCAGGCGTTGCAAGAAGCGCGCCGCGCCGCCCGCACGGGTCAGGCCACCGACCGGCGAACGGCGCGGACAAGCCTGGCTGCCACGGAGGAGCGCCTGGGCTCCGCGTCTCCGCCGCCGGCCGAACCCGCCGAACACCGGCCGCTGGAAGTGCGCGTCGGAGACGAGGTCGAGGCGGACGGCTTCTCGGGGCGGGCACACGTGCTGGGGCTGACCGATCAGGTGGTGGAACTTGCCATCGGCAGCGCGCGGACACGGATCAACCGCGCGCGGCTGCGGCAGGTGTTTCCGGCGCCCGCCCGCGCGCCACGCCGCCACCGGCGGCCGCCCACCGGCGGTGGGACCGCGGAGGTCGATATTCGCGGGATGCGGGCCAACGACGCGGTGGAAACCGTTGAGCGCAGCGTTGACGATGCACTGCGTCAGAGCGCCGCGACCGTGCGCATCATCCACGGCAAGGGCACCGGCGCGTTACGGAAGGTGGTGGCTGAGGTGCTGACCGAACACCCCGCGGTGCGAGAGCACGCAACCGCGCCCCTGAATGAGGGCGGCGACGGCGCCACGGTGGCGGCGCTGCGGAGTTGAGCTGACGGGTCGGCCCATCCACCGAGCGGGACCCCGCCAGGGCGCCCCTATTGCTGCAGTGTCTCGAAGTCCACGCCAGGCTCGACGCCGAAGATCTTTCGGGCCACGTTGCGCCGCAGATTCACGGTCCGCTCGGACGTGACGAGGAACGTGGTCGCGATACCTGCCACAAACCCGGCGGGAAGGGCAACCGCGACGCCCAGCGCAAGCATCTTCAATCCGCGCATCATCGGTCCTCCCTACTGCACCCGCAGGACCACGGGCGCTTCCGTCCAAAAGTCTTCCAATTGATAGTACGCCCGGCCGCCTTCGGAAAACACGTGAACGACCACGTCGCCGAAGTCGGCCAGGACCCAGGCGTCGGCGGGCTCGCCTTCGATCAGCGGTCGCCGACCGACAATGCCTTTCAACTCACGGTCCAGCAGGTCGCGCACGGCGCGCATCTGGGGCGTGCTGGAGACGGTGGTGATGACAAAGTAATCCGCCAACACGCTGAGGCCGCGGATGTCCAGCAGCAAAGTGTCAACGGCTCCACGTGCGCCCACCGCATCCACGATGTGGCGCGCGAGGTCAATTGGGGTCAGAGGCAAGCCCGGGTGCGAGTAGTCGCCTGAATCATATCGCCCCCGGCGGCTCGCCCCCGCCACTGGTGTACAGCTTGCGAGCGGCAATGTACTGAGCCACCGCCGGCGGCACCCATGCGCCGATGGGCCGCCCCTGGGCGCACTGGGCCCGGATCCGGGAGGCGGCAATGTCCAGCGGCGGCATGCGGTGCAGGTGAATGCGCTGAATGGCCCGCGGATGCAAGGCCCGCACCGGAGGCGGAATCTCAGTCGAATGTCCGGGCCGGGGCACGGCGATTATCCGCGTCGCCGCCAGAATCCGGTCCGCGCCGCGCCAGGCGGGGAGTTCGACCATGGCGTCGGCGCCGAGAATCAGGAAGAGTTCGGCCCGCGGGTGCTGCACGGCCAGGCCCCGCAGGGTGTCGACCATATAGGAGGGTCCGGGGCGCTCAATGTCGATGGCCGAGGCTTCGAAGGCCGGCTGACCCTCGATGGCCCGCCGCACCATGGCCAGTCGATCCCGGGCCGGGGCCAGCGGCGGGGTCCGCAGCGGCGAGCGGCGCGCGGGAATAAAGAGCACACGGCATAAGCCGAACGCCTGCCACACGCTGCATGCGACGGCCAGATGCCCGCGGTGCACGGGATCGAATGTGCCGCCGTAGACGCCGAGGCGATTCACGTCAGGCGGCGCGCAGGGTCTGGTGACGCCCGGACGCGGCGGCGGCCAGCACCGCGCGGGTCAGCGCGACGGCCCGGGCGCCATCAGCCACATCGGCCAGCGGCGCGTTGGCCGAGTCGGTATCGACAAAGGCGCCAACGAGGGCACGAAGCGCCGATCCGTCCGGCTCAACCGCCGCCCGCAGGCCGCGACCCAGGCGCTCCGTACGCACCCCGGGCGTTGGCGGCGGATCAAGGGACCGGCCGTCGAGCGGCAGAAACTCGGCCGCGGTCCAGTTCGACCAGACCCGCGCACGAGTCGCGCCGTCCGTCACGTCCAGCACAACCGGACCAAACGCCGGGTCCGCGGCGCCGCCGGCAACCGTAAGGGACGCGTGTCGCGCTCGATCAAAATAGAGATCGGCAACCAGCGCGTCCGCGCGCCCAGGCACGTTGACTGACGAGGGCCCGGGCCGCGGAGCAGGCAGCGGGCCTCCGTCGGCCACGATCTCCTCCGGCGGACCGTCGAACAGGTGCGTCAAGAGATCCAGCGCGTGGTGCGGCGTGGACCAGACGGTCTGCCGGACGGACGCGGGAGCGCGCGGCTGACCCGGATCCACAGCCGTGAATACGTGGGCGAACAAGGGCCGGGGAATAACGACGCGTACCAGTTGAAGCAGCGGCTCGAAGCGCCAGTCGAACGCCGTACCCACGCGGCCCGGCGCGCCCTGCACGGCCCGAACCGTGCGGCGGGCATCCACCACGCCCCGAGCCAGCGGCGGGTCAACCAGCACGTGAACGCCAGCCTGCGCCGCGGTCAACAGGCTGGCGGAGTCCAGGCAGGGGCGCGCCATGATGAGCGTGTCGAGGTCCCGGCCGTTCCAGTCCGACGCCGCGTCGCCGCCCCAGGCACGGGCGCAGGCGTGCGCCGCCGCCAGGTCGTCGTCCACGCAGAGCACCAGGTCGGCAACGTCCAGGGACGCGACGGCGGCGGCAAAGGCGCGGCCGCGGGGGCCACAGCCCATGATCCCAATACGGTGCGGGGGCATGTAGTGAATTTGCGCAGGCGTGCGCGCCGCGTCAACCCCCGGCGCGGGTTAGGATGCCGGCAGTCCGACGCGCGGAGAGACCTGATGGCAGAACCGCACCCCCGGCTGAACGGCTGGGCGCTGGTGCTTGGAGCATCCAGCGGTTTCGGGGCCGCCACGGCCCGCTACCTGGCGACGTGCGGGATGGACGTCGTAGGTGTGCATTTCGACCGGCGGAACACCCAGCCGCTGGCGGACGCGGTCAAGCAGGACATTGAGGCGCGGGGACGGCAGGCGCGCTTCTTCAACGTGAACGCCGGCAACCCGACGGCGCGTACCCAGGTGCTGGACGCCATAGCCGACGAGGTCCAGGGCGGGGAGCCGCCGATCCGCGTACTCATGCACTCCATCGCCTTCGGGACTACCGTGCCGTACGTGGGCGCCGACGGCGCGCCGGGCGTGACGCCCAAGCAGATGGAGATGACGCTGGACCTGATGGCGCACACGCTGGTGTACTGGTCGCAGGACCTTGAAGCGCGCGGCCTGTTGGGTCCAGGTTCGCGCATCTACGCAATGACCAGCGCCGGCACCTCCACCATCTGGCCCAGCTACGGCCCGGTGGGCGCGGCCAAGGCCGGCCTGGAACAGCACATCCGGCAACTGGCGGTGGAACTGGCGCCGCGTGGGATCTCGGCCAACGCGATCCGCGCGGGCGTTACCGACACGCCGGCTCTGCGAAAAATCCCCGGCAATGAAGCGATGATCGGTCAGGCGCGGCGCATGAACCCGGCAGGACGGCTGACCACGACCGAGGACGTAGCCCGGGCCATCGCGGCCCTCACCGTGGCCGGCGCCGCCTGGATCACCGGCAACGTGATCGGCGTGGACGGCGGCGAAAACCTGGTGATGTAGCCGAGGTTCGCGGCAGGGACACCAGCAGTCGGGGATCAGCGAAACGCCACCGGCGGATGATCACAGGCGTTGTGACGTCGTGGCGTTTGGCAGTCTTGATTGCCCGGGTCGGTGCGTACTGGAAGAGCCGCGTTCTCGCCGTTTCGCGGTATCGCCGCTGACGCGCTAGGGTTGCGCGGTTTCCGTACCGATTGCGTAAAGCGAGACTGCGTATGTAGCGACCAGAGCGCGGGGATCAAGGATGAATCCTCGCGGGGCGCGCGCCCTCAACGTGCCGCCACGGCAGGTGCGGCGCAGGCGCCCAAAGGCAACACGTGGCGATGGGTGACTCCCGGCGACGACGCGCGGGCATGGAATTCAATCCTTTTCTCCCTGAATGGAGTCACGCAACGATGTCGCTTCTCTGGACGCGAGACGCGCCCCGCTGGGCGCTGACGATTCGCGCGGCAACCGCCGTGATGCTGGCGATCACGGCAATCATTCTGCTCCGAGGCATGCTCTTCGCCCAGGCCGATCCGTCGGGCGAAGCCACGCTTGAGGCGGATCCGACCATCGGCGTCACCTTCGTATGGACGCTGATTTCGGGCGCCCTGGTGTTCTTCATGCAGGCCGGCTTCGCCTTTCTGGGCGCCGGCCTGATCCGCGCCAAGAACACCGTCAACTACCTGACCAAGAACATCCTGGACTTCGCGGCGGGGGGCCTTTCGTTCTGGGCCTTCGGCTACGCGTTCATGTTCGGGGGGTCGGGCGCATTTCCAGGACTGGACCAGGGCAACGCCATCATCGGCTACTCCGGGTTCTTCCTGATGAATGAGGCCTACGACGTGTCGACGGCGATGTTCTGGTTCTTCCAGATGGTGTTCGCCGCGACCGCGGCCACGATCGTGGCCGGCGCCATGGCCGAGCGCACCAAGGTGACCGCCTACCTGGCCTACAGCTTCCTGGTAACCGCGGTGGTGTACCCGATTTACGGGCACTGGATGTGGGGCGGCGGCTGGCTGGGCGGCGAGCAGCTGGAGAGTTGGATCGGCGCCGCGGCGGTGGACTTCGCCGGTTCAGGCGTGGTTCACACCATCGGCGGCATGCTGGCGCTGGCCGGCGCGTACACCGTTGGCGCCCGCATAGGCAAGTACGGTCCGAACGGCGAGGTGCGCGTGATCAAGGGCCACAACATGGTGTACGTGGTCATTGGGATGTTCATCCTTTTCTTCGGCTGGTTCGGGTTCAACGCCGGTAGCACGGTGAACGGCAACGATCCGCGCATCGCGGTCATCATTGCCAACACGTTCCTGGCCGGCGCCGCCGGCGCGGTAACGGCCGCCTACATCCGGCTGGTGCAGCGCGGCAAGATCAGCGCGGCGGACACCGCCAACGGCGCGCTGGCCGGTCTGGTCGCCGTCACCGCCCCCTGCGCCTTCATCGCGCCCTGGGCGGCGGTGGTGGTTGGCGCAATCGGCGCCGGGGTCATGCTGGTCGGCTTGTGGTTCATCGACACCAAGCTGAAGATCGACGACCCGGTGGGCGCGTCGTCGGTCCACGGCGTGGCCGGTGTCTGGGGCTTGCTGGCGGTCGGCATTTTTGCCGACGGCACCTACGGCGTCAGCGGCTTCATTGCCGGCAACGGCGCCCAGTTCCTGGCGCAGTTGATCGCCGCCGTGGTGGCGGTCGTCTGGGCGCTGGG
Source organism: Chloroflexota bacterium (assembly GCA_047516685.1). GTDB lineage: Bacteria > Chloroflexota > UBA11872 > UBA11872 > UBA11872 > UBA11872. The sequence goes on along the minus strand of JAKZUJ010000139.1, from coordinate 2,105 downwards.
CATGGGACTCCTGCTCTTCAACGCGTTGAAGGCCACCATGGGCTTGCGCGCGTCGCCCGAGGAGGAGATGAGCGGTCTTGACATGCCGGAACACGGCGAGGAGACCTACCCGGTCGAGGCTTCGTAAAGCCAGCCCGCGCTCACGCAGCGGGCATTACGCGGGGCCGCGGCGCTTGCCGCGGCCCCGCGGCTATTCGCGATGTGTGGCCAGAGGCTCCGTGGGCCACATGGCGCCGGGGTTCATGAGGTTGTCGGGGTCGAAGGCGCGCTTGATTCGCCGCATGGCGTTCAGCGTGGGCGGGTCGTAGGCGCGGTCCACGAAGGGCTGCTTCACGCGCCCCAGCCCGTGTTCGCCGGAGAGGATGCCGCCAGCCGCGAGACCTGCATCGGCCACCGTGGGGAGCAGGCCAAGGGCGCGCTCGCGCTCGTCGGGATCCGCCGGGTCGTAGAGCATGTTGGGGTGCAGCGTGCCGTCGGCCGCATGGCCGAAGATGGCCACGACGACATCGGCGTCGTCGGCCGCCTGTTTGATGGCCGTGAAGGTGGCCGCCAGCTGCGAATACGGCACGCAGATGTCCTCGCCGATCTTGGCCGGGCGGATGCGGGCCAGGGAGGCGGTGATCCCGCGCCGCGCCTCCCACCAGCGCTCGGCGCGAGCGGGGTCCACACTGTCCATGCCGCCGCCCGCGGATCTGAGCACTTCATCCAGGGCCACGGTTTCGTCTCGCACCTCGGCTTCATCGCCGTCCAGTTCAACAAGCAGTAAGCCTCCGGCGTCGCGCGGGAAGCCCCAGGGGCGGGAGCGCTCCAGCGACTCGATGGTGATGTCGTCCAGGAACTCCAGTTTGGCCGGGGTGATTCCACGTTCCATGATCGCCGGCACGACCCGGAGCGCCGATTCGCCGTCGGGAAAGCTGGCCGCGCGTACGGTGCGGTACGGCGGCAATGGGCGAAGCTGGAGCGTGATCCCGGTGACGATCCCGAGCGTGCCCTCGGACCCAATGATCAGATCGATCACGCCGTCGTCCAGACCGCGCGTCAGGCTCAACAGGCCGTGGCGCGGCGTGACCACACGCAGACCAACCACGGCGTCACGGGTGACCCCGTACTTGAAGGCGTAGGGACCACCGGCGTTGGTGGCCACGTTGCCGCCGATCGTGGCGGCCGCTTCGGATGAGGGGTCAGGCGCGTAGAAGAGATCGCGTTGCGCGGCATACGCGCGGAAGTCGCGCGTGACGACGCCGGGTTCAACGCTGGCGCGCCGACCGAGCGAGTCAAAAGCCGTGATCCGGCGCATGCGGTTGGTGTCAATCACCAGCGCTCCGTCCGGCGGCACCGCCGACGCGGACAGGCTGGTGGCCCCGCCGCGCGCCAGGCAGGGAACGCCGTGTTCGACGGCAGCCGCCAGCGCGTCAACGATCTGCGCTTCGGTCTGGGCCAACAGCACCGCGCCCGGCGCGCCGCGGTAGCCCATGGTGGCGTCGTAGCCGTAGGCCACCAGCACGTCAGGGTCCACCAACACGCGCGGAGCGCCGCTGAGGCGTCGAACGTTGGCGAGCAGGTCGGGATGCATGGGCGAGGCTATTCGCTCAGGCACTGGATTCGCATACCGGCATGGTAGGCACGGAAGCGGTGAGCGCTACTGAACCGGGCCGCACCGGCGTGGGCTGGACGAGGATGTTCGGTGTTTGTACGGTATATCCACGATGCGCCGTCGGACACTGCGAGAGATTCAGGTGGCCGCCACGCTGCTGCGCCAGCGGGGCGAGCGCCCGGCCTCGACGCCGATTTTGGACGCGGTCGAGTTAGCGCGAACAGCGACCGGGCTGCGCGTCTACGAGCGACCGCTGCCGCTAGGTATCCGGGGCCTGCTCGCACACGTAGGCGAACGACGCCCGGCCCTGGTGGTCAACACTCGTCTGTCCGCGGCGGACCGGAACGTCAGCGCTGCCCACGAACTGGGCCATTGGGTTCTGCATGCGGACATGACGGTGGATGACCTCACCCAGAGCCAGCGCCTACGCAGGGAATGGGAAGCCGACCGGTTTGCGCTGGAGCTGCTGCTGCCGGTAGCACTGGTCCGGCGGGCGCTGACTGAACGGCGT
>JAKZUJ010000138.1:0-3162 GCA_047516685.1 Chloroflexota bacterium | reverse complement strand
CTGGCGCTCCAGTGGGCCGCCGGCGTCTCCGATCCGGCGGGACCGCTCACCGTGGCTGCTGCCGTGGACGAGGAAACCGGCAGCGCCGGCGCCAAGGCGCTTCCCGAATCGGGGCTGCGCGTGGACGGCGCCGTTGTGGGCGAGCCGACCAGCCTGGAGGTCGTTCGCTCGCATCGCGGCGGCCGCTATTGGCAGATCATCACCCACGGTGTGGCGGCCCACAGTTCGACGCCCGAATTGGGCGACAACGCCATATTCCGCATGGCCGACGTCTTGCAGGTCCTGCGTGAAGAGTTCGGCCGGCGCCTGGCCGGGCGCACGCACCCTCTGGTCGGTGGCTCGTCTTTCTCGGTAGGCATCGTCAAGGCCGGGACCTCATTCAACATGGTTCCCGACCGCTGCGAGGCCATCATCGAACGACGGCAAGTCCCCGGCGAGTCGGTGGCCGATGTGGAAGCGGAGCTCGAAGAGGTCTTCGACGTCGCGCGCCGCCGCCATCCCGACCTGTGCGTGGAGGTGCTGTCCCCCGTCGTGTTTGGCGACGTACTCGACATACCGGCCGACGCGCCGATCGTGCAGGTCGTTCGCGACGCCGTGATGGATGTGTGCGGGACGGCCAACGTAATCGGCGTGTCCTACGGGTCGGACGCCGCCACGCTGGCGGCCGCCGGAATCCCCAGCGTGCTGTGCGGGCCGGGGGATATTGCCTACGCGCACAGCGCCGACGAGTTCGTGCCCATCGCCGAAGTCGTCCAGTCGGCGGCCATCTACGCGCGCGCCTGGGAGCTCTTTGCCGCCGGCGGTCACTCCGCCGCCTGATGTCCGAAGCGGCCGCCAGCGGGCGTCCGAACATCGTGCTGGTCATCACCGACCAGCAGCGGTACGACACCATTGCCGCGCTCGGACATCCCTACGTGGACACGCCCAACCTGGACCGGCTGGTTCGCGAAGGCGTGAGCTTCGACCAGTGTCACGTCACGGCCGCGTCCTGTGTCCCGGCCCGCGCCAGCCTCTTCAACGGCCTGTACCCCCACACGACCGGGGTGCTGCGCAACGGCTGCGAGTGGCGGCGGTCATGGGTGGAGCAACTGGCGGCCTCGGGCTACCACTGCGTCAACGTGGGCAAGATGCACACCATCCCGTTCGAGACGCCGCTGGGGTTTCACGAGCGCTACGTCGTCGAGAACAAGGACCGGTTCCTGGAAGGCCGCTACTACTTCGACGAGTGGGACAAGGCCCTGGCGGCGCGCGGCCTGGTCAAGCAGCAGCGCGAACTCTATCGGCAACGGCCGGACTACCGCGAGTCCCTGGGCGCCTTCACCTGGGACCTGCCGGCCGACATGCACAGCGACAACTTCGTCGGCGGCATGGCCCGCTGGTGGCTGGACACGTACCCCTCCACGCAGCCGCTGTTTCTGGAAGTGGGGTTCCCGGAACCGCATCCGCCCTACGACCCGACGCCCGAGGCGCTGGCGCCCTACCTGGAGCGCGATCTGCCGGTACGTCCGGTCTCCCAGGCGGACCTGGACGGCCAGCCCGAGGTGCTGCGAGTGATGCGCGAGCACAACACCGAGGTCGACCACGACTCCGTGGTGCATATCGTCGATCCGCCGCTCGAACCGAGGCGGCGGCAGCGGGCGCACTATCTGGCCAACGTGACAATGATCGACGAACAGGTCGGCGAGCTTCTCGACGCTTTGGAACGCAACGGCTACGCCGAGAACTGCGTGGTGATCTTCACCTCCGACCACGGCGACTGCCTGGGCGACCACGGCCACATCCAGAAGTGGACCATGTATGACGCGGTCACGCGGGTGCCCTGCATCGTCTGGTCGCCCGGACGGATTGCCGGCGGGCGGCGGATCGATGACCTTGTCCAGTGGTTCGACCTGGGACCGACCATCCTGGAACTCGCCGGCTGCGAGCCTGCCCCCAGCATGGAGGCCCGATCACTCCTTCCGACGTTGGAAGGTGGCAGCCCGCCGGAACGCGAGTATGTCTTCACCGAGCAGGGCCGCGACGACGGAAGCGGCCTGCACGTGGACCTGGTGACGGCGGTCCGCAGCCGGACCTGGAAGCTCGTGCATTTCCTGGGCGAGGACGAGGGACAGCTTTTCGACCTACGAAACGACCCGCACGAGGAATGCAATCTCTGGAACGACGCCGCGTCCGCGCCAATCCGCCGCGAACTCCTGGACGCCCTGCGCGACTGGCGCCTGAACAGCGGCGTCACCACCGCCAACTGGGCAGCGGGCGCGCGCTAGCCGCAAGACGGAGTCCGCGGCTACTAGACTGCCGGCAATGAACCAGCCCGAGTTGCCCATTGCCATCCGTGGGTACGAGCCGCGCGACCAGGACCGCATCCGCGAGTTGACCCTGGAAGGCTTTGACGGCGTGAGCATTGATCAGAGCGCCGACCGCCTGCTGGGCCTGGATACGCCGCCCTTGTGGCAGGCGCGCAAGTGGGCGGGAGTGCAGGCGGAGTTGGAGGCTTCACCAGGCGACCACTTTGTGGCCGTGCTGGACGGTCAGGTCATCGGCTACATCACCACTCGCCCGCAGCCCGACGCCGGCATTGGCCTGATCCCCAACATGGCCGTGGACGCCCGTAATCGGCGGCGCGGCGTGGCCTCGCGCCTCATCGAGCGGGCGCTCGACCATCTACGGGCCTGCGGGATGCGCGTGGCCAAGATAGAAACGCTGGTGCAGAACTCCCAGGGCCAGAGTCTCTATCCGCGCTTCGGCTTTCAGGAAGTGGCGCGCCAAATCCACTACGTGCGCCGGCTGGACGACGCCTGAGTAAGGGCCGGCCGGCTAGCGCCAGTCGAACAGACAGCCAACCAGCGACGGGTCGAAGTCGAGCAGCAGGTCGTAGACGGACCTGAAGTCAGCGCCTTTCACCCGGTGGGTAATCAGCGGGTCCAGGGTGATCCGTCCTGCCGCGGCCAGCCGCATCGCGGCCGCCACGTCGCGTCGCGCCGGCCAGAGCACCGGCAGCGCGTTCAGGAGCGGGTTGTCCCCGGCGTCCGGCTGACGGATCGAGTCGTGCGCGCCGATGATCGTCAGCCCCTTCTTGTGCACGTCGCGGTAGAAGTTCACGCTCTCGGTCGATCCACGGGTGCTCCCCAGCAGAACCACTCGCGCCAGGTGGCCGGCCAGGAT
>JAKZUJ010000137.1:0-3411 GCA_047516685.1 Chloroflexota bacterium | reverse complement strand
CGCGAGCTTCTCGCCGGCGGGGCCGCGCTGACGATTGACGTGGCGGCCGCGATGGGAAACGCCAGCGAGGCGGGGCGAATCCTGGCCGCCGACCCCAACTCAATTCGCGCGCTCGGCGATGAGGCCGGGCGGCCGCTGGGGGAGGCGGCGCGCCGGGGCCATCTCGGTGTGATCCGCGAGCTTCTTGCAGGTGGGGTCAATCCGAACCTGCGCTCGGGACGTGACGCCCCGAGGGGGAGAGCGCTTTGGCACGCGGCCCAACGCGGGGATAGCGACATGGCCCGGATGCTGCTGGAAGCGGGCGCGGATCCCAACGCCAGCATCGAATCCTCGGGCACGGCTACGTGGATGGCCAAGGCCCCCGAGCTACGGCGGCTCTTCGAAAAACACGGCGGGAAGGTGGATGCGACCGGTCATCTGCTGGACGGCAATATCGAGGCGGTGCTGGCAATGGCGGACGCCGACCCGGACTCGGTGAGTACGAACGGGTGCGGCGGCATCTTCACGATGGTGGTGATGAGCCAGCGGCGCGACTTGCTGCAACCGCTACTGGACCGCGGCGTGCGGATACCAGACGTGGTGACCGGCTGCCGCACCTACCTGTGGAAAACGCCGGACATGACGCGCGTGCTGCTGGAGCACGGCATGAATCCGAACCTGCCCAACTGGCAGCGGGTGACCCCGCTGCATGACATCTGCAACCGCGGCGGGCGCGGCCAACCGGACCCAAACCGGCATGAACTGCTGGAGCTGTTCGTTGAGTTTGGCGCGGATCTGAACGCCATCGATGAGGAGTACCGGTCGACCCCGCTCGGATGGGCGGCCCGCAGCGGGCTTGAGGACATGGTCGAGTTGCTGCTGGCGCAGGCGGCCGATCCGAACGGCGCCGGTGAACGTTGGGCTACGCCACTACGCTGGGCGCAGCGGCGGGGGCACTTGAAGGTGGAGGCCGCGCTGCGCCGCGGCCGCGGAATGACGCCTGGTTGCGGCTACTGATATGACTCCCTTACCGTGCGATGAGTTTGTAGTCCTCGCCCGTCAGACTCACCTACCGTTGGCCCCGTCCGACTGAGAATTTCTTCATGCAGATACTGCCGAAGGCCAGAGCCTCCGCCGGAAGGTTGCTGATCGCCCTCCTGGTCGCGGTGGTCGGTGCGGTGGCGCTGGCCACGCCAGCGTACGCGCAGTGGCCAAGCACCTGCGTGGACCTCAACGACATCGTCGAGCATCACCTCGGCAACGCCGGGAACGTGGGCATCTACCAGCGGACGTTTGACGGTCAGGCCGAAGACGCGTGTCAGAACGATCATCGCGACGACGTACGAACGGTGTTCGCCTGGGCATTGGACGGCGGATCGGCGGCAAGCGCGGCGCCCACCCAGTGGCCGTCCACCTGCGTGGACCTCAATGACACTGTCGAAGGCCACCTGGCCAACGCCGGCAACGTGGGCATCTACCAGCGCACGTTCGGCGCCGGTCCCGCGGCCGAAGGCGCGTGCCAGCGAGACCACCGCGGCGATGTACAGGGCCTGTTCGCTTGGGCGTTCGGCGGCGCAGCGCCCACGCCCAGCGCGCCACTTGCTACGGCTGAACTGGTACGTCAAACCCAGGCCGCCGTCCGCTACATCCGGACGTCCGACGGTAGCGGCAGCGGCTTCGTGGTGACATCGGATGGCTATGTGGTAACGAACAGCCATGTCATTAGAGGCGCGCGTCAAGCGACCGTGGGTACCCATGACGGTCGCGAGGTGTCGGCGCCGATCGTGGCGGACGATCCCGACCTGGACCTGGCGATACTCAAGCTGCCCGGTGACAACCACCCGTTCGTCAGCTTTGGCCGCTCGGCGGACCTGGCGATAGGGGAAGACCTGGTTATCCTCGGCTATCCGCTGGGGCTGCAAACGCTGACCGTAACGAGCGGCATCCTCTCCGCCCGTCACTCCGATTGGCTGCAGACCGACGCAACCGCCAACCCGGGCAACAGCGGCGGGCCAGCTTTTAATATGCGCGGCGAAGTCGTAGGGGTTGCGACCAGCAAATTGGGCGGGGCACAGCGGGTGGAAAACGTTAATCTCCTGATTGACGGCGATCTTGTGCGGCAGACGGTTGACGCCTGGATTGCCAGCCACCGCGGCGGAGCGCCGGCGCCGGCGCCGGCGCCCCAACCGCAGCCAGCAGCCCCGGGCGCCCCGCCAGCACCGCCCGCGCCCGCGCCCGCGCCCGCGACTAACTGGACTCTCAAAACCACCCAGGATCAGGTTACCGGCGCTGCGCGCACTTTCGCCTTTGCTCGGGGAAGCGACGATTCAGCCGTCGTCGTGCGATGCAGAACATCCGAACAAGAACTCGACATTTACGTTGACTTCGGCGACTTCACGTATCTGTCGACCAGCTGGCGATCGAATGCGATTGAGGTGCAGTGGCGCTGGAATGACGACGCCACGACCAACTCCGGGCAATGGGGTGTATCCACCAGCAACGAAGCAGTGTTCGTTCCGGATTGGCAGGACAATGAGATTGCGTTCGGGCTGGTCCATGCCGGCCGACTGGCCGTCCGGGCCATCGACTATTCGGGAGACCGTGAAGACGCCATCTTTAACTTCACTGGCGCAGGGACGCCGAATCACCCAGTGTCAATGGTTTTCAACGAATGCGGGATGCGCGTATAGGCAGGCGAGTTGGGGTGAAGCGCGCCTGATTATCTAGTTTGAATCAGGGCTGGCTTAGATCGGGTCGAGCGGGAAGATCGGGCGGCGGAGGTTTTGGTAGGTGAGGTCGCGCGGGTCGTGGGATTGGACGGCGGGAAAGGCGACGCGGTGGACCTGGGCGGCGATGGGGCCGTAGGCCGCCCGGAAGTGGTTTGAGGACTTGACGCCGATCCAGCGCAGGGCGGTCGGCTCGATACCGAGGGCGCGCGGGCACTCGAGGCTGAAGAGCTGCAAGCGGTTGGTGGTAACGGCGACCCGAACGCCGCCGATGCGCAGAAGGGCCGTGGGGCCAAATTTCTGGGTCATGCCCGTGTACATGGGACCCCGGATCACGAACTCGAGGTCCAGCAACCGTTCGACGGTCGCGCGGGCGCGCAGCGGCGGGCCCTGCACAGGAGCGGACTTGCCGCCGATGTCAACTTCGACCTCGGCCTCGTGCCCGGCCGCCTGTGCGCGTTGCACGGTTTCGGGATCGCAGATCGTCAGGACCAGGGCGTCATGGAGGTCGTGCTGAATGAACGCGCGCAACATGCCAGTGGAGTCGCCCGGGGCGCCACCCCCGGGATTGTCCTGGCCGTCGGCGATCACGATTGGGCCAGGACCTGCAGCCCGAGCTTCAGCCAGCGCGTCGTCGAACGTGACCAGATCAACCAGGAACTGTTGGCGCTGGGCGAAGATCCAATCCGCGTAAGCCTTGGCCTCG
>JAKZUJ010000136.1:0-2528 GCA_047516685.1 Chloroflexota bacterium | reverse complement strand
GCGATGCCGGCGCTCTGCAGCGCGGCGGTGACCTGCCATCGATCCTGGTCACGCGTCCAAGCGCCGACAACCTCCTCCAACGCGTCTTCGTAGGCCTTGCGGGCCGTCAATGACACGAAGTGGGTGTCCCCTACAAGCGCTGATGACGCGAAGTGGGTGTCCCCTACAAGCGCTGGATCGATGAGTGCAGCGAGCCTGCGCCACTCGTCGTCGCTCCCGCAGGCGATTGCCACCCACTGGTCCTCGCCCCGGCACGGGAAGCACCCGTGGGGCGACATCCAAGGATCGCGGTTGCCGGCGCGCTCCGGCTGGGTGCCGTTGAACGCGTACTGCATCCACGCCTCCAGGCCGTACGCCGCGCTGGACTCGAACAGGGTGACGTCCAGATGATCGCCGACGCCGGTCTGGTCGCGGCGTTCCAGGGCGGAGACCACGGCCAGCGCCGCCGTGATCCCGGCATTGGGATCCGGCATTGAAACGCCGACTTCCTCCGGCCCGCCGCCGACGTAGCCGGTTACCGCGGAGATGCCGGTGAGCGGCGATGTCGCCGGGCCGTAGGCCATGTAGTCGCGGTAGGGCCCGGACTGGCCGTAGCCGCTGATGCTCGCCAGGATGATCCGCGGATTGATCTCGCGGAGCACGTCGTAGCCCAAGCCGAGCCGTTCCATAACACCCGTGGCGAAATTCTGCGTAACGACGTCGCCGACGCGCACGAAGTCCTTGACCACCTCGATGCCGCGCTCGGTGCGAAGGTCCACGGCGACGCCGAGCTTGCCCTGGTTCCACTGGTTGAACATGCCGGACCGGTTGAGGTTCGTCCCCTCCCCCAACGCGGTGAAGGCCGTGCGTCGGTAGAGATCCGGCCTACTGGCGGACTCGATGTGGATCACCTCGGCACCCAGGTGCGCGAGATTCATGGCGCAGAACGTTCCGGCCCAGACCCAGGACAGATCAACTACGCGGACACCCTCAAGGGGGAGTCTCGGTTGGGCCGCCTGGACCGCCGCCCTGGGCGCTATATCGCCAAACACCTCGTCGTTGTGCTCGCCAAGGCGCGGCGAACGCCGCCGAACCCTGGCGCGCCCCGTCGTCGTCAGCACCGGTGATGCCAAATGCTCCACAGGGCCGATCCCCGGATGGTCCACGGTTGTGAAGAAACCGCGTGCCCTGAGGTGCTCGTTGGCCGCGAGTTCGGCGTAGCTTGTCACCGGCGCGACGCAGATTCGGTGCTTCTGCGCCTCGTGGTAGAGGTCCCACGCATTCCACTCGGAGATGAACTCCTGTATGAACTGATGCACGAGATCCTGGTTCTCCGCGCGACTCGCGTTGTCGGCGAAGACCTCGAGTTCGGCCCAGTCGGGGTTGCCCATGAACTCGACCAGGCGCTCCCACTGGTCCTGCTCGACGCAGGCCAGGAAGATCGGCGCGTCCTTGGTCTCGAAGATGCGCCAGGGGATGAGTCCCCGCGGGTGGTCGCGCGTCAGCACGTCCCCGCGGTAGGTGTAGCTCGGGATACCGCCTTCGAGCACCGAGGCGACGTATTCCTGCTCCGAGAGGTCGATGTGCTCGCCGACGCCGCTACGGCGGGCTTCCCGCGCCATGGCAAGCGCCGCCATTGCCCCCGCCGTGCCCGCCATCATCGCGCACTGGTGGCCGAACACCTTGAGCGGCGGCAGTTGGGGCTCCGCATGGGTTCCGGGGCAGAGATTGGCCCAGCCGCCGGCGTTGGCGACAATCAGCTCGGTCCCCCGGTAGTCGCGGTAGGGCCCGGTGATGCCGAACGGCGTGATGGAAAGCACGACAAGCCGCGGGTGCTCGGCTTCAAGGGCTGTCCGACCGACACCGAGTTCATCGGCTCGTGCGCGCGGGTGGTTGTGGACCAGAACGTCCGCCCAGCCGATCAACCGGTCGAGGTCGCGGCGTCCGCCATCCGCGGCAAGATCGAGGCAGACCCCGCGTTTGTTGACGTTCAGCGCGAGGAAGGTGCCGCTCTTCTCCGCATCTTCCTCGTCATCCGGAAACGGGCCGCGCCGTCGGGTCGGATCGCCCTCGGGCGGTTCGACCTTCACCACGTCCGCGCCGAGGTCACCGAGAAGCTTCGCCGCGTAGGCCGCGCAAACGCCGACGCCAAGTTCCAGGACACGCAACGACCGGGTCAACGCCGAACTCCGGTTTCGTACGCTTGCGTGCCGACGGTGTCCGGTAGGGGCAGATAGATTCGCGTCTCGATCTTTTCTGGCGCCACGGTCTCGGGGTCGTTCGCGTAGACGTCCCAGCCCCCGAAGCGGACCTCGGCGTCGAGTTCCCTCGCCCGGTCCCACACTCGCTGCCATGCCGCGCCAACGCCCTGGTAGGCGCCGAGGTGGGTGACGGTCAGCGCCCGGCCGCCAGGCAGGATGTGGGGCTCGATGTCACCGCTGCCCCGGAGCGGCGCGCGCACGGGCATGCCGGCCGCGGCGCGCATGGATTTGCCGTCCATGCTGAAGTAGCGCATGAACGGCATCCCGACCGGCTCGGCGCCCTGCTCG
>JAKZUJ010000135.1:0-13569 GCA_047516685.1 Chloroflexota bacterium | reverse complement strand
CCCGGGATTGTCGTAGAACGTGGCGTCCTCGGCGGCGACGACCGCGATTTTTACGACTTGGGGGATTTCCTCCGGCGGCACCAGGCGGCGGCGGCCCTCACCCAACAACTCGCCGAGCGGCCGGCCGCGGCGATCGCGAATAGTGGTGGTCTGGAAGAGTTCACCGCCGACCGTGGCGATCTCGTCAACCGCGGGCAGGTCGGTGAGGAATGTGGCGGCCACGCTGAGGGCGATAGCCAGGCCGACGCCCGTGGCCACGACGAACGTGACCAGGACCACGCCAAGCCCGGCGACGGCGCCCGCGGCCAGGCCCAGCCACAGCCAGAGCCGGCCGGTGCGTTTGCGCGGTCGGACAATCAGCCGTTTAGGCTTGCCCATGGCAGCATCCCAACACGATCCGGAAACCTTGGAGGCGACGGCCTCTCAAGGCTACGTCCCGCCAGCCCCCGTGAGCCGGACGGCGAAGGCGGTGCCTCGCTCCCGCTGGCGCCTGGCGGCCCAGGCCCTCGGGCTGGTGGCCGTCTTCGGCATCGCAATGCTCGCGGTCGTCTACGCGGATGTGCTTCAGGATCGGCTGGCCGGCGCCGGCTACGCGGCCGTCTTTATCATCGCCGCCGTCGGAGCGGCCACCCTGGTCCTGCCCGCCCCGACCGCCGTGAGCGTGGGCGCCTTTGCGGCGGCCCTGGACAGCATCTGGGCCGTGGGGCTCGTGGCCGCCACCGGCCAGACGCTCGGCGAGCTCTCCGGCTACTACGTGGGCTGGTCCGGCAAGGGCGCGCTGAGCCACGTGAAGGGCTACCAACGAGTCAGCGGCTGGATGACCCGCTACGGCGGGCTGACCCTGTTCGTGATGGCGTTGATTCCCAACCCCTTCTTCGATATCGCCGGCATGATCGCCGGCGCTACCCGCTTTGGCGCGTTGCGCTTCATGCTGGTGTCATGGCCGGGACGAGCCATCAAGAACATCGGCTTCGCCTGGGCCGGGGTGGCCGGCCTGCAGCTGCTGGGCTGGCTGACGAGCTAGCCCCTACGTGGCCGGCGCGTCGGTCGGCGATTCCGGGGCAAACTCATCGCCCACCAAGCGGCGTTTCGCCTCGTCATAGGCAAACACACCCAGCGCGACGACGAAGATGAGCACGACCATGAGTCCGATGGCGGCGAACACGCCTGTCACAAATCGCAATGTTCTCGATCCTTTCGCGTCAGCCGGGATGGCATTGAGATTCGCGCCCGATTCTAGGTCGCGGCACGCGGACCACCACCACGAAGCGCCGCGGCTGGTTACTTGGGTAACCTCGTCTTCGTCGTGGTGTCGGCTGTTCAGATTCGGAGCCGTGCCGCCCAACCTCACGACGACTGGAACGTGCCGTCATCGGATTCACTTTGCACCCGGTTGGCGTAGTCGGACTTGTCGCGCGTAACGCCGTCATGGGAGCGCGCTTCCGCCTCTCTTGAAGTGATGCTGCCGCCCGTGGCGTCGCGATGTCCCCGCCGACCTGCCCTTTAGCCAAGATCGTGACTTAAGTCATCGCTCTCGTGCCTATTGTTCACCTCATAGCAGGTTCGGCGTGCATCGCTCCGATCACGGCCTTCTGCTAGCCTTCTCATCCCGCGCCAAAGTCGCGGTGCGGACAATGGGAATTGGATGCTGAGCCAACGCACATGGGAGGCAGCCCTTGGGGCGCTGCAGGTAGAGGTCCCAAAGGCCGACTTCTCGGCTTGGTTTCGGGATGCGCGGTTTGTGCGCGCCGGCGGTCGCGAGATTGTCGTGGCGGTCCCGACGGTCTTTGCCAAGGAAATCGTTACGCGACGCTACCGCGAACTCGTTGCACGAGCGGTCTCAAAAGCGCACGGCGGTGACGTGGACGTTACCTTCGTGGTCCAGGCGGATCGTCCCGCGGGTCCGCCGGCCTGGCTGGCGGACCCGGAACCCGCGCCGGCGCCCGCGCCGGCCGTAGCCCGTTCGATCGGCGTGCGTCTGAACCCACGCTACACCTTTGATCGTTTCATGGTCGGCTCGTCCAACCGGCTGGCGCATGCGGCGGCGCTGCGGGTGAGCGAGCGTCCCGGCGATGTCTACAACCCCCTCTTTCTTTACAGCGGGGTTGGCCTGGGCAAGACGCATCTGCTGCACGCGATCGGCCGTGCCGTGCTGACACACCGGCCCGACACGCGCCTGCTGTACGTGCCCTGCGAAACCTTCGTCAACGACTTGCTCCACGCGATCCGCACGGAGAGCCGGGGTGACCGCCGCCGCCAATTCCGCGAGCGCTACCGCACGGCCGACCTCCTGATGGTCGACGACGTTGAGTTTCTTTCCCGCACCGAGGCCTCGCAGGAAGAGATGTTTCACACGTTCAACGCCATCTATGAGGCCGGCGGCCAGATCGTGCTCACCAGTGACCGTCCGCCGCGTGAGATCGCGCGCCTGGAAGCGCGCCTGCGCAGCCGGTTCGAGGTGGGCTTGGTCGCGGATATCCAGGCGCCTGACCTGGACCTTCGGCGCGCGATCCTGAGCCAACAGGCCGCGCTCGCCGGTGCCAGCGTGCCGGACGATGTCGTGGACTTCCTCGCCGACCGAATCACCCGCAACGTCCGCGAACTGGAAGGCGCCCTGACCCGCACCCTGATTTACGCCGAGTTGCACGGTTTGGAGCTCCAACCGTCCACGGCGGAGTTGGCTATGTCGGGGTTGGGCCGGGCGACAGCCGACCGTCCGCCCCAAACCAGCGCGATCCTGGACGCCACCGCCACTCACTTTGAGATTCCCAGGGACGACCTGCTGGGCAAGCGGCGCGACGCCCGAACCGCGGGCGCTCGCCAGGTCGCCATGTACCTGATGCGCAACGACGGCCAGGAAACGCTGCCGGCCATCGGGCGCGTCCTGGGCGGCCGCGACCACACCACCGTGCTTTACGGATGCGCCAAGATCGAGCGCCGACTCAAGCTGGAAGACCGACTCAAAGCCGATCTTGAGGCAATCCGGGCGCACCTCGCGGAGTAGCGCCGGAAGCCGACTATGTGGATAACTGGCTCTCCCGTGTGGATAACTGGCCTTTGGTGTGGATACGTGACCCGTGGCCCGCGGCTTTCGGCGTCGTGACCATGCGGCGCCTGTCCCGTACGCACACATGTGCCCAGTGCATCCACAGCCCCTCGCGCGTGTGCCGGCGCCGCGACTGCCCACCCCCATCAGGTCGGCTGGCCCAGGCCGCCTGCCGCTGTCCCCATGACTAACACCAGGACTACGACTGCGGCTGAATGTCTTTAAACCTTAAGCACGTTCTTGTGGAACAACCGGTGGATGTCGCTGAAGCCGCGTACGCGACCTGCGACAGACACCGATAGGACGCCACGTTGGCAGCTGGAGGCTTGGACACGCAGGCTGGACAGAGAGATCCGCCTTGTGTAATCTGATCGTATACGACTAACGGGCACGGAGATCGCGGTGACATCTCGACACCAGACAGCCAGTCGCAACGCGCACGACCCGCCGGTTGACGGACGCAACGAGCGGCTCGTGGTACCGGTTGGCCGCATCGAACCCAACCCGAGGCAGCCGCGGCGCACTTTCTATGCCGCGGAGGGGAACGCACTGGCGGACTCGATCCGCCGACATGGCGTGTTGCAGCCGCTGCTGGTCATGCGGTCACCGATCCGGCCCGGACAGTTCATGCTGGTAGCTGGCGAACGCCGCTGGCGCGCGGCTCGGAAAGCGGGGCTGGCCGAAGTACCGGTCACGATTATTGCCGCCGATGCTCAGCAGCGGATTGAATTGGCGCTCGTGGAGAACGTGCAGCGCGCCGACCTTGGACCGCTGGAACGGGCGCACGGCTACCAGACGCTGATCGACAACTTTGGACTGACGCAAGCACGCGTGGCGGAAGTCGTTGGCATCAGCCGCTCGGCGGTGGCCAACACACTTCGGCTCCAGCGCCTGAACGCGGAGATGCAGCAGGCGCTGGCCGAGGGTCGGATTACGGAGAGCCATGGCCGCACACTCGTGGGTATTGCGGATCCCGCGATGCGACAGCGGCTGTTCCTCCAGATGCTGTCGGGTGGCGTGAATAGCCGGCAGGCCGAGCGCGCGGCCCGGCGCGGTCCGGCGGAGCGCCACGAGACCGATGTTGAGCTGGAGCACGTCGCCGAGCGCCTGCAAGGGAGGCTGGGGGCGCGCGTTCGTTTTGTGGGAACCCGGAAACGCGGGCGCATTCAGATCGAGTACCAGGACCCGGAGGACTTGGACGTGCTGCTGAGCATGTTGCTGTCGGATTGAATGGGTCGCGTGAAACGCTGGCGCCACGGGGTCTGGCGACCCAGCCCCGTGGCAGGTGCGTTGCTTGTGGCCAATACCGCGGTTTTCCTGGGCCAGATGGCCCAGGGACCGGCCGGGTACGAGTGGTTCGTGCGCTACGGCCTGATTCCGGCGGTTCTGTTCCAGGGCGACCGGTTCTCGATCCCCGGGGCGCCGACGCCGTACCCGCTAACCCTGCTCACGTCCTCGTTCCTGCACGGAAACCCGGGGCACCTGGCGATAAACCTGGCGTTTATCGCGGCGCTTGGGTCACTGGTTGAGCGAGCGATCGGGGGGTGGCGGTTCGCCGCCATTTGGACTGGAAGTGTGGTGTTCGGCGGAAGTGTTCACGCACTGTTGAACAGCGGGTCGATCATCCCGACCATTGGCGCCAGCGCCGGGGTCGCCGGTCTGATCGGCGTGGTTACCGTGGGCGGGTGGGCCGGGCTGGTGGCCGGAGGCCTATGGCTCTCGGTGCAGGTGATCGGCGCCCTGGCCCGGGTGCCGGAGATGCTTGCCCCCGACGTTGCGTGGCAAGCTCACCTTGGTGGGTTCGCGATCGGAATCGCAGGAGGACTGCTGGTGCGCTGGGAACTACAACGACGTCTCCGGCAGCGCCGTCAGGGCGGCGCTGCTTCCTTGACGGATGAGGCAGGGCCCGCATCAACTGGCGGCCGGGGCCGGATCAATGGCTAGTCGGCGGCGGTCGACCCGTCGCCACCGGCGGGCGCCGATCCGGCCGGTCACGCGACGGCCGACGCCCACCGCCGAGACTTCCGGCCAGCGCCTCACGGCGCCGGCCGAAGCGGCAATGGCTGCCGCCTCGCAACGCACGACGGTGTCGCTGCCTTCCTTGCCGCACCTGCGCCGAGACATGGTGCTCAGCCTTACCCTGGGCGGTGGCTTGACGGTGGTGCTGATCGTGGTTGGTCTGGCGACTGGCTAGCCGGCAGTGGCGGGCGGGGTGCTATTACATATAATCCCGTTCGGTTATGACGGTGCCGCCGCTGGCATCCCGCGCTCGAGTGAAGCGGCGGTCCACAGTCCGTAGCGACATAAACAAAGGAAGGGTTGCGCTTCTGACCCGCGTACGCGTCACCCTTGGAATAGCGGTCATCGGGCTGCTGATGGCCCTGGCGCTCGGACCCGCCACTCTCACGGCGCAAGTCACCTCCGGCTTTGGACAGATCACGGTCCAGGACAGCACCTTCGTCAGCGCGCCAAACAACCCGACGCTGCAGCACAACATCCCGCGGCTGAGCGTGACCGTGGGCGCCGAGACACTGACGGCGGACTTCCAGGACTTCTTCGAACGCACCGGCGGTAACCAGCGCTGGGGGTTCCCGACCTCCGAAGTCCACATCGAGGAGAGCGGCACCCTCACGCAGTACTACCAACGGGGCGTCGTGGACTTCCACCGGCGGGTCGACCTTGGCAACATCTACGTCATTGAGCGCCGGCTCAGCTGGGACTACTTTGGCGGCGGCCTGGGCGGCGGCCCCGACCTGGGCGTTGAACCGGGAACGGTCAACAACAACAGCGGCGAACTGCTGGGGCCGTGGAACCACAAGGTTTCTAATTTCTCGGTGGGCGGCGCGCGTACCGGGTTCCTCGATTTCTACAACGCGCTCGGCGGCCTGCAGGCGTTCGGGTTTCCCAAGACCGAGGCCCGAGTTGACACCAACGCGCCCGGCACCGTGCACATCACGGCGGCGACGGCCGGCTTCGTCCGACAGTACTTTCAGTCAGGGGTCATGGAATACCACCCGCTGGATCCGCAGGCCCCGGTCAAGCTGCGGCTCCTGGGCGACGACCTGCGGAACCAGAAGTATCCGGACGGCGCCTGGCAGAGCTTCGGCGCCTTCAACGCCGCTGTGCCGCTGGCGGCCGGGCAGGTGATCACGCCACCGATCGTTGAGTACGCGCCGCCGAGCGTCACGCCTACGCCAACCCCCGTGGCCACGGCCAGTCCTACGCCCACAGCCGCGCCGGACCCGCAGCGAGCGACGGGCGAACTCATTGTGGTGGGAACGACCGACGGCGGAGTCCTGCTCTACGACGGCGCTGCCTGGCGCCAGCTCGACAAGGACCGCTCGGTACTCAGCACCAACCGGGTCCAGTCCGTGCTGGTGGACAAGGACGGCCAGATTTGGGCCGGGACGGATGCGGGCCTCTTCCGCTTGAACCGGAACGGGCAAGGCGCGGAATTCCGCCTTGCGAACACCAACAACGGGATTGGGTCGGACAACATCAGCGCCCTGGCCGGGCGTCAGTCGGCGAACGTCCTCTGGATGGCCCATCCGCGGCAGGGCGCCAGCCGGTTCGATGGCCAGATCTGGGAGCGGTTCCGGTCCGACAACTCCCTCATGCCGAGCTCGGACGTGCGCCAACTGCGCGTGGTGGAGGGAACTTCGGTCGGCCTCATGTTTGCCACGGCGGCCGGCGCCGCGCTGTACGACGAGACCGACGAGACTTGGTTCATCTACAACAAGGCTAATTCGGGGATCGCCAGTAACAACGTCACCGCCGTCGAGGTGGACTCGGGCGGTGGCTTGTGGTTCGGTACGGCAGACGCCGGCGTGTCGCGGACCCTCAACCCATTGAGGTGGGACCATTTCGGCGTCGGTGAGGGGCTTGGGAACAACCATGTCCGCGACATCCTGGTAGCTACCAATGGAACGGTCTGGGTCGCGACCGCCGGAGGTGTCAGCTGGTTCGAGAACGACCTGGTCCGCACGGCCAATGTCGTGAACGCGGGGATCCCCTCCAACAGCGTCCGGGCGCTGGCAGAGGACAGCCTGGGTCACATTTGGGTGGCGACCGACGGCGGGGTGGGGCGCTTTGACGGGTCAACCTGGACCGCATTCACGAGTGCGCAGGGGCTGCCGACGAACAACGTGAACTCCATAGCCATCGGCGTCGTGGGGACTAGCTAGCCGCAGGCGCCGCGCGGCCGCCGCGCAAGTGACTGGCGGACGTCCCGGCGATCCGGGGTTGGCCCAACGAGACGCGTTAGTCGGTTAGACCAGGGCCGTGGCGGCTGTGGCGGTCACGAAGCCGTGCCAGGCGGGCGAATTCAAGCGTCATTCGCCGCGATTCCGACGACAGGACAATGTCGTCGGCGAGGAACTGGCTTAGACCTACCTCAAACAGCAAGTCGTCCACCTCGGCCGTGGCGAGGGCGTAGCCGCGCGTCAGGACTTCCGAGAGGTCGATGGCCGCGGGGGGCTCGCGTCCGGCCTCGATGTCGGTGATGGAGCTGAGGCGCACGCCGGCTTTCCGCGCGACCTGCCGGGTCGTATGACGGGCCGTCCGGCGGTATGAGCGCAGCCGTTCCGCCAGGAGTGCGCGATCCACGTCGGGCAGTTCGTCATCACTGCCGTCCTGGTCGGGATTGAGCGAGGAATTGACGGTGCGCGAGATGGAACGAATGGCCGATTCGGCCACGCTGGCAATGGTCTCTTCGGCAAAGCGGCGGCGCGTGTTGGCCAGGTCGTCGGGGACGTAGCCGGCCAGCACCAGCAGTTCGCGCGGGTCGACCTCCAGCCCCTGGGCCAGCGTTACCAGCGTGGCGACGGTTGGACTTTTGTAATCGCCGCTCTCAAGCCGGGAGAGGTAGGAGGGGGCCAGCCCACAACGCGCGGCCAGCGCCGCCTTGGTGAGGCGGCGCTGCTCACGGAGTTGTCGGACAGCGTCAGCAAAGCCCATGACCGGGACAGGCACTATAGCGAGCCTGCCAGCCGCGCTCCAAACCGGGCGGGAAGTGGCGGCCGCCAAACCTGTATTGCCGGTATGACCGTCGGACGTGGCGGCGCCTCCCCATGCGCCGCGTGTGGTAAGCATGGTCGGCAGAGGCGACAATCCGCGGTGCGACCACCGCGGTCACCGGATGGAGAGGGAACCCTATGGCGGACATCGTTCGACGAGCCGACGTCGTCTGGCGCGGCAACCTGATGCAAGGCGCGGGAACGTTTGACGTGGGGAGCGGCGCGCTGCGGGCGCAGGCCGTGAGCTGGCCGGCGCGCACCGAAGGGCCGGGCGGCAAGACCAGCCCGGAAGAACTGCTGGCCGCCTCGCACGCTAGTTGCTACGCCATGGCGTTCTCGCACACGCTCGCCGAAGCCGGCCATCCGCCGGAGGAGTTGCGGGTGTCCGCCTCCGTCACGTTCGAGCCGCTGCCGGCCGGCGGTTTCAAGGTGGGTAGCAGCTCGCTAAGCGTCGAAGGCGTGGTCCCCGGGCTGGACCAGGCGGGATTCGAGGACTTGGCCGCGCAGGGCGAGGCCGGCTGCCCGATCTCCAACGCCATCCGCGGGAACGTGGAGATTTCCGTCGAGGCCACGCTGGCGGGCTGAGCGAGCAGTGAGCGACGGCCGAGTCGAGCTGACCGACGCGCTGGAGACCCTGCTGCGGGCCATCGGCCCGCCGCCGGCCCCGGCCGCCGAACTCCAGGCCGCGCTGCGCCGCGTGGATGGCCTGACGCAGTCGCTGAGCGCCAACACCCCGCCGCAACTGCGCCACTTCCTGCAACGGCGCAGCTACGTCAAGGCGCTGGAGTACCTGCAAAGCGCTTGAGGTGGCTCGTGACCGCTGACTCGCGAATGCTGAACGAAGTGTGAGTGGTGCGTTGAGGCCGCCGTCGCGGGTGCGCGGGTGCGTGGGTTGCGGAGGTAGGACTGGATGGGCAGACGCCCGCGGCTTCGGCGGTAGCCGTGGTATCTGCCGACTACTACAGGGCGGATCGATAGATGACCCGAGGGTTGGACTATCTCGCCTACATTCGAGGCGCAACGCCACCCGACGGTTGCTGCGTGCCGCCGGGAGCGCTGCCCCACGTTGTCGAGGGCCATGTGGACGACGCCGTCGTTGCAACCGTCGGCATCAATCCTCATGGCGTCTGGCGCCGCGGCAACTATCCGTCAATGGACGCAGGCGGCGCCGAACAGGTGTGGGAAGACAAGCGGCGGTATTTCGAGAACCACAGGTACAGGTATTTCACGGCCCTGGAGCCGATTCTCAACGCCTGCGGCGCGTCGTACGGCGGCCTCTACGTTTCTAGTCAGCCCGATCTGGCCTGTTCTCTGGATGTCGTGCAATGGCCTACCGATCCCCTTTGGGGGAAGTTGGACAGGCGGATTCAGGACAGGTTGATCAAGGACGGCCGGCCGTTCTTTGAGAATGTCGTGCGGGAGAGCCCCAACATCAGGTTGCTGCTGGGCAATGGCAGGACGGTGGTTCAGCGGCTGGAACGCATCTTCGGGGCGCGATTCGAGCAGCAGGCGGATGATGGGAGTCTTGGGACGACGCTATTCCGTGGCGAATTGCTGGGCAGGCGGTTCATCGGCTGGAGCCAGTTCCTGTCCAATTCACGGATGAACCGGCGCCAGAGAGCCGAATTGGCGCGCCTGGTAGGGCTGTTGTCCCGCAGTGGTTTAACGAAAGGCGGATCAGGGACTGCGAGGCGCCCCGACGGCTAGCGCCGATCCGCCGCGATCTGATCGACGAGCCGCATGGTCTTGGCGGCTTCGGCGAAGTTGGTAAGGGGCTGGACACCGGCCTGAATGCTCTCCATGAAGTGACGGCTCTCCGCCTGGAAGCCGGAGCGTTGATGCAGGGCGTCGGGGTCGTCAATGAGGTCGGACCCCCGCACGAACTCGGGGGTGTTGGAGTCGTCGCGGTAAATCATGCCCTCGACACCGTCTTCACAGTAGGCCGAGACGTCGCCGCCATGAAACTCGAAGGTGTGGCGGCGGGCGCCGGCCCGGCGGCTGGCCAGCAGCACGCCCGAGCAGCCGCTCGAAAACTCAATCAGCGCGGCGTGCACGTTGATGTAGGCGCGGCCCAGGGCGCGGGTGTGAGCGTTCACCTCCACCACCTCGCCGCCGGCCAGCCAGCGCAGCGAGTCAACCGCGTGGATGATGTCGGAGGTCAGGTGGCTGACGGACCCCCGGTAGAAGCCGAAGTCATTGATTGCGGGGTCGTACTTGTGAAAGCGCACGGAGACCATGTGGATGGGACCGGCGGCTTCGACCACGGCCTTGCAGTGGCGCAGCAGCGGGATGAAGCGGCGGTTGAAGCCGGTCATGCTCAGGCAGTTGTGCCGCTCGGCGTACCAGGCGAAGGCCTCCGTCTCGTAGGTGGAGACGCCGGGCGGCTTCTCCACGAATACGTGCTTCCCGGCCTGCAGGCAGTCCACCACGATGTCGTGCAGCAGGTGCGGCGGCATGACCACGTAGACGGCGTCCAGGTCCTCGCGCTCCAGCATGTCGCGGTAGTTGGTGTAGCGGCCGGGCACGTCGTACTGGTCGGCGGTGTCGGTCAGCCGGCCCTCGTCCAACTCTGAAATCGCCCGCAAGTCCGTCGCCTCGATCTCGGCCAGCGAGGGGTAATGCACCCGGCTCGCCAGATTCCCCGCCCCAACAAAGCCCACCTTCACCGGGTCACTCATGCGTGCCGCCTTTCCGCTGCGCCCGCCCGCCGGGACGGGGGCGCCGTCAGTCCGCGTGATCCTACGCCGACCGGTAGACCCATGATCCGCTAGCGGCGCCCACGAGCGGCGAGGACTCAGCGGACGGAGGGAGTGGGCTTAGGGGGCGGTGGCTTGGATGAGGGCGCGGAGGTAGCCGACGCACCAGGCGCGGGCGCGTTCGCGCGCGTCGTTGTCGCCCAGCAGGCCGGGGTAGTGGTCGGGCATCACGAAGCCGTCGAACCCGACCTCGTGCAGCGTGCGCATCTGGTCCGCGGCGTTGTAGTCGCCCTCGTCCTGGAAGACTTCCTCGAAATGCGGGATGACGCCGCGCACGTTGCGGAAGTGGATGGTGAAGAGCTTGCCGCGCTCACCAAATGAGCGCAGGGCGGCCGGCATGTCGGCCCCGGTCTCCTGCATGGTGCCCAGGCAGAACAGCAGCCCAACATTGGGACTGTCGTAGCGGTCCAGCAGGCGTTGCAGCCCCTTGGGGTGGACGAACGGCTGCTCGACGCCTCGGTAGAGCGGCAGGGGCGGGTCGTTGGGGTGGAAGGCCAGGCGAACGCCGGCGGATTCGGCGGCCGGGAGGACGCGCTCCATGAATCCGTCCATGCGGCGCCAGACTTCGGCTTCGGGCACGCGCACGGCGGGATCGCCGGTGTCAACGCCCCAGGTCACCAGGTCGGACTCCTCCACCCAGGCGGCGTCGAAGGTTCGCAGGTCGGTGCCGGCGCGCCCGCCGGGCAGGTCCTGGTAGCCGCGCCAGGGCTGGATGTGCTCGTCGGCGTGGGCCACGCTGAAGCCGCAGGTGACCAGCGGGGCGCCTTCGCCGCCGAGGATGCGGATCGTCTCGCAAAGCTCGTCAATTTCGTTCGCGCCCTCGGATTCGCCGCGCAAGACGTTGGTAATGCGGGCGCGCTGCAACTCCATGCCGGCCAGCTGGAGGTTCAGTGAGTCCAGCCGCTGGAGCAGGTGACGCAGACCCGCGGCGTCCACGTGACCAGTCTCCGCCACCCCGGGCAGATCGTCGGTGCGCAGGGTGCCGCCATCCACGCCGATCTGCGCCGCGTATTGCAGGTGCTGGGACGAGAGTTCAACGAAGCGCAGGCCAATTTTGATCATGGGCGCAGGGTACCCGCGGGGCTATGCAGCTGGCCACCGGGTCGGGCATGTGCGCGGCTCGAATGTTTCACGTGAAACATTCGGATGTCGATTCGGTTAATCGGGGGCGCGTAGCATGGCGGCGCAGGTTCCCGGGGGGCGCGAGAGTGACAGCCTTCATCGACGGGCTGCCGGATTTCACCATCGGCGTTGAAGAGGAATACCTGATCGTCGATCCCGAGACGCGGGATCTGGTGGCCAACCCGCCGCGGGCGCTGCTGCACGAGTGCGAAGCGGCCCTTCCGCCCGAGGTGGGCAGCGTGAGCCCGGAACTGCTGCGCTCGCAGATCGAGGTTGGCACCAGCGTCTGCGGCTCGATCGCCGAGGTCCGCGAACGTCTGACGGCGCTGCGGTGCACCGTGGCACAGACCCTGGCGGCGCACGAGCTGCGGATTGTGGCGGCCTCCACGCATCCGTTTGCGCTCTGGTCGCGGCAGTTGCCAACGGACAAGGAGCGCTACCAGGCGCTGGCGGAGGACATGCAGTCGCTGGCGCAGCGGTTGGTGATTGGTGGAATGCACGTGCACGTGGGCATTCCCGAGCCGCAGGACCGCATTGACGTGCTGAACCAGATCACCTATTTCCTGCCGCACCTGCTGGCCCTGAGCACGTCGTCTCCCTTCTGGCAGGGTCGGGACACGGGGCTGCGGAGCTACCGGCGGACGATCATGCAGGGGCTGCCGCGCACCGGGCTGCCGGAGCGGTTCGCGAGCCACGGCGAGTACCAGCGCATGATCCAGAGCCTGCTGGACGCGGGGCTGATCGATGACCCGACCAAAGTCTGGTGGGACGCGCGGCCGCACGCGCGGCTGCCGACCCTGGAGATGCGGATTACGGACGTGTGCACCAGCCTGGACGACGCGATCTGCATCGCCGCGCTCTACGTGTGCGTGGTCTCCATGCTGGCGCGGATGCGCCGCGCGAACCAGCGCTGGCGCATCTACCCGCTGTCGCTGCTGGAGGAGAACTGCTGGCGGGCGCAGCGCTACGGCATCGACCGCGGGCTGGTGGACTTCGGCCTGGGCCAAATCAAGCCGCTGGACGTGCTGCTTGAGGAGTTGCTGGACCTGATCCGCGAGGACGCCGAGCGGCTGGACTGCGTGGCCGAAGTGGAGCACGTCCGCACGATCCTGGCCCGCGGCGCCAGCGCCCACCGGCAACTGGCGGTCTACGAATCCCAACGCCGCGCCGGCGTCAGCGAACAGCACGCGCTGGAAGCCGTGGTGGACTGGCTGATCGACGAGACGATGGCAGGAGCCGGTTAGCGTTGGACCTAGCTGACAGCAACCTGTTTTGCACGGAGGCTTGTATCCTTGACTTGATAGGCGCCAGCTCGTCAATCGGCTGTTGGCATGATACGGTCAAGTAACGGCCTTCACACAGCCGAAACTAACGCTCACCTCGCAAACTATCTCGACGGCGCTACCACATCGCCGAGACAAGGGCCCGGTTCGATGCGCTGCACGCATGGTCTTGGGCATAGACTGGCAAGGAGCCTGGATTGACATGCGCGCTGACAGCCTTCCCGACGGCCCGATCTGCGCATTTTCGGCACAACACGTTTGCGAATTAACCGGCCTATCGGACGGCCAGCTTCGCTATTGGAACAAGACTGGCTTCTTTTCGCCGGAAGCCGGTCCCATTCGTCGAG
>JAKZUJ010000134.1:0-3319 GCA_047516685.1 Chloroflexota bacterium | reverse complement strand
GCGCCGGCGCCGGCGATGGGCCGGGCTGGTCCTGTCGCAGGCGCGGCCAGCGCGAAGTGCGGCGCGAATACGAAGACGAGATATGGCCCGGCTTTCGATCTGGCCGAGCGGCTGGCGCCAAAGGGCGTCCCGCGGCCGCTGGTCTTGGCGGGAGCGGGCATTCTTCGCCGGAGCCATGGCTGCGAAGCGCGTGCACCTGTTGCTGCTGATGCGGACCATCGAGAAACTGGCCCCGCGCGCCGTTCTGGAAGTGGGATCGGGCACCGGACTTAATCTTCTGCTGTTGTCGGCGCGCTTTCCTGCAGCGCGGGTTTTCGGGGTTGAGATCACGTCGGCCGGCGTCCTGGCGACCCAGCGCGGCGCGGCGTCGGCGTTGCCTCCGGAGGTCGTGGCGTTCTCGCCCGAACCGGTCGCCGACGTGGCGGCTGTACGCCGGATCGTGGTCGTCGAGGGCAGCGCCGCGGCCCTGCCTTTTTCCGACGCCAGTTTCGACCTGGTGTTCACGGTCCAGGCCTTGGAGCAGATGGAAGAGATTGGGTTGGCGCACTCAGCGAAGTCGCCTCGTGGCGCGCCACTTCGTCGCCATGGCCGAGCCGTTCCGCGAGTGGAACGCAGACAGCCTGAGGCGCGACCGGATCGTCGGCAAGAGTTATTTTCAGGCGCCATTGACGGACCTTCATGCTCATGGGCTCGACATCGCCCTCTGGTGGGCGACAACATCCCGAGCAAGCTCGCCCTCGGCATCGGCTACGTCCTGGCCCGCAAGGCCCCTGCCAGCGGGGCCGAGGCCGGGGCCGGGGGGTGCCGAACAAGCGGCTGCGGAGGCCGCCGCTTCCGTTTCCAAATCACCGGAACGAGCGGAGGTCATCCCGAGGTGACCTCGCACGCCGGGCGTCCGCCACCCGTCGGCGTACGCGGCAGAGCCAGTTCGCAAACTTGACCATGCAGTGCGCCGGCCTCCCGGTCGATGGCTTCCCGCTCGTCCTCCGACAGCGCGGTGCGGCGCTCGAGCGGAGCGCTTAGGATGCCGGCTTCGGCCACGGCGAAGCTCGAGTTCGCCCTGATCGGCTCGCCGTTGAAGGTGGGCTCCAGCAGCACAGGATCGAAGTCGATGCCCGCGAATTCCGCGACGCTGCGCATCACTGGCTCCGTGCGCCCGATCAAGTCCTCGAATCTCATGACGCGCACGCGCGCGGGCCCATATCGCTCCAGGCTGCGGAGCATGGCGCGTGCGGACTCGGACCAGATGGCGACCGCCCTGCCCACGTCCCCGTATTCGCTCATATGGGCGCGGGCCGACACGTACCAGTCGCGCGGATCGCGCAGCACGGCAATGTGCCGGCCGTCGGGGTAGATTTCGAAGAACCGCTCCATGTTGCCGCCGTCCATCGCCATCCGCGCGACGAACCCTGCGACGATGCGCTTCTCACCGGCGATGTTGCGGTTGTTGAGCCAGGCGTTGAAGTACGATGTCATGTAGGCGTCGAAGACGTCGCGCAGAGTCGGTACCGGCCGCGCCCTCATCTGGTCGAGAAAGATGTGGCGCTGTAGGGACGGCGGCAGCAGGAAGTGGCCGGAAACCTCGCGGCCCTTGCGGTAGCCCTCGCGGAAGAGCTGGATCGTCGGCATCTCGAAAAGGGTCTTGAAGCAGGCGACGGTGCCCCGAGCCGGGTCTATGAGAGGCCAGTTCCACTTTTTGGGATAGCCGATCTTGAGTTCGTGAGGATGGGCATGAACCTGCGGGTGGCCGTCGAAGAGCTGCGACAGCAGCGTACCGCCCGAACGCTGCACCTGTGATATCAGAATCAACGGCTGGTTGACCGGCACCGCGAAGTTTGCGCACTGGCGGTACAGCGCGCGCGCGTCGCCTTCGCGGTCGCCAAGCGCGCGGTCTCGCATCCGCGCCTTCAACAGGCGGCGCAGGCGCCGAATAGCCGCTTCGCATCGCCGCAGGCCCAGAACGCGAATGGCTGCCGCGCGCATGGAATTCTTGACAGCACGCGCCAGCGTCACTTGCGCTCCTCCCGTGCCCGCAGAAACCCGGCCAAATCCAATTCAAAAGGATCGTCTATGTTGGCCACGGGTCGCCCGATCACCACCGCGGCGCAATCGTACTCGAGAAGGTGACCGTCCTCGACCAGCGTCGCTCGGGTGACGGCATAGCAAATGCCGTTGCGGTGAAAAAATTGCGGAACGGTCTGGCGCAACGCCTGCCCGGCCCTGCCTTCCAAATAAAATCCGATGATCCCGGCGGGGTTAACGGTCAGCGTTTTGTGGGGGGTGTAATGGGCGGGAGTTGGGCTGACCGCCGCCGCCGCCCGGTTGCCGCCAGCCGCCAACCTTTCCACGGTGCGTTCGATGTCGCGTCGGGTGCGCAGGGGGCTGGTCGGCTCCAACGGCACCGACAGGTCGAACCGGCACTGGTAATGGTCCTCGGCCATGGTCCAGGCGTGACGCCACATCTCTACCGAGGTGGCGGTATCGGACGCTAACGCAGGGGCGCGCACGAACGGCGCGTCGAGCCCGTGCGCTACTGCTTCCGCCATGATTTCCTCGTCGTCGGTCGACACAATGGCCTCGTCCAGCCATGGCAGGCTGGGCAGCCTGGGCGGCGCGGGCGAGCAGGCTCATGCCCCCACCACGGCCAAATTCTTACGCGGTATTCCGGTCGATCCACCGCGGGCGGGGACGACCGCCAGAACGCTTTGTCCTTCCCATGCCACGGCTTTCCCCCGGCGTCAGACGGCGGCGCCCAAGCTGGACAGGGCCACAGTGCGTTCTTCCGCGCTGCTGCGCCGGGCCGCCTCCAAAACCTAAAGAACGCCGACGCCATCGGCGATGGCGCAGGTTTGCACGGGCGTGCCGTCAAGCACGCTCAGAAATTCCCGGGCCACGCCTAGTAACATGTCGTTGCGGTCGATGTCTTGGCTCGCCACGAACCTGAGGCCCCCAACTCCACCGAACGAATCCCCGAGCGGGAACCGGACGGTTGCGATCATGTTGGCGGTGTGAACACTACCCCGTTCACGAAATGAACGTCAAGGACACTACCGCCGCGGGGTAGGCAAAGGATTGGACCCATCCAGGAAAAGTGGAGGCGCCCTACACCGTTTGCATTGCTTCTGCCTCGAATCTGACGGGGCTTGTGAAGTCCAGCGTCGAGTGCCGACGGACTGGGTTATAGAACCCATCAATGTATCCGGCTATGGCAGTTTCAGCTTGGCTTCTTGACATGAACACAGTCCTCCAGATCAGTTCTGACTTGATGGTTTTGAAGAAGGTCTCGACGACGGCGTTATCATAGCAATTTCCCTTACCG
>JAKZUJ010000133.1:0-2736 GCA_047516685.1 Chloroflexota bacterium | reverse complement strand
CTTCTTCGATTTCTACGAGCGTTACG
Source organism: Chloroflexota bacterium (assembly GCA_047516685.1). Classification (GTDB taxonomy): domain Bacteria; phylum Chloroflexota; class UBA11872; order UBA11872; family UBA11872; genus UBA11872. The sequence goes on along the minus strand of JAKZUJ010000133.1, from coordinate 2,710 downwards.
TCAATCGAGAACGCGAAGGTGGCACCGAGCCGAGTGGGGGCGATTTCTACCACAACCAGAACACCCGTATCGGCGAGCTGTTTGCGACCCAGGTGCTGCGCGCGGCAATGGAGGGCCGTATCGGATTCAAGGAAGCCTATGACCTGACAGGGCTGCGCGGAGGAACCTTTCAGAAGTACGCCGGGCGGCTGGGCGTGAATCTCCCATGATGGCGGATCAGACCTACGTCGTGGATTCGGACGTCTTCATCACGGCGAAGAACCTGTACTACTCGTTCGACATCTGCCCTGGCTTCTGGAACAGCGTGGTTCATCACCACCGGGAGGGTCGAGTCTTCAGCGTCGACAGGGTTCGCAGCGAATTACTCGCGGGTCACCGCACGGAGGATCTGGTCCGGTGGGTGAGGGACCAAGTCCCGGAAGGGTTCTTCGTCCCGGTGGACATCGACGGGGTGGTGCGTACCTACACGGACATTATGATGTGGGTTCAACGCCATCCGAACTACTTCCCCCTTGCGAAGGCGAAGTTCGCGACCGGTGCGGACGGCTGGCTCGTCGCCTACGCGCGGGTTCACGGCGCCACCGTCGTGACGAACGAGCAGAGTGCCCCGGAGTCCAAGAGGGAGATCAAGCTGCCCGATGTATGCGATCAGTTCGGGGTCCAGCACGAGAACACTTTTGCCATGCTTCGGGCGCTGAACGTCCGCTTCGATCGGGCGGGAGACGGCTGAGTGATCCGCGAATGGCACCAGGGCTTGCAGCGGCTCGCTTTCCGGGCAAGGGCGGCCCGCTAACGGAACACGGCCTTTATCGGGGCGGATCAGGCGGCAGTTCCAGCTCGGCCCAGTCCGTCAGCAGTCGATACCCGAACCCGGCGGGCGGACGCGCGCACCAGCAGGCCGGCGGGTCGGCCACGGGCGGGTCTGATTCGGTCCACAATCTCAACGCTGTCGCCGGCGGGCGCTGCCTTGCGCACCGCACCATCGGGAACGAAATAGCTTCGCTCGCCGTCACCAGCCTCTAACCGATCTACCACCCTCTTGTATCGTTCCAGCGCCGCGCAATCCGCCTGCGCGTCGGCCTCGTCCCACCAGTCACCCGCCAGGCGCAAGACAAGGCGCCAGGGTAGTTCCAACACCGGTCCGGCGCCGGCCTTGCCATAGGCAGGGCGCGGGTGCGGGGCGCGCCGATCATTCCGTGCGCCGTCCCACCCAGGAGCAAGGCGATACTCCAGTCCGGTGACGACGCGGCCCGCTAACCTAAAGGTGGCGCGTCGCCCTGTTTGGCGAACCAGGGATGAAGGGCGGTGGCGACGTATGGCGCTACGGGTCGGACGAATCGCTGGAGCTGCATGTCGGTGGACCACGGCGCGGTACGTGGTTACGACCACAAGGCCGGCGGCGGCGGTAACACGCTGGACCTGGTGAAGCACGTGCTGCTGCGCGACGAGGCAAATGCGATACGGTGGTTGAGAGGTCAGGGCCTGATCGACAGCCCCCGGCATGACCGGGAAAACGCGGTCGGAGCAGCCGCGCGGCGTGAGCGTGTGAATCGGTGGCGCGGGCGGCTGCGCAGCCAGCGGATGGTAGACAGTTGCCGGCAATGTCGGACGCTGCGGACGCTGGCGAGAGCTTGCATATGACTGCGGCAATGCCGCATATTGGGAACGATGCAGGTTTTCTCCACAAGCACCTACGAGCGTGCCAAGGAAATGGCGGACTCGATCGTGGCTGTCCCCGATGCAGCACCGGTCATCCGGGGCACCGGAGGCATCCGTAAGCTGCGATGGGCCGGTTCCGGTCGTGGGAAGTGAGGGGGCATTCGCGCCGTCTTCTATCAGGCTGGCCCCGACGCGTCTGGTGACGATGGAACGCACCGACCTCGGATGTGAGATCGAAACGGCTCTGGGCGAGGTTCTCGCCCATGTTGGCGGCGAGACGGGTCTGTCGTGTCGGATCGTCGACGATCCCGCCGCCAGCCGGATTGTCGCGCTCCGCAAGCGGTTGCGGCTGAGCCGGCAGAAGTTCGCCGATCGCTTCGGTCTCGATGTGAGGGCTGTTCAGGAATGGGAACAGGGCCGACGCGTTCCCGATCGGGCAGCCCGGGTGCTGCTGACCGTCATCGATCGTGACCCCGAGGCTGTGGTCAGGGCACTGGGCGAGGATGGCGGCGATGGGCGGGCGGGTGATTCCAGCGCGTTGTGAGCAACGCGCTGGCCGACGTTTCGTTGCTGGTAGTCGGCCGCGGCGGTGCCGGGCCGTCACGACTGTAGCGTGCCGGATCCGGCCAAAGCTGTCCATTGGCCCCAATGGGCATGATCCTCCGCGCCGGTGATCCAGAGGGCGACCGAACCCGCCTTACCGGACGCGGTCCCGCCCCCGGCCACCTAGGCTGAATCTGGGAGGCCCCTGCCACCATGGCTCCTCCGGTCGCGGTCGAGTGGCTGTCCCATCCAAGTCGCGGGGTGGACGCCGATCAAGCAGGCGAAGCACTACTTCACCCAGTTCCGCCCCAAATATGTGGGCGCGGAGAAGGCCGCGGCGCTGGCCAAGGACGCGGGCTTCGAGAACTGGGCCCGGAACTTCGGCGACAAGAACAACTCCTGGAGTGAGTTGCCCTGCAATGCCGAGCGCCCATATCACCAATTACCGGCTGGCCGAAGCCGGCACCGACTTGGCGCGCTGGAAGCGCAACCCCTACTACCCGGAGAT
>JAKZUJ010000132.1:0-3374 GCA_047516685.1 Chloroflexota bacterium | reverse complement strand
TCCGTCAGCGTCCAGGCCAAAGTGGAAGCGCTGGTCTGACTCCGGCTGGAGTTCAATCAGCCGGCCCATGAAATTGGCGGCCAGCTCGGCGGCCTCCAGTTCGCCGGCGGCGGCGCAGCCGGCGGCGGCGGACGAGCTGTTCAGCACCCCTTGCTCGCGGCCCTGGTGGGTCTCGTTCCAAAACCCACCCAGGTTCGGGTCCTGTTCCTGGATCGCCCGCCGGGCGACCCGCCGCGCCAGGTCGAATCGGCCCAGCGCCGCGCTGCTCCAGGCCAGCCATCCCGCTTGGTACAGAAAGGCGCTGGCCGGGCCGTTGAACCGCTCGTCGCGGAACGATCCGTCGGCGGCCAGCAGATTGCGTTCGATGTGATCCAGCACGCGCACTGCCAGCCCGCGCCGGTCGCCATAGGCGAATACGTACGGCAGCTTGAAGTGCAAACCCGGATCGTTCGGGTCGATGCGGCTGCGGCCGTCGGCGTCGACGTGGGGGGCCCGGAAGTCCAGGGCGCGCTCCGCTGCCTGTCGAAATTCGCTCGCGGTGTCAGCAGTCATGTGTCGTGCCCCGCCGATCTGGTGTCTCAGCCTACGCTTTCGTCGCCTGTGCGATCGCAGCCCCCGCCCCTGCCGCCCGCCGCTGCCGAATAATTCGCGCCGCCACGTCCAGGTCGCCCGGTGTCGTGATCTTCAGATTCTCGCGGCTGGCCTCGAACACGCGCACCGGCAGACCTTCAGCTTCCAGTACCGAGGCATCGTCCGTAAAGCGATCGAGCATGGCGGACTGCCGCTCGTGCGCGGCCAGCAGGTCCGTGAAGCGGGCGAACTGCGGCGTCTGCGCGTGCCAGACGGACGACCGTAGCGGTGTGCGTACAACCAACCGCTGGCGATCGACAATCTTCAGCGTGTCGGTGGCCGGAACCGCGGCCACGGCGGCGCCGTAGACCCGCGCCGTTCGCAGACCGTCCTCGATCACGGCAGGCGTGACCAGCGGCCGCGCCCCATCGTGGACGGCCACAAGCTCCGGCGGCTGGCCATCCAGCGCGCGCAAGCCGTGCAGCACCGAGTCGGCTCGCGAAGCGCCACCGCGCACGAACGCCTGCACCTTGGTGATCGCAGCCTGTCCAACAGCCTCGCGCAGGCGCTCCTCGTTGTGTGCGGACGTTGTAACCACCACGGAGCGAATTCCCGGGCAGTCCTCGAACGCCCGCAGGCTCCACACAATGACCGGATCGCCCTCCAGGTCGGCCAGCAGCTTGTCCGCGCCGCCCATGCGGGCGCTGGACCCCGCGCCCAGCACCACCGCGTCGGCGCTCACTCCAGCGCCGCGTCCAGAGCCTGGCGCAGATTGGCCACGGGTACCGCCGTGGCCTGGCGACCGTTGGTTTGCGCGCCGACCGGGACCACGCAGCGGGTGAATCCCAACCGCGCGGCCTCGTCGACTCGCTGCGCGGCTGAAGGGACGGTGCGCAGTTCGCCCGCCAGTCCAACCTCGCCCACCGCCGCCAGCCCACGGCGCAACGGCTGGCCGCTATGACTGGACGCCACCGCCAGCGCCACCGCCAGGTCGCTCGCCGGTTCACGCAGCCGCAGCCCGCCCACCACGTTTACGTACACGTCGTGCGCTGACAGTCCAACGTCGGCCCGTCGGGCCAGCACCGCCAGCAGCATGTTCAAGCGATTCAGGTCCAGCCCGTTCGCCAGCCGCCGCGGCAGGCTGTAGGTGGTGGGTGCGACCAGCGCCTGGATCTCGACCAGCAAGGGCCGAGTGCCCTCCATGGCCACCGCCACGGCGGATCCAGGAGCCGAGGCGTCTCGGCCTGCCAGCAACATGGCCGACGGATTGGTCACCTCGCGCAGCCCGCTGCCGTCCATTTCAAAGACCGCCACCTCAAAGGTAGGGCCGAAGCGATTCTTGACTGATCGCAGCAGCCGGTGTGAGTGGTGGTCGTCGCCCTCCAGGTACAGCACCGCATCCACGATGTGTTCCAGCAGCCGTGGCCCGGCCACCATGCCTTCCTTGGTCACGTGACCCACGATCAGCACTGGTGTGTGCGTGGTTTTGGCGTACTGCAGCAGGCGCAGCGTCGATTCGCGAACCTGCGTCACGCTGCCGGGCGCCGAGGCCAGCCCGTCCGCGCGGACCGTCTGGATGGAGTCCACCACCATCACGCCGGCCTGTAGGCGCTCGGCTTCCGCCAGGGCGCCGTCCATGGCGGTTTCCGCGTAGACGAACAGCCCGTGGCCCCCGATGCCCATGCGCTCCGCCCGCATCCGGATTTGGGCAGCGGACTCCTCGGCGGCTACATACAGGCAGGGACGCTTGGGCGACGCCAGGTCAGCGGCCAGGCGCAGCACCAGCGTGGACTTGCCCACGCCAGGGTCGCCGGCCAACAGCACCAGCGACCCACGCACCAACCCGCCACCCAGCACGCGGTCCAGCTCGCCCATGCCGGAGGGCAAACGATCGTCGGCCGAAGTGTCGATCTGGTCCAGCGCCACGGCCTGCGGCGTGCCGCGGGAACTAGCCGTGCCGGCCGCCATGCGGCGCTCAACCAGCGAGTTCCACGCCCCGCAGACACTGCACTGCCCCGTCCACTGCCGATGCTCCGCGCCGCAATCGGCGCAGGCAAAGAGACGGCGAGGTTTGGCCACGACAGGTCAGCCTTGGTTCAAGCGCCCCGAATGGTATCCGCGGGCGACGTGGTGCTCTTCGAAGCGCCCCGACAGGGCGATGGCGCTAGGCTTCGACTGGCGAGCGCGACGTGATGGCGATCTCGTCGCCGTCGCGGTCCACGATCACCTGGGCGCCGGGTTCAAAGGCGCCGCGCAGCAACTCGTCGGCCAGCGGGTCTTCGATCAGGTTCTGAATTACGCGGCGCAGCGGGCGCGCGCCGAAGTCGGGATCGTAGCCCTGTTCGGCCAGCAGGACCTTGGCTTCCGCCATGACCTCCAGCTCCAGTTCGTGCTCGCTCAGCTGCATCCGCACGCGCGCCAGCTCCAGGTCCACGATGTCGGCCACATCGGTGCGGGTCAGCGCGTGGAAGACCACGCTGGCGTCGACCCGGTTGAGGAACTCGGGGCGGAACACCTTCTTCAACTCGTTGAGCACCTTGGAGCGCATGGTGCGGTAGTAGCTGTCTTCCTCCGCCGCTTCGTTGCTCTGGAACCCCAGCGCGGAGTTGCGTTTGATGTGCTGCGCGCCCACGTTGGAGGTCATGATCACAATGGTGTTGGAGAAGTCCACGGCGCGTCCCTTGGCGTCGGTCAGGCGACCGTCGTCCATGAGTTGCAGCAGGATATTGAACACCTCGGGGTGGGCCTTCTCGATCTCGTCCAGCAGGATCACGGCGTACGAGCGGCGGCGCACGGCCTCGGTC
>JAKZUJ010000131.1:0-11356 GCA_047516685.1 Chloroflexota bacterium | reverse complement strand
GGTGGACTGCACGTCGTACTACGTTTGGGTTGGCGGTTGCTCTGTGAGCGTGGAAAGCTGCGGCCTACCCAAAGGGTTTGCATGTACAACGCCGTTTTGGGGCTAGAGGACGCGGGATGACGACCGGAGACAATCAGCCATTCTCCGAATGGCTTCCCAATCCTGGATCGTAGGTGTACATCTCCTGTCTACCTGCAAAATCTATCCCTGAAAGTCCTAGGCACAGCTACAGATTTTCAGGTTTCCAATCTTTGTCGCCAGGCCTTTTGGCATTGCGTCGTTGGAAAGACGATTGACCAGTCCAGCGCCATAGTCCTGGCCTCACCAAGCGACATTGACTACCTTGCCGAACAGTGGAAACATCTTTCTTTTGATGCTCTTGAGCTTGAGCGTTCGGCGGTTTGAAGCTTTTCTCTCATCTGGTATGCAGAGAACAACCTACCATCTAGAACCGCTATCCTATTTTCCGTCCTGTTTGACGACACTTATCCATCGGACTGGTCCTCCTGTATAGCAGTGATTCCCAAGGAATGTTTGCCCCACGGATTCTGGACGCTCGCTTCGGCTCGCTCGCGTTCAGCCATTTCCCCCTGAACGCCCAGCGGGTTCGGCGCGTGAGATAATTCGTCTCTTGTTTTGTCTCGGAGTTGTCTATGATTTATTGTCTACCGTTCGGTCCGGGTAGTTCAAGAGAAAGACGGTGGAGTAACGTTAGACGGCTGGTCCGGCATCGGCGCTAGAAGGCGTGCCACAGTGCGATGACATCATTGATGTCACTAGGGAACCTCTGAACAACCTGCCCACTGAGCGCCAGGGTGTTGGGGGCGGCGCCGAGAGGTGTCGATGTAGCCTGAATCCGTGCCGTTGGGCACTGCGAGCGGCAGTTTGAGCCGCGCGCAAGCCCGCGCAGGGCGCACGGTGCCCGCTTAGGCGGTCGCCTGCCGCTTGGCAATCAGCAGATTGGCCAGCCCAAACAACAGGCACAGGCGGGTCCGGTTCTTGGCCAGCCCCCGATAGCGCACGTTGGCGTAGCCGAAGTGGCGCTTCACATAGAGAAAGGGATGCTCGACCTTCGCCCGGACCGACGCCTTGCGCCGCTCCGCCTGCGCGGCTGCGCCGCCCGGCGCCAACCGCCGCCGTTGCCCGGGCCGCAAGGCCACCTGCCAGTCCACCGCCCGGCCGCGGGGCTCCGGGCGCCGATCCACGCCCAGGTAGCCGGCGTCGCCCCCACCCGCGTCTCGCCCCCGTGGAGGAGCTGCGGCCTTTGCGTGATATCCGCCACGTTCGCTGCCGTCGTGGCGACGCTGTGGACCACGCCGGTCACGGCGTCCACGCCAATGTGCGCCTTCATGCCGAAGTACTATTGCTGGCCCTTCCTGACCTGGTGCATCTCGGGATCGCGCTGCCGCGTCCGGTTCGCCGTCGACGCGGGGCGTCAAGGATGGTCACGTCCATGATCGTGCCAGCCCGCAACTGCACGCTCTGAGCCTCCAGATGCTGGGTGATCTCGGTCAGCAGCGCCGCGCCCAGGGTCGTGCCGTTCCAACCGGTGCCGGAAATTGAGGATCGTCGTCTCATCAGGCCGCGGGCCCCGCGTGGCCAGGCCCACGAAGCACTGCACCGCTACGCTGTCGGAGAGCGCGTCCTCCATCGCCGGGTCGCTGAGGTTGGTGCAAAGCTGCACGCCGTGAATCCGCAGCCGCGTGGTCAGCGGATGGGGTGGCCGCCCACGCGTGCCGGTCGGATAGACCGGACGAATTCAGGCTTCCATCCGCTGCAGAAACCGTACCCGTCGCGTCTGGCGTGGCTGCCCGTCGTACTCCACATCGGCAAATGAGCGCTGCGGTGGCATCGCGTCCTCCCACCAAGGGACCGTCGCTCGTCAGCATAGGACCTGCCGGCTGGCCACGGCCCAGCGATTAAGTCAGAGCTTTCCTAATGCTCCACGAGTTCGATGCGGGGGATGTAGCGGTGGAAGTCGGCGGTGTTGAAGGTGAACAGGCGGCCTTCGCCGTGGGCGAGCATGGTGGCGACGATATTGGCGTCGTGAATCTGGCGTCCGCCGACGGAGACCTCGCGACAGAGCGTGAGCAGGGTGTCGGTTACTGCCGGGCCGTCTTCGAGAATCTCGAAGTTTCGGAGCAGCCGGTTGGCGTCGGCCAGAGCGTCGTCGCGCGTGAGGGGGACCGGCCAGGTCTGGGGCCGGGTGACGACTGACAAGTACTCACGGACAACCTGGCGGCTGATGCACAGCGGCTCGGCATCGTGCACGGCGCGTTGCAATCGTTCCCTGGCGACGTGGTGGTCAGGGGCCTCACGGATGCGGGCGTGGACGAGGACGTTGGTGTCTATGAACATCGAGCGCGCTACAGCCGGTCGTCGTAGATGTCCTCGCGTCCGAGACTGAGGCCCTGGGGCCAGGCGCCGGCGCGGTGGACGGGTAACACCTGGTCGACGTCAAACGTGCGGACGGTCGGCGGGCGCTTGCACCGGAGGACGAGGGTCTCGGCATCCATGTCGACCTCGGCGGTTTCCCAGCCGGCGACGTTCCAGGCCAGCGCTTGGCTGTGGCCGCCGCCGCTACGCTGATTGCCCCACCAGGGGCGGTAGAGACGGGAGGAGGCGGGGAGCTGGAAGCCCAGGATGGACTCCATCTCGCGGAAGGTGACTCGCCACTCGGGCGTCTGAAGGGAGCAGAGATGGGTGTAGAGGCGTCGGTACTTGCCGCGGGCGGCCATGTCCCGATAGGTCTGGTTTGTGTCGGCTGTCATAGCGTAACTCCGTCATCTGCGTCAGGCGCTCGCCTTTCGAGCGCCTGAGAAAAGTATAGTTAGTTAGTGACCCAGCGTCAATGCCAATGGCGGGCTTCAAATCCGGATCTACCGGCGATTGGGGGCCGCGGGTCACTGCTGAGTGCAGCCTGGGCCATGCGGGACGCAGCCTGGATTGGAGGCGGGTACCCACAAGGGGTACCCCTACAGGGCGGCTAACGGGCGGGCTAGCGGTCCGATTGACGGGGTAGGGGATCGGTTTACACTGCCTGGCATGAACGGGGTACTTGCTGTGACGCGCCAACCTGAAGTGCAGCGCCGTGGCGCTGGATGCCGGCTGACTGCGCGAGGAGTGTGCCCTCCGACCTAGCGAGCGACTGACACCAGCGACAACGCCGCGGACGGGCCAGCAAGCCAGCAACGTCCGCGGTTTTTTCTTTGCCCAAACCAGAAAGATACGGGCTGTCGAATGTTGAGCATCAGCAAGGCTTCATACGCGTGGGGACCGCAGCAGGTCCTGCGCGAGGTGTCGCTGTATGTGGGACGCGGCGAGAAGGTGGGGCTGGCCGGGGTGAATGGGGCCGGCAAATCGACACTGCTGCACCTGGCGGCAGGGATGCTGGAACCTGACGCCGGCGGGATCAACCGACCGAACCGCACCGGGCTGCTGCCACAGGAACCACGGATCTCGTCGAAATACGAAGCGGACGCCACGGTGATGGAGGTGGTGATGTCGAGCGGGCCGACCGCCGAGATCGCGGCGCGTCTTTCCGCGGCGGAGCGGCGTTTGGCGACAGCCGGCGACGCCGATCTGGCCGAGGCGGTGGAGCACTACAGCCAAACCGAGGAAGAGTTTCGCAACGCCGACGGCTACCGGGCGCAGTCGGACGCGGCCGTGGTGCTGAGCGGTCTGGGAATGACAGCGGACCTGGCGGACCAGTCGCTGGAGACTCTGTCGTCGGGTCAGCGCACGCGGGTGGAGATGGCGCGGGTGCTGGCCAGCGGCGCGGACCTGCTGCTGCTGGACGAGCCGACGAATCACCTGGACGTGGACGGCACGCGTTGGCTGATGGGATTCCTGGCCGATTCACCGGCTTCGGTGCTGATCGTGTCGCACGACCTGCGGCTGCTGGATCACGCGATTACGCGGGTCTACGAGCTGGACGGAGCGACGCGCCGGGCGACCGCATTCAAGGGAACGTACAGCGAGTATCTGGTGTGGAGTGCGGCTCAGCGTGAGGCGCTGAAGGATACGCGGAAGCAGCAACAACGACGGATCGACCACCTGAAAGCCTCCACCGACCGCCTACGGGCGCACTCCATGAAAAGTGACAAGGTGGCGCGGCGGGTGAAGGTGATGGACCGGCGGCTGGAGCGGATGCGCGACGAGCAGGTGGAGCTGCCGCTGGAGCCGGGGGCCATCGGGATGCGGGTGGGTCAGGCGCCGCGTTCGGGTCGGGTGGCGCTACGCGTGGAGGGCGTGTCGCATGCGTTTGGATCGAACCGAGTGCTACGCAGCGTCTCGCTGACCCTGGAGCGGAAACAACGCCTCGCCGTGATCGGCCGCAACGGGGCCGGGAAATCGACGCTGCTGAACATTGCGGCCGGGGTCTTGCCGCCGGATCGCGGGTCGGCCGATCTTGGCCATAATGTCGCCGCGGCGCACTTCACGCACGCGCTGAATCCCGCGACAGCCGGGCAGTCAGCCTATGGCTTCGTGCGCTCGCTGCTCGGCCCCGACGAAACGACGATCCGCAGCTTCCTGGCCACGCTGCTGTTCCACGAAGACCACATCTTCCGACCGCTGCGAACGCTGTCAGCCGGCGAGCGGGCACGGCTGTCAATCGCGGGCCTGATGCTGGAGCGGCGCAATCTGCTGCTGCTGGACGAGCCGAATAGCAACCTGGACCGAACGACGCAGGCTTGGCTGCTGGAGGCTTTGGGGAGCTACGGGGCCTCGCTGGTGGTGGTGTCGCATGACGTGGATTTCGTGTCCGATCTCCAGCCGGACTGGGTGCTGCTGATGCCTGAAGAACGGCTGGAGGCGTACGACGAGCGGCATCTGGAGCGGGTGGAGCTGGTGTAGGGGATAGTGCTTAGTAAAGAGTTGCTGGTAGCGGGAGCTTAGACCGTCTCGAACTCCACCTCCGAAAGGTCAAGAGTGGGGGAACGCGTGGAAAGGCCAAGCATTTCCACGCCCACGACCTGGTTGGACTCGTTGAAATCCAGCACGACGCCCGGCGAGACTTCCTGAGACTCGATGATGGGAGAGTCATCGAGACGCAGGTAGAGGGCGTCGGCCTGCTTGTCGACGTTGAGCTTCATAACTCACCTTTCAAGCCACGGTCGAAGAATACGCTGACCACCCGCCAGGGGGCAACGCGGGTCCGGTGCGCTCACGCGCGCAGAACGTGACCCAGCGACCCTGGCCGGCCGCTGGATACACCTGTGTAGCAATGGGTCACGATTCAGCGGCTACGGTTAGGGTCGCTAATGTTTAAGGCAGGCGCGACATGCGGAAGTGAGTTCTCGAACTGCTGGTCGACGCTTTGTTGGCCGTGGCCGCCGTCGGAGGTACATCCGCCTATATCAACGGCGGCTGGCCGGAAACCTGTCTTGAGATGAATGATATGGTCGAGGCCAATGCGCAAGGATCCGGAGCTGTCGGAATCTATCAGCGAGCATTCGGTGATAAGGCCGAAGTGGCATGCCAGCGCGATCACCTCCAGGATGTGAGACGAGCGTTTGCCTGGGCAATCGGAGATGACGGAACCGCAAGGGGGCAGGCGACCGTTGTACTTTCGCCCAACCTGCAGGCCATTGGTGCCACCCCAGAAGAATACATTAGGAAAGCAGGATTTGTTGAAGGTCAAAAGGTGATTGGTGGAATTGGAAGCGAAACGTTACCAGAACGCATCTATATTCCTGGTGGCCGATATGTTATTGATGCTCGTTGGTACCGATACACCTGTCTTACTGCGGTACTTGTCAACAATGAGATCAGTGAGGAAAACCACAGGAGGCAAGTACTGGTCGAGGACTGCGACAGTCAAGGATATGGGGCGGCAGGTGGTACCTATGTTGTGACGATCTCCTTTGCTTCATACGCATATGACGGCGGAGAATATCAATTGGTTGTCGTTACTACGAATGCTGCTGCCGATTCGAACTGGGGCATTGTCTTGTCGCCCGTCGCAGGATAACATCCGTGCTAAAGTCCCTTGAAAGCGTCAGTGCCCCATTCCTCGGGACTTTAGCACTTGACGGCATCTTTCGCTATGTGATAGATTTGTCTGGACTAAACCACTGAAGACAAAACCCGTGGCACCGAAGAGATCTCACCCGCCGCACGCTTGGCTCCCGCCGGAACCCAACGACGATTTTCTGGTTTGTGACTGCGGCTACGAACTGCATATCTACGATCCACTGGTCATGGCTGAACTCCGCGACAGCGCCGATAAGTTCGCCAAGGCATATGCGGCCTGGAAAGATCGGAGGCGGAAAGAGGACTTGACGTAGGCTTCGGAACTGACCTAGATGCGACGCGCTAGGCTCCTGCAGGATCGGGAGCGATACTATGACGGCTTGATTCCAACATGTCGAGAATCCGTGGGCGTCACCATCAAGAACCCGAACATCCGCTCCTTAGCCACTTCAGTTAGGTGGACCCAATCAGCATCCGTAGATGCCCGAATCATGATCGCCCTCGGAGTGAGATCCGGTCGTTAGCGGATGCTGGCGGTGTTGAGTTTGATGGCAACGAAGGAGGCTTCCTGAGGGATGAGAACAGGCACAGGAATTCTGGAGATCATGGGGATAGTGTGGGAATGTTCGCTACCGGAATAAGTCACTGTGAGTTCCAGTTCGCACGAAGATCAACGTATCGTCTTCTTGCTTCCAGATCAGTAGCCAGTCAGGCTCGATATGGCATTCCCAGTATTGCGACAATCTGCCTTTCAGTTTGTGAAGTCTATGCCGCAAAGCGAGAGGCTCACCCACTAAGAGTTGGTCAATAACAGCTCTGAGCTTCTCCGGGTCTTTACCGCGCCTCTCAGACCGCCGCAGGTCCTTGTTGAACTGTTTACGAAAAACAGCCTTCAAGACAACAGCCTAGCCACCCTCTGTCTCGCTTCGCTTGAACTCTTCGTAATCCTTCATAAACTCATCCATGTTCTCGTATTCAATCAAGTCTTCTCCAGCTTCAACCTGACGTATCGCCTCAATGGTTTCTGCATTCGGGGTACGATCTTGATACGGTGCAACCTGTGCAACTGCTCCAGCTTGGCCAAGTACGGCACTCCGTGCCTTAGCTTTCGCCTTCACCTCAATACCCAATTCTCGCTGTAACGGACTTCGCGGCCACATTGGCCACAGATGAGATTGTATCACGGTATTCAAGGTCAACGTCCGAGAAAGCCGACTTGCTTTGCTTGGCCCTACATCGGCTTTGCCAACAGTGGGATCCCAGAACTGCTCACATGCGGAGCCCGCGCCACGAAGGCCTGGTCGTCAGCGGAGGCTGGGGGCGTTGAGTTGGAGGACGGCGGAGAAGGCTTCCTGGGGGATGTCGACGCGGCCGACGCGCTTCATGCGGCGTTTGCCGGCCTTTTGGGATTCCAGGAGCTTTTTCTTGCGGGAGACGTCGCGGCCGTAGCACTTGGCCAGGACGTCCTTGCGCAGGGGGCGGACGGTCTCGCGGGCGATGATGCGGGAGCCGATAGCGGCCTGGACGGCTACTTCGAAGAGTTGGCGCGGGATTTCGCGGCGGATCCGCAGGGCGAGGTCGCGGCCAATGATGGACGCGCGGTCGCGCAAGATCAGGGTGGAGAGGGCGTCCACGATCTGGCCGTTGACCTTGATATCGAGCCGGACCAGGTCAGCTTCGCGATAGCCCAGGACGTTGTAGTCCATTGAGGCGTAGCCGCGGCTGACGGACTTGAGGGTGTCGAAGAAGCCGGTGAGCATCTCGGCCAGCGGCAGGTCGTACTCGATCAGCACGCGCGTCTGCTCAATGTGCTCCATTTTGTGGTGCGTTCCGCGCCGATTGGCGAGCAGTTCGATGACCGATCCGATGTAGGCGGTGGGCGTGATGATGCTGAGGCGCATCCAGGGTTCGCGGATGGCGGCGATCTGGGAAAGCTCGGGGAAATCGGCCGGGCTGTCCAGCACCGTAGTCGAGCCGTCGCGCGCTTCGACCTGGTATTCGACCTGAGGCGTGGTGATGACGAGTTCGATGCCGAACTCGCGTTCCAGGCGCTCGCGCACGATGTCCATGTGCAGCACGCCCAGGAAGCCGGCGCGGAAGCCGAAGCCGAGGGCCGCCGACTTCTCGGGCTGGAAGGTGAGGGCGGGATCGCTGAGGCGCAGGCGTTCCAGGGCGTCGCGCAGGGCCGGGTAGGCCTCGGGGTTGGTGCAATAGAGGCCCGCGAAGACCAACGGCTTGGGCTGCCGATAGCCGGGGAGCGGTTCTATCCCGTCGGCGCCAAGCGGGGCCACGGTGTCGCCGGCGGGCAGGTCGTGGGTGTCCTTGAGCCCGGTGGCCACGAAGCCGACTTCGCCGGCTCCCAGGATGTCCTGCTGGCGACGCGTGGGCACGAACACGCCAACGTCAACGGCCTCGGCGCGGGTGCCGGCCTGGACCAACTGGAGTCGGTCGCCGCGTTGGAGGCTGCCGTCCACGACGCGGACGTAGGCCACCACGCCCTGATGCTGGTCGTAGGCGGAGTCGAACACGAGGGCGCGAAGGGGTGCATTGGGGTTGCCGGGCGGGGGCGGGGTTTCGGCCACGATGCGGTCCAGCAGCTCGCGCACGCCGGCGCCGGTCTTGGCGGACACGCGCATGACCTCCGAGGGATCAGCGCCCAGGAAGTCCACCACTTCGCGGGCGACCTCTTCGGTGCGGGCGGTGGGCAGATCGGTCTTATTGACCACGGGAATGATGGTCAGGTCCAGTTCGAGCGCGGCGTAGGCGTTGGCCAGGGTCTGGGCCTCGATGCCCTGGGTAGCATCGACCAGCAGCACGGCGCTCTCGCAGGCGGCCAGCGAGCGCGACACCTCGTAGCTGAAGTCCACGTGACCGGGGGTGTCGATAAGGTTGAGCGAGTAGTCCGTGTCGCCCACCTGGTGGCGCATGTGGACCGGGTGGGCCTTGATGGTGATACCGCGCTCGCGTTCCAGATCCATGGAATCGAGCACCTGTTCGCGCATCTGGCGCTGACTGAGCGTGGCGGTCAATTCCAGCATGCGGTCGGCCAGGGTGGATTTTCCGTGGTCGATGTGGGCGATGATGCAAAAGTTGCGGGTGCGCGCCTGGGCGGGGACGTTGGGCTGGGGCATGGAGAGAGTCTAGCGGCGGACGGCCCAGCCGGGGCGGAGGCGTGAGAGGCGGGTGGTGAGTTCGGTGAGTTCGCGGCTGGCCAGGAGCCAGGCGACGCTGACGTAGGTGGCGACGGCGGCAGTCAGGTAGGCGCCGAGGAGCAGGGCCGAGTCGAGGCCGATAGGTCCTTCGGTCCAGGTGGTGACACGCAGGACGGCGATAACCAGGCCCATCATGGCGGCGGCGGTCAGGGCGGTGGCGATGACGGCTAGTTCGGCACGTCCCACGTGGAGTCCGCCGCGGCGGCGCAGGACGAGTCCCATCAGCAGGGCCTCGACCAGGACGCCTATGGACAGGCCGAGCGCAATGCCGCCGATGCCAAGCCACTGGGCGAGCACCCAGGACAGCAGCATGTGCAAGCCAAGGCTGGCAGCGCCCAGCACTACCGGCGTGCGGGTGTCCTGCATGGCGAAGAAGCCACGCACCAGTATTTCGACAGCGGCGTGTCCGGCCAGCCCAATGGCGAAAAAGCGGAGCGCGGTGGCGGCGACTTGGGTGGCGTGGGCATCAAATGCGCCGCGCTGAAAGAGTACGGCGACCAGTGGCTCGGCCAAGATGACCAAACCGACGGCGGCGGGGACATTCAGGAATACGATGTGCCGCGCCACGCCGCTGACGCGGGCGGCGAAGAGTTCGCGGTCGCCGCCGGCCCAGCGACCGGCCAGTTCGGGCAGGGCGGCCTCGCCCAGGGCCATGCCGAAAACGCCCAGCGGCAGCAGCATCAGCAGGAAGCCGTTGTTGAGGGCAGCTACCGCCGACGGGCCCTGCAACGACGCCAGGATGTTCACGTAGATCAGGCTGGCTTGCAGCGCGGCCACGCCCAGCAAGCGGGGGAGCATGAGGACGATCACGCGCCGGACGTCGGGGTTGGTAAAGCCCCACGTAAACCTGAATCGGACCAATGAGGCCAAGCCCGGCGCCTGGACGCCGAAGTGCAAGGCCGCGCCAATGAGCGTGCCCCAGACCAGTCCACGCAGCCCGAAGGCCTGGGCGAGCACCACGGCGCCGACGATGATTCCGACGTTGTAAAGCAGGGGACTGAGCGCCGGTGGCATGAACCGTCGCTCGGCCTGCAAGGCAGCCTTGGCAACGGCGCTTAGCCCAAGCAGGACAGGCGAAAGCATGAGCCAGCGTGAGGCGTCCACAGCTAGAGCGCGGGTGTCGGCCTCGAAACCGGGAGCAATAGCGGCCATCAGCGGCTCGGCGAGGAGCGCGCCCAGGGCAGCGAAGGCAATGCTGGCCAGGAACACCAGCGTGGCCACGCCGCTGAGCAGTTGACGCAGGGCTTCAGGATCGCCGCGAGACTTGACCTCGGCGTAGACCGGAATCACCGCCGACAGCAGCGCGCCGCCGGCGAGCAGCATGAAAATGGTGTCGGGAATACGGAAGGCCGCAAACCAGGCGTCAGCTTCAGGCCCGACACCGAACTGGGCGTTGATGGCGGCCTGGCGCACGAGGCCCAGCAGGCGGCTGAGGGCGATGGACGCCATTACGATTCCGGCGGCGGCGGCGATGCCGCCGCCGAGGCCATCGGCGGCGTCCGAGTGTGAGGTGTCGGGACGCGGCGGATCAGGCGTCACGATTTGTCTCCAGCCAAGCTGCTGGAAGGGCCCTGGTTGGGGTTAGGATTGATGGAGGATCCATCAGTTGAGGCGGCGCGACGAACTGTGTCGCCTCGCAGATCCGAAAGCCCGTTCGTGCTGCCGACTTTCACACCTGACAACCTTGAGATCGTCTTCCTCTCGTTTGAGGGGCCAGACCAACCCTACGCACAGGCCGGCGGGCTGGGGGTGCGGGTGGCGCAGTTCACGCGCTCGC
The DNA here is from genome assembly GCA_047516685.1 of Chloroflexota bacterium. Taxonomy (GTDB): domain Bacteria; phylum Chloroflexota; class UBA11872; order UBA11872; family UBA11872; genus UBA11872. The sequence continues at coordinate 391 of JAKZUJ010000131.1, read as the reverse complement.
TGGCGCGGCAAGGCTTTCGAACGCATCTGGTGTTCGTAGGAGATCCGGACCGGCCGGGGCACGAGGTCCTGGAAGACGGTTGCTTGCACCTGCACCGCTGGTGCCAGTGGATCAGCGAACACCATCGAGGCGGGGTGTACGAGGCCGAGATTGAGAAGGTCCACGACTTTCAGGATTCCGTGCCGGGCTTTGTGACCTTTGACATCGTCGCACCAGCCGTCGCGGAGGGCCGGTGGGTGGTGGTGATGGCTGAGGAATGGCACACGGCCGATGCGCTGTCTCGCCTGAGCGACTCCCTGCACTTCAATGGATTGCGCCAAAGCTGTGTGTTGGTCTGGAACGCGAACAACGACATGTCGTTTCACCGTATGAACTGGGACCGGATTGGCTA
>JAKZUJ010000130.1:0-6021 GCA_047516685.1 Chloroflexota bacterium | reverse complement strand
GTCGCTTTCGCCGGTGCCGCCTCGCAGACGTCGGAGAAAGTCAGAGCGTGCCGAGCTGTGACCTGACCGCTACTCAGCCTTGATGTCGGCTCTTTGCGCGAGTCGATGGCTCCCGTCGTCGAGCAAGATTCCAACGCTCCGCAGCTAGAGTAGACGTGTGACTCGCGCTGCCACGTGTCGAGGGTGGAGCTTATGCGGAGGGTCGTAATTGACACCGACCCCGGCGCCGACGATGCCCTGGCGCTCTTGATGGCGTTGAACTCTCCCGACCTGCTCATTGAGGGCATCACCACGGTTGGGGGAAACGCGACGCTGGCGGAGACGACCAGCAACGCACTGCGGCTGGTCGACCACGTTGCGGGTAGGCGCAATGTGCCAATCGCCGTGGGCGCCGACCGTCCAGCACGTGGATCGTTTACGCATGCCTACCATGTGCACGGTGCCGAGGGCCTTGGGGTCCACCTGCCCGCCACCACGTTGAAACCACATCGAGCGGACGCGGTCGAATTCATTCGCGACTGTGCGTCTGCGTCTCCGAGGCGGCTAACGGTCATCGCGATCGGGCCGCTGACCAACGTGGCTGCCGCGCTGGACTGTCGTCCGGAGATCGGGAATGGGATCTCAGAGATCGTTGTCATGGGCGGGGCCGTGGAGGTCCCGGGCAACGTTACCCCCCACGCGGAGTTCAACATCCACGAAGACCCGTGGTCCGCGAACGCAGTCTTCACGTCGGGAGTGCCGGTCACACTGGTCGGTCTTGATGTGACGCACAGGGCCTCCATGCACCGTGGCGGCGGTCCGTTGTGGTTCCAGGGCACGTCCAAGTCCGCCCAATTGGGCAATCGCATCCTGGCGGACAGGTTTCGGGAGCTACCTGACGCGCAGGAGTTTTATCTGCACGATCCGCTTGCCGTGGCAGCGACCGTTGAGCCGGACATCCTGACGTATCGGCGGGCTCGGGTAGCGGTCGTGACCGAGGGGACCCAACGAGGACTCACCGTGGCCAGTTACGGTGACGGGCCGGTCAACGTGGCTGTTGGGGTGGATGTCGAGCGAGCCGTGGAGGTCGTTCGGACTCTCATCTCCATGTAGGCCGAGCGTGGCGGCCCGCGGCCATCGCCGTCAGGCAACTGCCCCCTGAGGGCACGCGGGAAAACACTCGTTGTCGAGATAGGACATTCCAAGGCTCGCCGACTCTAGGGATGAACGCTGCTCGCGCGGCGGGGGGGGCGCGGGACCAACGCGCCCCCGCAGTTCGGACAGGTGAGCTTCATCTTGACAGCTCATGTCGGGCAATTCGTCCAGATCGGTGGGCGCGATAGGACTCGAACCTATGACCTCGCGGATGTGAACCGCGCGCTCTAACCAGCTGAGCTACGCGCCCGATCGGATGCATCGTAGCAACGCCCGGCGCCGGACCGTCACAGCTGCAGGAGCGCCTGCGGGTCGAGGGCCAGGACTTCCACGGGTTCGCCGGGCTCAATCGTCTGGCCTTCGCGCAGCACGGCCAGACCGTTGCCGGCCACCAGGGATGACATGCGGTAGGAACTCTGGTCGCCGGCCGACGTGCATAGGAGCTCGCCGTTGGCGCGGCGTACCTGCACACGCAGAAAGGTGCGCTTGCCCTGCGCGCTGCGCAGGCGCTCGCCGGCCACGGCCTGCACGCTGGGGTGGGTGAGATCGCGATGACCCATCAGGCGGAGCAGGGCCGGGCGAACGAACAGCGCAAAGCAGACCATGCTGGATACCGGGTTGCCGGGCAGCCCGATCACCGGCGTGCCGTGGACCTGGCCGAAGGCCAGCGGCTTGCCAGGCCGCATGTTGATTTGCCAGAAGTCCATGCGGCCTTCGGAGCCCAGGACGTTGGTCACCAGGTCAAAGTCGCCCATGGAGACGCCGCCGATGGTCACGATGAGGTCGGATTCCGCGCCTCTGGTCAGGGCGGCTTGCAGAGCTTCAACGGTGTCGCCGGTTATGGGCAAGCGGTGCGGCTGGGCGCCCAGCGCGCGGGTGGCGGCTTCCAGTGCCCAGGCGTTGCTGTTGCGAACCTGGCCGGGGCGGATTCCGGCGCTGATCTCGACGATTTCGTCGCCCGTGGGCACGATGGCCGCACTGGCGCGCGGATGAGCTCGGACGGTGGTGACGCCAACCGACCCCAGCACGCCGATCTCGGCCGGTCCCAGGCGGCGACCAGCCTTGACCGCGACCGACCCCGCGCTGATGTCGCCGCCGGCGGGACGAACGTTCTCGCCCGGCTCGGTCCGCTCCAGGACCGCCACCTCGCGGCGGTCGGCGGCGCCGCCGACCGGGTCGGCGCCCAGGTAGCCCCAATCGGTTCGGTCCGTGTCCTCGAACGGCACGACCGCGTCGGCGCCAGCGGGCACGGGAGCGCCCGTCATGATGCGCGCCGCCTCGCCGGATTGCAGAGTCACTGAACTGACACGGCCGGCGGGAATCTCATCCACCACCCGTAGCCGCGCCGGCGTGGCCGCGGACGCCCGGGCAAGGTCGGCGGCCTGGAGGGCGTAGCCGTCGAACGCGGAGTTGTCGAACCCCGGCACGTTGTCCCGCGCCAGCACGTCCTCGGCGGCGATGAGCCCCAGGGCCTGGCCAAGCGGCACGTCGTGCGCAGGCAAGGGGGCAAAGCCGCTCAGGATGCGCTCCAGAGCGTCGTCCACGGAAAGAAAGGTCTGCACGTCGGTCATGCGGGCGTCCCGGCGTGAGGATCAGCCAAGTCTAGCCGCGGCGGCGCGGGCTGCGATTGCTGAAATCCGGACGTCCGCCGCTCTTCGGCTTGACCGCGGGGCACTCGAAAGGACTCTGCTATTCTCGGAAAGTCCCCTGTCACGTTGGTCGCCCACAGGAAAAATCTAATGATTCGAAAACTGGGAGTGCTTGCGGTCATCCTTGGGGTTCTGGCACTTGCGTTCCGAAAAGCCAAGAGCCTCATGGGCGTCGAAGACGAGTCCGAATCGGGCGCCTGACGATTCGGCGGCCACCCGCACCGTAGGCCGCTTCCGAAGAAAGTCCCCGGGTTCAGAACGCCATTCCTCGGTAGCTCAATGGTAGAGCGTGCGGCTGTTAACCGCAGGGTTGCAGGTTCGAGTCCTGCCCGAGGAGCCAGCAGGCGTATCCGCGCGAACCGCTGATGTCCGCATCAATCCCCGTTGTTGCGTCGGCAGCAGCCGACCGTGCGACGGCCGTGTCGGAGTACCGGCGCCTGGTTTCAAGCATCGTTGAACCGACCGCCGTGGGGGCCAAGGAGCAGTAGCTCGCCTGGCGCATAGCGACCAACCTGAAACTCAAGTACCGACGGGCCGACCGCGACGCGCGGGCGGGAGGCTGCGAGTTGGTGCGTGGCCGCGAGCCGAGATGATGCGTTGATGGCGCGATGGGTTTGATTTACTGTAATCTCAATAGAGTCGATTGACTTTCATTGAAGTCATGCTACATCAAAGGAGCTTGCATGGGCCAGATCACGGCACGAGTGCCCGATGCCCTCGTTGGGGCGCTGGATGAAGCCGCCGCGCAACTCAAACGGAGCCGCGCCGACATCGTCCGGCAGGCGCTGGAACGCTATCTGGAGGACTTTGATGATCTGGCCGTAGCCATCGAACGGCTGCGGGATCCCTCCGATCCGGTGCTGGACTGGGATCAGGTCAGGCGTGAGTTACTCGATTCGGATTAAGCGGAGCGCATCCAGGGAACTGGCTCGTGTTCCGCGTTCGGATCGGCTTCGCATTGTGCGGGCGATCGATGGCTTGGCTGAACACCCGCTGGCGGGCAGCGCGCTGAAAGGGGAGCTGCGCGGCCTGCGGCGAACGCGAGTTGGCGACTATCGCGTCCTGTACGAAGTCCTCGCCGATACGCTTGTGGTCCTGGTTGTGCGAGTGGCGCATCGACGGGAGGCCTATCGCCGCTGGTGACTGTATGGCCGGCTCGGGCGGTTGGCGACTCACACGGATGGCTAGATCCAGCGGGTGCAGCGCCTGGCGCCGTCCGACGATATTCCTCGATAGCTCAACGGTAGAGCGTGCCCCCACGTCTGAGGCCATGTCGGTGACCTGAGGCGGACTAGCGGCAGGGTTGCAGGTTCTCCGCCGCGGCGGCCACCGACCATCCCGGTCGCGGCAAGCGGTCCATCAGGACGCGGCGGCCATACACATTCAGGCGCCGTCTACCATGCGCCATGAGAGCCTCCTCTCGGCTGGGTTTGTCAATTCCCCCTGCCGAGTATGGAGGCTCTCATCTGTCAACCAGGCTCATGGGAAGTACAGCTAGAGGCCGGGATGGAGCCGATGCTTCTTAGGATATCGTTGGAAGACACCTATGACGCCAGCCGACCGGACGTGGAGCTGTGGAGCGGACCTGCGGTTTTCAACCTGAGCGAAGTACCGGACCTTCGGCGTTGACCCGTTTGGCGGCGGCAAACGCGGACGGCTGTCTTGAGATTCGACCTGCTCTGACCGGTGTAGGCGTGGGTCCCGCATGGTGAAGGGAGTCCGAGGTTGTCCAATTAATCAGCCGAGATAACAACCGAGTCTACCAATCTTGTAACACAGGATGATAAGCGTTGGTTTGAACTAATGGGCTTTCAAGTTTTTCGCCAGCTGTTCTCGCCGAGCGAGGTGGCGGAGCTGGAAGCCGCTCTCATGCGGGTCATGGATGCGGCAGCGGCGGAAACCGGCTACGACGGCGCCAGAAGTCTGCACATCTATCCGGTAACCGATTTAAACCAACTTCCGAATGGCAAAGTAGCTTTGTCGAAGGGCAAACCGAGATACGCCTGCCCTACATGAAGGCCGGGCACAGAGTCTATTCAGACTACCTGGTCCAGACGGCAGGTCCCCGCCGGATGAAAAGATTGCGTCGGTACATTGACAAGGGATATTGCGATCAGTCTCGAAAACCGCTTACCAACCTCTTCTATCAGTACACCAGTTGCGGTGAGTCGGAGTCTGGCCCACTCACGAGTGTGATGGCCCGTTCCTGACAGTTCGTCTGGAGATGGGAAGACCAGTCCGATCCGAGCTCCCTCTTTTTCGAAGCAGACCGAGCGCAGTAACCAATTCAGATATTTGGACTTATTCTCCCGGTCCTGGCGGTGATCGGTTCTAAAAAGGGTTGCGCAAGGGGAGTCACAAGTCCGCCGTGTAAGTTTGGGCCGACCCGGCAAATTCGCTCGCATACCGAGCAAGCGGTCCGTGACTGAATCAGAGGCCGAGAGCCTCCTGGCAACGGCGCTTGAGACTTTCGCGTACGGGATTTGCTTCACGCGCAGCTTCACCCATCCTTGTCTGGCTGAGCGTGTCGAGGGGCTATGGGCGACGCGCGACGCTCCGCGCCGAAGCGGAAGGTATCGCCGGGAGGAGTGGATCGCGCACGGTATCGCGCCGGAGCAGACCGTGCGGATTGTCAGCCGGCACACGCGCGGCCGGTACGGCATTTGCGCGATCTGTGCGGCTGGGGAGTCCGACGAGTCGATTCGCGCCGGCTACCGGGCGCTGGACTACCGCCTGGGCTTCACCGAGCCGATCATGGTCCATCGCCTGCAACGGATTCCAAGGTTCGCGTCGCCAACCGCGACCGTGCGCGTGCTGGACGCCGCGCTGGCGGACCAGGTGAATAAGGCGGCCCGCCGGCGGCAGATTCTTCCCGAACACCTCACACTGGACGCTCCGTTGCGTATGTACGCCGCTTTGGTCGAAGGCGATCCGGTGGGCTGGGTCAGCAGCGTCGAGGTGGCGGGGGCGACCTGGTGCGCCGGCCTATACGTGAATCCCGAATACCGGCGACGCGGCATCGGCAGGGCGCTGATGTGTCGGATGTTGAGAGGCGACCGGCGCTTCGGCTCGAAACGTGATCCCGGCTGGCAGGTCGGTCATGCGCAAATGGGTGGATGAGGGGAGGCCGCCTGCGTCCGGCAATTGCCTGTGATGAGCCTGTCTACAGCATGCGGTTTCCGAGGGGAACCGGTGGCTCCCTGTGCTAGCGTACGAACTGTGAAGGAGTGTAGCTCAG
>JAKZUJ010000129.1:0-30952 GCA_047516685.1 Chloroflexota bacterium | reverse complement strand
CACGGCCCAGGCCGGCGCGCGCAAGCGAGGCGCGGCGGTGAGCGCGAGTGGCCTGGTCAGGAGGAGGGGCGCCATGACGGCGGCGAACGGCATGACCTTGCGCGTGCTGTAGCCGGCGGCCAGCAGGACGACCAGCAGGACCAGGTCCGTTGGACTCACGCGGCGATGGCGCACGATCAGCAGCAGGCCGATCAAGACCAGAAAGGCCGCGAAGAACCACCAGGTCTCGCTAAGGGCCTCCGGCGGCCGCCAGTCACTGTTGAAGCGGCGAAATTCACCGCCCCACTGAAAAAACGGCTGGGCGAGCAGGCGAGGTCCCGACGGGTTGAGCGCCGGCCCTGCGATTGAGAGAGCCGCGACCGCCGTGAACGGCACGAGCCGAGTGCGCGGCCGCGGACCGATGAATGGCAGCCGAGACCGTGCCCAAAGAGCTTCCAGGAAAAGTGCGCCGAGCAGGGCGAAGCCGATGGGAAATGAGGCGTGCACGTTGCCCCAGACGACAAACACCGGCGGCAGCAGCCACGCCAACCGCGAGCCGGTGCGGCGATGATGCAGCGCCAGGGCGGCGGCGGCCGCGGCCGCCAGCAGCCCGACGGCCAGCGGGCGGATGCCCGCAAATGGAAACAGCGGCAGCGAGGCGGCCGCCAGCGCGGCGGTGCGCAGCCAGGGCCCCACCCCGCGGGCCGCCAACGTGCGTTCGAGAAGGCCCCAGGTCAGGGCGTAGACGGCGGCCACAGCCAGAACGGCGGCGACCACGCCACCCCGCTCCACCAACTGGAAAACGGCGAGGGCGGGTAACCACTCGTGGACGGTCCAGACCGCATCGCCGGCGCTAAAGGTGAACGGGTCGGGATAGGGCAGCGCGCCCTGGTTGGCGATGTAGCGCCCGTTGTTGAGGTGAATCCACAGATCGGCGTCCAGCGGCTGCGCGGCGGCCAGGGCGGCGATGGCCAGAATGGCCGCGCCGGGCGCCGCGTGGAGTCCGCGACGAAAGACCGACAGGCGTCGGTAGGCGACCTGGAGCGGGGCTGACACGGCGCTGGCAGCTACCCAGCGACTGGCAGCGCCCGCTGGAAGAACTTGACGGTATTACCGACGACCGTCTGGGCATCGGCGTTGAGCAAGTGACCGACCTCCGGGTAGACGTACAGGTTGCTTTCAACGCCCGCGACCCCCAGGGCGGTGTGGAGCTTGGGGGCCCAATCCGGGTTGACCACTCGATCGGTCGCACCCTGGTGGATATCGACCGGGCCGGTGAGATTCGCCAGGAAGTTGCCGGCCGACAGCGCGGCGCGTAGCTCCTGGCTGGCGCGGGAGGTGGGCACGCCGTAGTAGTCGGACAGGTCGTCGAGCCAGACGCTGAGCGGCGCCCAAAGGGCCACGGGGCCAATCCAGGGGTTGACGGCGGCGGCGCGCACGGCCAGTTCGCCTCCCAGGCTGTGTCCCCACACGCCAATCAGTCCCGGCCGGGCTTCGGGGAGCTCTTGCGCCGCGGACGCGAGGTTGAGCACGTCAATCACAAACTCCAGGCGGGCGCCCAGGTTGAAGCGCGTGTCGTCCTCCGAACCGCCCAGCCCACGATAGTCGGTGGCCAGCGTGAGGTAGCCGCGGTGGGCCAGCGCGTAAGCCATCACGCGGGTGCCTTCGCCGGTTGCGTACTGGGATGGCAGCACGTAGCCGTGGTTGAGCAGCACGACGGGGAACGGCCCTGGTCCGGTTGGGATAGTGGCCATGCCGGTTACGCGCAGTTCGTCGGAGGCGTAGCTCATCAGGTACGAGGTAAAGGCGGCGTGGCGCTCCGCCACCGTGTGCAGACGAATTTCGGAGGGAGGGAATCGCCGCAGGCGTAGGGCCGCGATGGAGAGTGGGGACCCGCCGGGACTGCCGGCGCTTGGTTGTCCCACCAGGTTCCAGACGTCACAGGCGCCGAGGGAGAGGGCGGTGGAGCCGGCGGCGAGCAGGGAAAGCAGCCGACGGCGCGGTAGTGCATGACCGACACCGCGACCCTCGTTTACGAGCAGCGGGAGCAAGCGGCGGGGCACAAGCGGTTGCATGGGCGGGGCGGTCTGCGACGCGCGCGTTCTTGCCGCCATCGGTTGCCGTGGATCTACCGGTTGGTTGACGCCAGACCGTCCGAGACGCGCTCAACGACGCTGGATTCGACGGCGCGGAACGCGGCGTTCAACGCGTTTTCCACGGCGACGGCGTTCGAGCGACCGTGGCCAATGATGACCACGCCGTTAACTCCGAGCAGGGGCGTGCCGCCGTACTGCGCGTAGTCCGTGCGTCGTCGCACCGCGCGGAAGGCCGGATACATGAAGGCCATGCCGGGCAGCGTGTAGGGCCGGCGGCGAACGGCCGTTCGGAGTTCGCTGACCGCGAACTCGGCGGTGGCCTCAATGGACTTCAGGACCAGGTTGCCGGTGAAGCCGTCGCAGACGACGAGGTCCACCGAGTTGTCAAAGAGCCCGGCCGGCTCGACGTTTCCGACAAAGTCGAGCGGCGCGGCGGCCAGGAGTTCCGCGGCCGCCAGGGCGAGCGGACTGCCCTTGGTCGCTTCTTCGCCGATGCTCAGCACGCCGGCGCGCGGCTGTGCCGTCCCGAGCACCTGGCGCAGGTAGACCGCGCCCATCAGGCCAAAGTCGCGTAGATGCTCGGGGCGGGCCTCGACGTTGGCCCCCGCGTCAATGAGGAGGGTCGGCGCCTCGCGGCCTGGAATCAGAACCGCCAGGCCGGGTCGGTCCACGCGCTGGGCGCGGCCCACCACCAGCACGCCGGCCGCCATGGTGGCGCCGGTGTTGCCCATCGACACCAGGGCCTGGGCTTCGCGCGAGCGAACCAGGTCGGCGCAGCGGCGAATCGAGGCGTCGGGCGTGGAGCGCACGGCCTGCACCGGGTGCTCGCCCATGCCGATGGTCGTGGGGCCGGATTCCAGGCGCCAGGCGGCGGGGTCCTCACCGCCACGGGACAGCAAGCCGCGCATGATGTCGACATCGCCGACCAGAATGGCGCGTCGTCCTGTCGATTTGGCCCAGCGGATGGCGCCGTCAATGGTGGCGTCGGGCGCACGGTCGCCGCCCATGACATCCAGCGCGATGGCTGGTCCCTCGGCAGCAGCGGTCATGCGGGAATCGTCAGATGTCCAGGTTTCGGACCGTGCGAGCGCGGTTGATGATGAAGCGGCGGCGTGAGGCCACGTCGGTACCCATCAGCCGCTGGAACACCGCGTCAACATGCGCGTCGCTGTCGCCGTTCAGCCACACCCGCAGGAGGTGGCGGTCCTCCGGGTTCATGGTGGTTTCCCAGAGCTGGTCGGCGTTCATTTCGCCGAGTCCCTTGTAGCGCTGCACCGTGACCTTGCCGGAAATCTGTTTGAGCAGCCGGTCGCGCTCGTCGTCGTTGTACGCGTAGTCGCCACGCCGCGAGTTGGCAACGCGAAAGAGCGGGGGCTGGGCAATGCACAGGTTGCCGTTCTCGATAAGCGACTTCATCTCGCGGTAGAAGAATGTCAGGAGCAGCGTGCGGATGTGCGAGCCGTCCACGTCAGCATCGGTCATGATGACGATGCGACCGTAGCGAATCTTGGTGACGTCGAAATCGAGGCCAACGCCGCCGCCGACGGCGGTAATGATGTTGCGGATGGACTCGTTCGAGAGGACCTTGTCGACTCGCGCCTTCTCGACATTCAGGATCTTGCCGCGGAGAGGCAGGATGGCCTGAAAGCGTCGGTCGCGGCCCTGCTTGGCGTTGCCGCCGGCCGAGTCGCCCTCGACGATAAAGAGTTCGCAGCGGTCAGGGTTGCGTTCCTGACAGTCGGCCAGCTTGCCAGGTAGGGCAAAGCCGTCCAGCGCGCCCTTGCGGACCACGAGGTCGCGCGCTCGTTGCGCGGCAACGCGGGCACGCGCGGCGAGCATGGTCTTGTCGATGATTTTTCGAGCCTCGCTGGGATGCTCGTGCAAGTAGGTGCCGAGTTGGTCATTGATGACCGACTGGACGTGCCCGGCGACTTCGCTGTTGCCGAGACGGGACTTGGTCTGACCCTCGAACTGCGGCTCCGGGATCATCACGCTGACGATGGCGGTCAGCCCTTCGCGGACGTCGTCGCCGGTCAGGTTGGCGTCGCTCTCCTTGAGCTGGCTGCTCTTGCGGGCGTAGTCATTGAGGGAGCGGGTGAGGGCGGATCGGAAGCCACTGAGGTGGGTGCCGCCATCAATGTTGCGAATGGTATTGGCGAAGGTGTGGATCTGTTCGGACACCGTGTCGCAATAGGCAAGGGCGACTTCGACCTGGGTGGTTTCCACCTGGCCGCGCAGGACGATGGGGTCGGGGTGCAACCGCCCGCGACGCCGGGTGAGGCGGCGGACGAAGGACGTGACGCCACCCTCGAAGTAGTACGTGACCCGACGGTCCGTGCGCTCGTCGTGCAGGCGCATGGTGGTGCCGCCGGCCAGGAAGGCCATTTCGCGAATGCGTTGGTCAAGGATGTCGAAGTTGTAGTCGAGGGTTTCAAAAATCTGGTGGTCAGCCAGAAACTCGACCTCTGTTCCGTGACGGGATGTCCGTTCGCCCCTGATGACATCAGCCACCGGTACGCCGCGTTCGTACTCCTGGATCCAGCAATAGCCGTCGCGTCGAACCGTGACGCGCATGTGGCTGGAGACGGCGTTGACGACCGAAACGCCAACACCGTGGAGACCTCCCGAAACCTTGTAGGCCCCGTTGTCGAACTTGCCGCCGGCGTGCAGGGTGGTCATCACGACTTCAAGCGCGGGACGCTTGACCTTGGGGTGTTCGTCGACCGGGATGCCTGATCCGTCGTCGGTGACGCGGACCCATCCGTCGCGGGTGATGACCACGTCCACGCTGGTGGCGCGCTGGGCCAGCGCTTCGTCGACGCCGTTGTCCACGACCTCAAAGACGAGTTGGTGCAGGCCACGGCCGTCGGTGCTGCCGATATACATGCCGGGACGTCGGCGGACGGCTTCCAGGCCCTCGAGCACCTGAATGTCTTTGGCCGTATATGCCATGCGCGTCAGTGCTCCTTCACCGGCCGACGGCAGGGTGCGTTCGCTAGCACGATGTGGCTGCATAACTCCCTGAACGTCTCAGCAAAACGGGACGCCTGATATATGCAGAACCGGCGGGCCTCCAAGGCCTGCCCATCACTGCGCGGATATGTGCGGCAGGGTGGCGGTTTCGGATGGGTTCTTCCCGTTGATACCCGAACCGCCTCCGCTCTCTACTGTCCGGGATCAGGCAGTCTGTCCGACAGACTAATGCTACCACACGACGGCGGTTTCGGGTGCGCGGTCTGTTGACTGCTACAGCCTGGCCTTGGCCGATTTCAGGAAGTATGAAGCTACAAAAGAGCGACTAGGCTATTCGATGAAGACGCCGTTTTCCTGCAGCAGGTTGCCGTCGAGGTAGAGCGCTCCGTCCGTGCGAAGGTCCTTGACCATGTCCCAATGCACGGCCGATTGGTTCTTGCCGCCGGTGAACTCGTAGGCGCGGCCGACGGCCAGGTGCACCGTGCCGCCCATCTTTTCGTCGAAGAGGATGTTCTTGGTGTGGCGCCTGATTCCGTCATTGGTTCCGATGCCGATCTCGCCGAGACGTCGAGCACCAGGATCGGTGTCGAGGATGGCGTTGAGGAACTCGCCTCCACGTTCCGCCGTGGCTTCTACGATCAGCCCGTTCTTGAAGGTCAGGGTTATGCCATCCACCTGGCGGCCCTGATAGACGGCGGGAAACTCGTACCTGATCCGACCATTGACGCTGTCCTCGATCGGAGCCGTGAAGATTTCGCCGTCGGGCATGTTCTTCTTGCCGTCGGCCGGCTCCCAGATGCGGCCGGCGGTGCCGAGGGTGATGTCGGTATCGGGGCCAACGATGCGGATTTCCGAGCCGCTCTCGAGCCGAACTTTCAGCGAGGCCAGCCGCGCGGTCATTTCCGACCAGTCGATGTTGGTGGCGCTGTACAGAAAGTCGGCGTACGCGCTGAGCGGCATCTCGGCCTCTTGGGCCAGGGCCTGGGTTGGGTAGTCGCACAGAACCCAGCGGACGTTCTCGATGATCTGATCCATGACAGGGCGCCGCGCGATCATCGTCTTGGCCAGCTTTGCCGGAGCAACGTTGGCCAGTGCGCGGGTGTTCTCGGTGGCGCGGATGCGGATGGCGACCTGGATCGAGTCGGCCTGAAACTTGGCGATCGGGTCCAGAAACTCGAGCTGTTCGTCGCTGGCTTCGGACAGGAATATCTCCTGGGCTTCCTCAAATCCAACATTGAGCCGCGGGTGTCCGCCGGCCGCCAGCACGCGCTGGTAGCAGGCCATCAGCAGCGGGCGGGCGTTGGCGGTTCCGTCAATCAGCACCACATCGCCAGGTCCGACTTCGGTCGAGTGCTGCACTAGGATGTCGGCAAGCGCTTCCACGCGGGGATCGGTCACGGAGCAAGTCCTCAAGCGGGCCAGGGCGGCAGTGACCCTATCCTCTAACGCCGCCCGCACTCCGCTCAACTGCGGGCCGGCGCGGGCAGCGTCGCAGACGCTCTTTCTGGCGCCGCAACCAGGAGGCGCCGGTCGCCATGCCTGACCTGCGACCGTGGGAGGTCCTGGGGTCGCAACAGGTTTACAGCGACCGCTGGCTCACGCACACGGTGGAGCACGTGCGCCTGCCGAGCGGCTACGAGATATCCCAGTACCACGTGCTGGATCAGAACGATTTCTGCCTGATGGTGGCTGTCACACCCGCCCTCGAGGTCCCGCTCGTGCGTCAGTACAAACACGGCGCGCGTGACGTGGTGCTGGAGTTCCCGGCAGGTTTGGTGGAAGAAGGCGAGGCGCCTGAAGCCGCGGCGACGAGGGAATTGCGCGAGGAGACCGGCTACGCCGGGCGGGTGCTTGCCGCGGGATCGCTGCTGACGAGCCCCTCGCGCAACCGTAACCGGGCGCACCTATTTGTCGTTCTGGACGCCGACCGGATTGGCGAGCCGGCGCCGGAGGAAACCGAACAGATTGAGGTCGTGCTGAAGCCTCTTGCGCAACTGCGCGGTCTGATCGCGGAAGGCGACATACGCGATCTGGCTTCGCTGGCGGCGTACAGCCTGGCGCGCGCGACGTTTCCCGACCTTGGCTGGGAGGGTTGACGCGGCCACGGGCGCCCGGCGAGGGCAGTAGGTAGCATGCGCACCCGAACGCCCACGTTGCACGCGACGGAAATCCAACTCCGCTGATGGTGAATATTCGACCCGAAGTCGCCGCGTTGCACGGCTACACGCCCGGCCAGCAGCCCAGCGGGCCTGGCTGGATCAAGCTCAACACGAATGAGAGTCCGGCGGTGGCCCCGGGCGTACTTGCGCGCCTGCGGGCGGCCGTCACGGACGAAGTGCGGCTCTACCCGCATCCGACCAGCAAGGAACTTCGGGAACGCCTGGCGGAGCGGCACGAGGTGTCGCCCGAGGCGGTGATCGTGGGCAACGGGTCGGACGACGTGCTCAACCTGATCATTCGCGCGGTGTGCGCTCCCGGTGCGCGGGTGGTCGCGCCGACGCCAAGCTATTCGCTGTATCCGGTGCTCACCGAGATCCAGGGCGCGCGGATGGTGAACTGTCCGCTGGGGCCAGGGTTCGCCTTGCCGGTGCGGCAGCTCGCGGCCGCTCGTGGGGCGGTGACCTTCGTGGCCAGTCCCAACAATCCGGCCGGGACGCACTACGGGGCCGACGAACTGCGCTGGCTGGCCGAGCGCACCAACCTGCTGGTAATCGACGAAGCCTATGTGGAGTTCGCGTCGAGCGACCGCATGCAGCTGGCGCGCACGCTGCCGAATGTGTGCGTGACGCGGTCGTTTTCGAAGGCCTTTGGCCTGGCCGGTTTGCGCCTGGGCTACGCGGTGGGCGATCCGTCGTTTATTGACGTCCTGCACCGCGTGAAGGATTCGTACAATGTCAGCCGGCTTGCGCAGGTGGCCGGAGTGGCGGCCTGCGATGAAATCGCGTGGGCGGAGGCGCACTGGGAGGCAACTCGCGTCCGGCGGGACTCATTTGCGGAGGAGCTCCGCGGACGCTTTGATCTCCAGGTGTATCCATCCGAAGCGAATTTTGTTTTCGTTGAGTGCGCCCCCCACCATGCGGGCGCTCTTCAGCGTGACCTCGCCAATCGTCGAATTCTGGTTCGCCGCTTCCCGGAGGAGCCACGGCATGCCAACGCCCTTCGCGTCTCGATTGGATCGGACTCCGACATGCGCGCCCTGCTGGAAGCGCTCGGGGAAATCCTTGCGGCAGGCCCGGTTCTCGCCGGCAAGGGTTGAGTCGATGTATCAGTCGTTATCTGTCGCGTCACCATGCACCCAGCCATCGCGACGCATGGTTCACAGGAAGGATTCATAGTTGGAAGGTCTGGTCTGGCTTGTGCCAGCGGCGATCATCATCTCGGTCTTCGTCGTTATTTACCTCGCGCGCGATGTTCTTTCGCGGCCGGTTGATCGGTCGGCGGATTCCTCGGAACTCATCCCGGCCATGCAGCAGCTGGACGCCGAGCGACGCTCGGAGCTGTATGGGCGGATGTCGCTGAACGGCGACCGTATCTACGACGGCGCCACGGCGTTCCTGCAGCGGCAGTACCGCACCATCGCCTGGATGGCGATCGTGGCTGCCGCGGTCCTGGCGCTGCTGTTGCTGTTCTTCGGCGAGAACGAAGAGAAGGGCATCGAGGCGGTCGATATCGCCTGGCGCACCGGTGTGTCGTTCCTGGTTGGCGCCGTGCTGTCCGGCCTGTCCGGCGTGATCGGCATGATCATTGCCGTGCGGTCGAACGTGCGCACGGCCAGCGCCGCAACGCGCTCGCTGGGTGACGCGCTGACCATTGCGCTGCGCGGCGGCGCCGTCTCCGGAATCCTGATCGTGGGGCTCAGCTTGCTGGGCGTCTTCGCGCTGTTCTGGGCGTTTAACGGGTTTGAGAATCCGCAACGTGCGCCCGAACTGATCGTCGGCTTCGGGTTTGGCGCCAGCTTCGTGGCGCTTTTCGCGCAGTTGGGCGGCGGCATCTTCACCAAGGCCGCCGATGTCGGCGCCGACCTGGTGGGCAAGTTGGAAGCCGGCCTGCCCGAAGACGATCCGCGCAATCCCGCGGTGATCGCCGATCTCGTGGGCGACAACGTGGGCGACTGCGCCGGTCGTGGCGCTGACCTCTTTGAATCCACGGCCGCCGAGAGCATTGGGGCCATGATCCTGGGTGTCGCCGTCTTCAAGGCGACCGGTGGCGACAACATCGCCTGGATTCTGTTTCCGCTGGTGGTGCGGTCGTTCGGGGCGCTCGCCTCGATCGTGGGACTGCTGGTGATCCGGCCGGACCGTGTGCGCAACGCGCAACGGGCGCTGGACGTGGGCTACTGGACCACGGCCGCGCTGGCCACGGTCGGAATGGCCATTTCTTCAATCGTGATGCTGGGGTCGTGGTGGTTCTTCCTGGCCGGATCCATCGGCATCCTCACCAGTGTGGCGTTCGTCTACATCACGCAGTACTACACGGCCTTTAACCGTCCGGTCCGCGAAATCGCCGAGGCGTCCCGCACCGGGGCGGCCACCAACATCATCTCGGGGCTGGCCGTTGGGTTTGAGAACACGGCGATGCCGATTGTGGTCATTTCCGTGGCGCTCTGGACGTCGTTCCAGGTCGGGATCCTGGCCTTCGCCGATCTGGGAGTCGTGATCGGCGACTTTCAGGCCGGGGTCTTCGGGACAGCCGTGGCCACCATGGGCATGCTGATGAGCGCGGCCTACATTCTGGCCATGGACACCTTCGGGCCAATCGCCGACAACGCCGGCGGGATTACGGAGATGTCCGAGGCGCCCAAGGACGTGCGCGACGTGACGGACGGCCTGGATGCCGTGGGGAACACGACCAAGGCGCTGACCAAGGGCTATGCCATCGGGTCGGCGGCGCTGGCGGCCTTCCTGCTGTTCAGCGCGTATCTGGAGACCGCGGGCCTCGAAGAGGTTGACCTCTCCAAGGTGGAAGTCTTTATTGGCGCCCTGCTGGGCGGCATGCTTGTCTTCCTCTTCAGCTCGTTGGCGATCCGTGCGGTTGGACGCGCCGCTCAGGCGATGATCCAGGAGGTACGGCGGCAGTGGCGGGAGGAGCCAGGCATCCTTGCCGGCACGGTTGAGCCGAACTACAGCCAGGCTGTGGATATCAGCACGCGCTCGGCGCTGCGGGAAATGATCGCGCCCGGTTTGCTGGCCGTGTTCATGCCGATCGTGGTCGGTCTGGTGTTGCGCGCCGAGGCTGAAGCGGCGCTGCTGATGGTTGGCACCATCGTCGGCGTGTTGCTGGCAACGGTGATGAACAACAGCGGCGGCGCTTGGGACAACGCCAAGAAGTACATTGAGGCGGGCCACCTGCGCGACGAAGACGGCAATTCAATTGGTAAGGGCACGGATGAGCACGCCGCTTCTGTCGTGGGCGATACCGTCGGTGACCCGTTCAAGGACACCGCCGGGCCGTCGCTGCACGTGCTGGTGAAGCTGCTGAGCACAATAACTCTGGTGCTCGCGCCGGTGTTCATCTAGCCGCGTTGCCCGTGGGCCGCCCGCCGGGGGCCGATCCGGCGCCGCGCCGGATCGGCTGACCCGTGTGGGTTGAGGTCGTGCTGCTGGCCGCGGTGCAGGCGCTGACCGAGTTCCTGCCGGTCAGCAGTTCGGGGCATCTGCTGCTGATTCCGGCGCTGGCGGGCTGGTCCGATCCCTTCCTGACGGGGCTGACGCTTTCAGTGGCGCTGCACCTGGGCACGGGGCTGGCACTGGTGCACGCGCTGTGGTCCGACTGGGTCTGGCTGGCGCGTGGGGCGTGTGGCATCGGTCCCTCCGCGCCAGCGGCCCGTCGATTGCTCCTGGCGTTGATGGGATCGACGCTGCTGATCGGCCTGGTCGCGCTGCCGCTGCGCGGCTGGTTGACGACGTTGCGCGACCCGGTGCTGGCGGCGGTACTGCTCATCGTCTTCGGCCTGGCGCTGGCGGCCGCGGACCGCTGGGGCGCAAGTCGGCGCGACCTGGAATCCACGTCGCTGGCGATATGGGTCGCGGTCGGGGTATCGCAGTTCGCGGCGCTGGTTCCGGGCGTGTCGCGGGCCGGAATCACGATGTCGGTCGCGCGCGCCTTCGGCGTGGAACGCCAGGCGGCCGCGAGGTTCTCGTTGTTCCTGCTGGCCCCGGCGGTAGCGGGCGCGGGCCTGGTGCAGTGCGTTGATCTGGCGGGCAGAGGATTGTCGCCGAGCGATATCCCGCTGCTGATTGGGGCCACGCTGGTCGCGGCGGTGGTGGGCGCGGCAGCCGTTCGCTGGCTGCTGCGCTTCGTGGCCCGGCATAGTCTGGCGGCGTTTGCGGTCTACCGGGTGGGCGCCGGTGCGTTGGCGTTGATCCTGTTGCTCACCATGCGCGGCTGAAAGAACCGGCGGCGCAGGCGTCAGCCGTCCATATAATCGCTTCTCGCAGGCGAGGTGCGTATGCGTATAGGAATTCTCAACGCCACCGGCTATTCCGGCGGCGAGCTGGTTAGATATCTGACGCTGCATCCTGAGTTCGAAATCGTTGGAGCGACCGCCCGCAGCCAGGCCGGACGCCGTCTCCACGAGGTGTTCCCGTGGTTGCGCGCCAGCGGCCGAGCCGCGTATGCCGATCTGGAACTGACCGCCGAGTTGAACGGCAGCGCCGATTTGGTGATTTCCTGCCTGCCGCACAAGGCGTCGGCCGCGCAGTTGGCGCCGTTCCTTGACGACGGCGTCCGCTGCATTGACGTGAGTTCCGATTTCAGGCTGCGGAATCCTTCGGACTACACGCGCTGGCATGGCGTGGAGCACGCGGCGCCCGAGTGGATCGACTCGGCCGTCTACGGGCTGACGGAATGGCATCGCGAGCGGATCCGTGAGACTGACCTGGTGGCCAACCCGGGGTGTCACGCGACTACGGCGATTCTGGCTCTGGCGCCGGCGGCCCGCGCCGGATTGCTGGCCGGCCACGTGATGGTGGACTCGAAGACAGGAATTTCGGGCGCGGGGCGTTCGGCGTCAGCCGCCTACGGGTTCTCCGAGATCAACGAGGACGCCGCGGCCTATGGCGTGGCGAACCACTACCAAAGCCCCGAAATTGCGCAGGAGTTGAGCAGCCTGGGGGACTCGCGGATCGAGGTAACCTTTGCGCCGCATCTGGTTCCCATGACGCGCGGCATCCTGATTACGGCCTACGGGGCGCTGCGTGAGGATGTTGCGCCAGCGCGGATCGAACAGGCCTACCGCGACGCGTACGACGACGAGGCGTTTGTGCATTTGGCAGGCGTGCCGCCGCACACCAAGTGGACCTCCGGCGGCAACCACGCCTTCGTGCACTGGACGGTCGACGAGTCGACGCAAACGCTGGTGGCCATGGCGGCGATCGACAACCTTGGAAAAGGCGCCGCGGGCAGCGCAGTCCAGAATGCAAATGTGATGGCCGGGATAGACGAGCAGGTCGGTCTGGCGATTCCGCCGAGTCATCCGTAGATGCACGAGCCACCGGCGGAGCT
Organism: Chloroflexota bacterium; assembly: GCA_047516685.1. Lineage (GTDB taxonomy): Bacteria > Chloroflexota > UBA11872 > UBA11872 > UBA11872 > UBA11872. The sequence continues at coordinate 18,401 of JAKZUJ010000129.1, read as the reverse complement.
TGACGGCTTTCGGGTTGTACCCGGCGGAACGCTGGCGCCCCGCAGGTTTATCGGCGGAGGCGTGGCCGCGGGGATTAAGGCCGCGGCCGATCTGGACCTGGGCGCGATTCTCAGCACGCGCACGCCATGTCAATCGGCGGCGACGTTCACCACCAATCGGGTGCGCGGCACGTCAGTGACCATCAACCAGGAGCGCCTTGGCAAGAATCCTGCCCGCGGCATCGTATTCAACAGCGGGAACGCGAATACCTACACAGGCGCCCGCGGGCGTGCCGACGCGTTGGCCTTCATCGACGGGTTTGCCGGCCGTTTCGGCGTGCCGGCGGATGAGATCCTGGTGGCATCCACCGGCGTCATTGGCTTCCATCTGCCGATGCCGAAAGTGCTGGCGGGCGTTGAGGCGCTGAAGCTGACGGCCGAAGCCGGGGCTGACGTCGCCACCGCCATGCTGACCACCGACGTGGGCCCGAAGACGCTGGCCATCGAGGCGCAGCTATCGAGCGGAACGATCCGGATCGGCGGGGCGGCCAAGGGCGCCGGCATGGTGCATCCCAACATGGCGACGATGTTCGTGTTCATGACGACCGACGCCGAAGTGGATGGCGGGACCCTGCAGCGGTTGTTCAGCGCGGCGGTTGCCGACTCCTTCAACCTGATCAGCATCGACGGCGATCAGTCCACCAGCGACACGGCCCTGCTGCTGGCGAACGGCGCCAGCGGAACCGGGTCCCTCCAGGCGGGAACGGCCGATGCGGCGGTGTTTGCCCGAGCCTTGCAGGCTGTCTGTCAGTGGCTGGCCCAGGAGATCGTGCGTGGGGGCGAAGGCGTGACCAAGGTCTTCGCGGTGACCGTGCGCGGGGCCTCGGACGAAGCCACGGCGCGTCAGGCGGCCCGGGCGATCACCACGTCTTCGCTGGTAAAGACGGCGGTTCACGGCGGCGACCCGAATTGGGGCCGGATCGTGATGGCGTTGGGCAACAGCGGAGCAGCCTTCGACCCGGATGTGCTCGACATCGCCATTGGAGACACGCAGGTGGTGCGCCAGGGAGCGCCGGCGGTGTACGACGAGGCGAAGGTTGCCGGGCACCTGCGGCGCCCCGACGTGACGATCGAGGTGGCGCTGAACCAGGGCGAGGCCAGCGCGACTGCCTGGGGCGGTGATCTCTCGGCCGAGTACGTGGCGATCAATGCGGAGTACATGACCTGAGCGAGGCGAATCCCGCGTCCGGCGAGCCGCGGGCGGCGCTCAATCTGTCGGGTCGCTACGTGGTCGTGAAAATTGGCGGCACGGCCGACATGGCCGCCGGGCGAATCGGGGCCGATGTGCGTGCGCTGGTCCAGCGTGGCGCGCGCGTGGTGATTGCCCACGGCGGCGGCGACGAGCTGACGGCCTGGCAGCGGGCGCGCAATCGTAAGACGACGTGGCACAACGGCCTGCGGGTGACCGACGACCAAACGCGCGACGACGCCGTGTTGGTTTTTCGAGGTCTGATTGCACCGGCCATCGTGGGGGCGTTGCAGCGGGCCGGCGTATCGGCGGTGGGAATCAGTGGACCTGATGGGGGCGTGGTGCGCGTGCGCCGCGCCGCGCCGGCGCTGGGCTGGGTGGGGCGCGTTCGCGCCATAGATACCTGTCTGCTGGACGACCTGACGAGCACGGGGCATGTGCCGGTGGTTTCGCCGCTGGGCGTCGATGGGCGCGGGTCGCTGTACAACGTCAACGGCGACGACATTGCTGGGGCGCTGGCTCATGCGACGCAGGCCGCGGCCCTGGTGTTTCTGACTGACGTGGATGGGGTGCGGGACGCCGACGGCACGGTGCTGGCGCACCTGGACCCGGCCAGCGCCCGGGGCTTGATCGGAAGCGGAGTAATCGCGGGCGGGATGGTTCCCAAGGTTCGGGCCGCGGTTGCGCTGCTGGGCGATGTGGAGACGGTCTGCATCGCGAGCGGCACGCGGCGGCACGCGCTCCGGCGTGCCCTGGATCCGGCCGGGGGCGGCACGCAGGTCAGGGAGGAAGCCGCCTTCCTATAATCCGCGTTGGAACGGCGACTGCCGTTTGACCCAACCCGAGGCTGATCCACGCATGGACTGGCAGGAGCTAGAAGCGCGCTACTACCACCAGGCGTTCCGTCGCTTTCCAGTAACGCTGGTTCGCGGCGAGGGTTCGCGCCTGTGGGACGACGAAGGAAATTCGTACCTGGACTTCACGGCGGGGATTGCCGTAACCACGCTGGGGCATGGCGATCCTGAACTTTGCGACGCCGTGGCGGACCAGGTGCGCTCCCTGGCGCACATCTCGAATCTCTTCTACACGACGCCGCAGCTCGAGGTCGCGCAGCGCCTGGTGGAGAACTCGGCGCTGGACCGGGTCTTCTTCGTCAACAGCGGCGCCGAGGCCAGCGAGACCTGCCTGAAGATCGCCCGTAAGTGGGGACGGACGCAGCGCAACGGCGCGTACGAGGTCATTACGGCCGAACACGGATTCCACGGCCGCACCATCGCCACCACGGCCGCTACCGGCACGCCGTCCTACCAGGAGCCATTTGCACCCATGCCGGCCGGGTTTACGCACGTCCCGCTGAACGACCTGGACGCGGTGGACGACTCGATCTCGCCAACGACCGCCGCGGTAATGATCGAATTGGTCCAGGGCGAGAGCGGCGTGCGCATGGCGGACCCAGACTACGTGCGCGGTCTGCGGCGCGTCTGCGACGAGCACGGCGTCTTGCTTATCTTCGACGAGGTCCAGACGGGAATCGGGCGCACCGGGCGCCTGTTCGGCTACGAGAACTTTGGCGTCACGCCGGACCTGATAGGGCTGGCGAAGGGCCTGGGCGGCGGATTGCCCATAGGAGCGGTGCTCAGCAGCGAGGCCGTGAGCGTGCTGGCGCCGGGCGAGCACGGATCCACCTTTGGCGGCAGTCCGGTGTCCTGCGCCGCGGCCCGCGTGGTGCTGGACCGTGTCATGGCACCCGGATTTCTGGACGAGGTTCGGGCGAAGGGCGAGCACGCGCGGACGCGTCTGCGAGACAGCGCTGCGCAGGGCGCCCGCATCACCGACGTACGCGGCCTGGGGCTGATGATCGGTTTTGATCTGGAATCGGAGGATGCGGCGACCGAGGTCGTGGAGCAGGCGCGCGGCAACGGGTTGCTGATAATCAAGGCCGGGCCGGTCACGATCCGCATCGTGCCGCCGTTGAACATCACGCAGGACGAGTTGGACGAAGGGCTGGATGCGCTCGAGGCCGCGCGGGGCGTCTGAGGCGCTTCCGCGCTCCGGCTGCTGAGATAACCCGCGCGTATGTGGGGTGGACGGTTCGACAAACCGCCGGCGGATAGCGCCCGCGCGTTTACGCGCTCGTTTCCCGTCGACCGACGGATGTACCGCGAGGACATCGTGGCCAGCCGTGCACACGCGGCAATGCTGGGGCGCCAGCAGATCATTCCGGCAGGCAGCGCGGATGCTCTGACGCAGGCGCTCGATGCGTTGCTCACCGAGCTCCAGGCTGCGGGCGGACCTCCGCCGAATGCGGATGATGAGGACATCCACAGCTACGTTGAGCGTGAGCTGATCGCACGTATCGGCGACGACGGTCGCCGGTTGCATGTGGCGCGCAGTCGAAACGACCAGGTCGCCACCGATTTCCGTCTCTACTGCAAGGGCTTCTGCCTGCGCCTGGCGACGGCGGTGCTTGACCTGATGGACGTTCTGGTGCGGCGGGCCGAAGAGGAAGCGGAGACCATCGCGCCGGGGTTCACCCACCTCCAGGTCGCGCAACCGGTGACGCTGGGGCACTACTTCCTGGCCCTGTTCGAGATGCACCGGCGTGACGTGGACGGGATCTTGTACGCGTATACCGTGGCGGATGTGTGTCCACTGGGCGCCGGCGCGCTGGCTGGCGTGGCCTTCGACGTGGACCGCGAGCAGGTGGCTGCCGAACTCTGTTTCAGTCAGGTTGCGCGCAACAGCATGGACGCCGTGTCAGACCGGGACTTTGTGAGCGCCGTGCTGCATGCCTGCCTGACCCTTAGCGGGCATTTGTCGCGTTGGGCGGAGGATTTGGTGGTGTGGGCATCACCCGGCTACGGCATGGTGCGTTTCGACGATGCCTTCGCCACCGGCAGCAGCATGCTGCCCCAGAAGCTCAACCCCGACGTGGCGGAACTGACGCGGGCGAAGGCGGGCGCGGTCGCCGGCGCGGCCTTCGGCTGGTACGCGACGCTGAAAGGCGTGCCCCTGAGCTACGCCCTCGACATGCAGGAGGACAAGCGAGCCGTCTTCAAGGTCGAGGACGACGTACTTGCGGCACTGCCAGCATTGACCGGCGCGCTGCGTACCTTGACCGTCAACCGCGATCGGATGGCGGTCATTGCAAGTCTGGGACATCCGGCGGCAATCGAGGTCGCCGACTACCTGACCGAACGCGGCCTGCCGTTTCGCGATGCACATGCCGCCGTGGGACGACTGGTTCGCCTGGCTGAGTCCAGGGGTGTGGAGCTGGCCGACTTGAGTGACGCCGACTTTGCCGAGGCTGACGAGCAGCTGCCCGGTGAAGTGCGGGACAGGTTGAACCTCCGACAGGTCGTCGCCCGCCGCACCTCACTTGGTGGGACCGCGCCGGCCCGGGTACAGGAAGAGGTTGAGCGCGCGGGCCGCTGGCTGCGCTGGCAGCGTGAGCACCTGGACGACCTGGCCACCCGCGGACTGCCGGCGCCGTTACAGCCGGCCGCTCGTGCGTCGGTGGACCGCTGATGTACTGGCGACGAAGCCCGGTCCGCGTCCGTGCGATCGCGGATGGGGCCTTCGAAGAATCGATGTATCGAAGTGGCTAGTCCAGTGCAGGCGCCGGTACAGCTCTCGATCGTCATCCCGGCCTTTGACGAGGAAGATCGTCTCGGGACAACGCTGCGCGCGGTTCACGAATGGGCGGCCGAGCGCCGCGGCCGGGTTGAAGTTGTGGTGGTGGACGACGGGTCGCGGGACAGCACCGTGGAGGTGGCCCAGGCCTGGGCGGACGATAGGCCCGGGACGGGCGAGATCTTCCCCGTCGTACTGGCCGAGCCGCACCGAGGCAAGGGGGCAGCCGTGGCGCGCGGGATGCTGGAAGCGCGCGGCGCCGTGCGGATGTTCATGGACGCGGACCTGGCGGTCCCTTTGGCATTTGTCGAGCGGCTCGTGGAGGAAGTTCGTCGTGGCGCCGATGTCGTGATTGGTTCGCGGGAACTGGATCAGTCCCAGCGCCACGACGAACCCTGGCGCCGCCACGCGCTGGGCCGTGTGTTTAATCGACTGGTCGGGTGGCTGGGCGTCAGCGGATTCAGCGATACCCAATGCGGCTTCAAGGGGTTCTCGGCCGATGCCGCCGAGGACATCTTCAATCGCGTTCGCCTCTATCCAGCCGACGGAACCGTGCTTGCCCGCGAGCGAGTCACAGCCTTCGACGTGGAGTTGCTGGCTATTGCCCGACGCCGAGGCTGGCAGACCGTGGAGGTTCCGATTGAGTGGCGGCACGTGCCCATGAGTAAGGTTCGTCCAGTGTCCGATGCCGTCTTGATGCTTTTCGATGTCTTGCGAGTGCGGTGGAATCTGCTACGTCGGGCTTACGACTGACGTCGGCGCGGCTTCCGATCGGCGTCAGGGGCCTGGACTCCCGTGAATTCGATTATCCGGAAGCGGAAGAAAGCTCTCGATGACGTGACGATGTCGAATTGAACGAAAAGCGCATTGTTCTGTTCGACGGCTGGCTGGCCACGCTGGGCGGGGGTGAGCGACAGGTTCTGAGCGCGGCAAGCGCCCTGCGGGAACTGGGCTCGGTCAGTGTGGTTTCGCACTGTCCGCTTTCGCGAGCAGCCGTGGTGGACTGGGCTGGCATTGATCTGGATGGCGTGAGCTTTCGCTTTCAGCCGGAGCGGCCGCAGTTGACCGGACGCGACGTTGCCGGCGATGCGGACCTGTTGGTCAATGGCACGCATCTCAGCCTAGTGGACGGTAGAGGCTTGCCGTCGATCAGGTTTGTTTACTTTCCAGCTGAGCCGAGCAGCCTGGCATGGCGCATGGTCGGGCGCGCGTTGCGAAGGCTCGGCGCGGGACTGGGCGCTGCCCACGAGCGGTCCGGTTGGTTTGGAACCGAGGCCCACCATGGCGCCCTCTACCGTCAGTCCGACGGCCAGGGGCTGATCGGCGTCAGCGACGATACGCGCGTCCGGTTCTGGCTGAGCGCCATGAGCCAGGAGGATCGGACCTACACGATTCAGGGGAGCGCAGGCGATGTGTTGGCCCACGGCCAGGCAGGGGCGAAAGGCGACTTTGCGCCGGGTCCCTGGATGCACGTTCCCCCCGGATGTCGAGAACTCCTGATCCACTCGGCGGCATCGGGTGGGACGAACCGCTGGGAGGGCCGGCAACTGGGTCTGGCCCTGGGCTCGATCGAGGAGCGTGGAGCGTTGGCACGAGATCTTTTTCAACGCGTGACGCGACGGCTGATTCCCCAATTGGCCTACTGCGCGGGCGACGACCATGCCGCACGATATGTCGACGCGCTGCGGTCGTACGACGTGGTAACGCCCAACTCGCACTACACCGCGTCCTGGCTCGAGCGGCGCTGGGGTGTCACGGGGCCGGTGATTGAGCCACCTGTTATTGGCGACTCGCGGAGCCGCGTCACCAAGCAGCCGCTGATCGTATCGATAGGACGGTTCTTTGTCGGCGGCCACAACAAGAAGCACCTGGCCATGGTGGAGGCCTTTCGGAAGTTGTGCGACCGCGGTTTGGTCGGCTGGCGCCTCGCGCTCGTGGGCGGCGTCGGCCAGCGCCCGGTGGATGCGGCCTATCTGCGCGAGGTGGAGCGCCAGGCGGGCGGTCTGCCAATCGACATGTATCCGAACGCCGACGAGGCGACCGTGCGCGATCTGCGGGCGCAGGCCGCCATCGCCTGGCACGCGGCGGGATTCGGCGAGTCGGCACGCCGCACACCCGAGCGATACGAGCACTTCGGCATGGCGGTCGCGGAATTGATGATGGCGGGCGCCGTGCCGGTGGTCTTCGACGGCGGCGGTCTGCGAGAAATCGTCGAGCCCGGACGCAATGGATATCGCTGGCACACGTTGGACGAATTGGCTGACATGACTCTGTGGCTGATCCGAAACGGACGCCGCCGGGCGGACATGGGCGCGGCGGCGCGTCAGCGAGCAACGCGATGGTCGTTGGGCAACTATCAGCGGCGGATCGTGACCCTGGCCCGCGAAGTGATGGCTGCCCACGAAGGCCGCGCGGGAGCCAGCTAGCCGGCGTTCCGCGAGTTGCCGCCGGCCGGGGTTTGGCGTGACGAACTGACCGTGAGCCGGCTGCGATTGCTAGCATCGTGTGTTCGTGCGCCCGGTGAATTGATGCGGCGTGGCTCTACTTGTCCAAAAGTTCGGCGGCTCTTCCGTGGCGACCAGCGAGCGAATTCGCGCGGTGGCCGAGCGGATTCATGATTCACTGACCCACGGCGATCGTGTTGCCGTGGTCGTGTCCGCCATGGGCGACACGACGGACGATCTCATCGCAGCTGCGCAACGCCTGGCTACACGGCCACGCTCGCGCGAGATGGACTTTCTGCTGTCGACGGGCGAACTGGTGTCGGCGGCTCTGATGTCGGTGGCTCTGCACGAGCTCGGACGCGACGCGGTGGCGCTCTCGGGTCCGCAGGCGGGTATCCAGACAAATGGGCGCTACGGCCGCGCTCGCATCACTGAGATTGAGCCAACGCGTATCCGCGCGGAACTGGACGCGGGGCGGGTTCCAGTGATGGCCGGCTTCCAGGGGCTCGGGCCGGGCGGCGACATCGTGACGCTCGCGCGCGGCACCTCGGACACGTCCGCGGTAGCGCTGGCCGTGGCCTTGAACGTCGACCGCTGCGAAATCTACACAGACGTGGACGGCATTTTCACCGCCGATCCGCGGCTTGTGCCGAACGCGCGCAAGCTGGATATGGTGATCTACGACGAGATGCTGGAGATGGCAAAGCTCGGCGCGCGTGTCATGCATCCGCGCGCGGTCGAGATTGCCGAACACTTCGGCATGCCGGTGGTGGTACGTTCGAGCTTCAGCGATGCACCAGGGACGGAAATCGTGGCTGAATCAGCGGTTCCAATCGAGACGATGCAGCGTGTGCGTGCGGTCGCGCACGATACGGATGTGGCACGGGTCACCATCCGGGGCGTCAGTGACCGGCCCGGACTGGCGCATGCCCTGTTCCAGCCGCTGGCTGATCGTCACATCAACATTGACGTGATCGTGCAGAACGTGTCGGACGGTGGTGTGACCGACCTTTCCTTCACCGTGGCCGAGACGGACGTGGACGCGACGCTGGAACTCATCCGCCCCGTGGCGGCCGAGATAGGCGCCCGTGACGTTGCGGCGTCGACTGAGCTGGGGAAAGTGAGCATCGTGGGTGTGGGTATCCAAAGCACGCCCGGAATCGCGGCCCGGATGTTCGGATCGCTGGCAGCTGGGGGGATCAACATCGTCAGCATCACAACCAGCGAGATCAGGTTGACGTGCCTCGTTGACCAATCGCAGGTGGCACGGGCAACGGCGCTGTTGCACGACGAATTTGATCTCAGCGCCCCTGACATGGTGTGACGGGCCCACCCGTTGCCTGATACGGCTGCTGCTACCATGAAGTTGCGCGCCAAACCTGTTAATTCGTCGCCTGGAGCGGGGGAGGCGAGAGCGACATGATCGAGATGATCGTGGATAGCGTGCGCGTGAATCTCATCAGTCCGAGTCGCGTGGTCGTGCTCAAGGAGCGGGATGGTCCGCGGTATCTCGCTATCGTGATCGGTCAGGGCGAAGCTGACGCCATCGCGGTCAAACTGCAGGACCACGAAGTTCCGCGGCCGCTGACTCACGATCTGCTGAAGCAGTTGATCGAGACCGTCGGAGGCTCCGTGGAGCGAGTGGTGGTGAACGATCTGGTCGAGACAACGTTCTTCGCGACGATTGTGCTTGAGGTCAACGGCAGCCGCTGCGAGCTGGACTCGCGGCCAAGCGACGCGATAGCGCTGGCCGTGCGCGCGAATGCGCCGATCCTGGTTGAGCCGTCAGTGCTCAATGAGGCTGGGTTTGAACCGGATGCGAACGGCGAGGAGTCCGGCGACGGCGAGCCGGTGGCGGAAGAGAAACTTGAAGTCTTCCGCGAATTCATCAACCAATTGGACTTGGACGACCTGGAAAAGTCGTAGGGGTCCGTCCCCGCGGCCGCCGCCGCCCGATTTTGGTGTGTCTACCCAATGGGCGTCGCTGCCTGGTTCACGAACGTCACCGAGCTCGCTGAGCTAATAGCCGCGATGATCCAACGGCCCCCGGCAGGCGCGGCGTCGGCGGCGGCAATGTACGTGTGATGTACGCCGTACGCGGATCCTTGCTCGGGCACGAGCCGTCGAGCGACACCCCCGCCGGCCTCGACAGCCCAGATTTCGGACGCACGCGCGCTTGCGGTTCCCACGCGGTGGATGCCGTCGCCAGCATCGACCGCGAAGCTCGAGGCAAGGATGGGCCGCTGCGCCGTGGTCGGCGCGTCGAGTACGAATGTCGCGGTGTGGCCGGTCGACATGGCGCTGTGACGTGTCGGCGCGTGGACGATTCCGTGGTCCGGGCGCAACGCCATCAGCCGCAACGGCGCCGCGGTTGCACCGGCCAGAGAATCGGTCACGGTGAGCGTGAACTTCCCGGTGGCGTCGGTCCACGCCGCCCGGCCCGAGTCGGCGCCGGCGGCGATCACGAGGGCTCCAGCTAGCGGAGCGCCCGTCCGGTCGTGCACGCTGCCTTCAAGTACGCGGCTGTTGAATCTCCAGCCTGAGAGAAAGTGGGCCAGGTCCAGGCGTTCGCCGCGCGTCAGGAGATCCGAGGCGTGTGAGGCATCGACACTCGGTCGAGCGGCGCCGGCCAGTCCAGACGCCTGCGCACCCGCGGGGGTGATGCCGTGACAGGTTGAACACCGCGCATGGTAGGTCTGGCGGCCGCGCTCGACCGTTGGCAGGGCGGGAAGTCCAGAGAGCGAGCCGTCCACCACGGCCAGTCCATAGCCTGGAATGCCAAGAGCGGATCCATCGAACCAGGCCGTGGTCCATGGCGTATCGCCGCTTACGGTGGCGACGGGCGCGGCGGGAAACCCTGAGAGGCGCACGGTTCGAGGACGTGGCGACAAGTTCACAATGGCTGCGCGCGGTCCGTGTTCGGTGTGCACGACCAGCGCGTCCAGGTCGGCGCCGTGCACGTCCACGCGAGTCAAGCGGCCAGACCCCGCCACGAACCGGCGCATCAGTTGCATGACTCCAAAGGCGGGCGCGGGAGGGTCGGCAAGCGCACTGGACCAGAGCCCAAAGTCCGGTTCGCCGCGCGGCGAACGACCTGACGGGTCACGGGTGCCCTTGTAAACAAGCAGTCCGCTGGCGCCCTGGCGCACCGCACGCAGGGTGGCCGAGGCCAGGAACGCGCCGTTGACCGGGGCATGTACCAGGGGGTCGACTGCAAGATCTCCGTTGAAGTTGACCTCTTCCACATAGTGGGGCCGGCCAGCCGCGATTCCCGATATCAGGCGCACTCGATCTTCAAACCACGCGAGACGCGTGCGAAGAACGTCGTCCGGCGTTGTTTCGTTGATTCGAAACATGCCGTACCAGTGCCAGGTCAGGAAGTCGTGGAATGCCGCGGTGTCCACGGACCGCAGGTAGGCGGACCAGTCCAGATCTGGTGCCTGGCCGCAGGTTCGTGTGCCGTCGGGACTCAACGTGGCGCCGGTGTCGATCGCGTCCAGCGAGGGGCCGCCAAGTGCCACGACGCCCGATCCAAACCGATCTGCCGCGGCGGCCCGCGCCGCGGCGTACAGCGCGGCGTAGGAAGCTCCATTGCCACAGGCATAGTGCTGACCGGCGTTCTGGTGATTGTTCGGCTCGTTCCAGATCGTGTATGGCCAGGTCAGCGCGGCCGGGCCGAAGTGATCGCGCAGGCGCTCGATGGCGTCAGCGACGTACGCGGCGTAGGCGGCAACGCCTTCAGCGCTGAAGCGTTCGCTCTCGTGCTGCGAGCTGGGGCTGCCATCAAGGGCTGCCACCCAGGCGGGCGCGGCTACGAAGCTCACCAGCGGGGTGGCGCCGGCGTCTAATACTCGTTGCACAAAGGCGTAGAGAAGGGTCCAGTCAAGGTCGCCGGGCGCCTCGCCCACCGCCGCCCCGAGAAAGCGGTGGCCAATCCAGACGCGCACCAGGTCGGCCCCTAGCTGACTGGCGCGGTCGACTCCCCCGTCTCGATAGAGATCGACAATCTCATTGGTCCCCAGCTTGAAATCGAGCGTCTGTGCGAAGCCAGTCGAAGGCTGGTCCAGTCGGACCGTGATGTCGGGTGCGAGCGAGCCGCCAAACACCAGGCCGCCAATCACCAGCGCGGCTGCCAGCCGGGCCGCGCGGCGCCAGCGATTCGGCAGGCTGCCGCCCACCAGGGTCAGGTTCTGCTGACGACTTCGCGTTGCCCGGTGACCGCCGACCGCCGGATCGCCGCCAGGACCTCCAACAGATGGACGCTGTCTTCCGGAGGTGAACCGTTGACGGCCGTGCCGTTGAGTACCTCCAGGAAATGGGCATCAGGATTGCTGCCGCCGCTCAGCCCTTCGACTTCGCGCGTGACCTTGGCCTCGCGGTCGTCCTCCAGGATGGCTTCAACGCCGCCGGATGCCCAGTCGGCCCGAATCGCGCCCGTGTCGGCAACCACCGCCAGGCGTTCCCCGAAGGTATGACCGGTGCCGATGATCGACAGCGTGCCAATGGCCCCGTTTTCGAAGAGCAGCACGGCCGCGCCATCCACCTCGACCTCTAACTCGTAGGTGCGTATGCGCGCGTCCACTTCCACGATGCGGAGCCCGGTGGTCCAGAGCAGCATGTCCATCAGGTGGCTGCCGGAGTCACTGAGTTGCCCGCCGCCTCCCAGGGCCAGCGTGCCGCGCCAGGTTCCCTTGGCGTTGCTGACCCAGGCCTGCCATTGACTTGCCTGGACGTGAGTGATCTGGCCCATGTCGCCGCTCTGCAAGCGCTGGCGCATGTAGGTGTACCCGGGGCTGAGTCGCCGCTGAAAGCCGACCACCACATGCCGGCCGAGGGCCTTGGCGTGATCGGCGATCTCCTGAGCCAGTTCGGGCGTGTGCGCCAAGGGCTTTTCGCACAGCACGTGCGCGCCGGCGTCCAGAGCGCCCATGACATGCTCGTGATGCAGCGTATGGGGTGTAGCAATCAGCGCCGCGTCCAGGTCGGCGGCTGCCAGAAGTTCACGCCAGTCCCCGTAGGCCGGGATGTCGTCAAGGCCTTCCACCCGCGAGCGCACGCGCGCGATGGACGCGTCGGAGGGATCGGCCATGCCAACAACCTCAACCTCGGGCATCGCGAGGAATCGCTGCAGGTGACCCGCGGACATGCCGCCAACGCCAATGGCGCCCAGTCGGTATGGCATAGACATCGTGCTCTGTGCACAGACGGGCGGAAGTCTACGTCAAGGCGCCAGGCCGAAGCGCGGCCGAAGGCCTAAGCGTCGCGGGTTGTCGGGTCTCCGGGGTTGAATTGCCCGCCATAGGGCAGCGGGAGGCGTTGCACGGTCTCGCGAAAGGTCCCGCGGCCCTTCAGCAGGTCGTGGACGTCCCGGCCCTGGGCTTCCAGCTGTTCGAGCACGTAGGCCAGTTCGTAGCGGTCGCCGGTCTCGTCATCGATGAACGCATCGGTCCAGCCCAACTGGCGCCGCAGCACGGAGAACGTGCCTTCGGCGTTGCGGCGCGGAATCTGAAACCGAAATTCGGATACACGGATGTGGCTGCGCGGCTGGCTGCTCATAAAGACTTCGGGTGTTGGGCAGGAAGAGCCCAGATGGCTTGGATGCGATTGTGGAGAGCCCGTTGCCCCTGTGTCAACGGGTGGGCGTGCGACCGAGGACGATCAAGTTTGGCGAATTGTCGTTCCAGGGCTGGCCCGCGTAGTCGCCGTGGATCGCGTCGATCCGGAGTTCGGCCTCGACGAATTCCGCCACTACTTCGTCCCGCGTCAGCAACGCCAGGCTGTACCCCATCTGGATCTCCTCAACGAGCGTCGGGCCGTCGAAGTAGCGGTAGATGAGTGTGCTGCAGCCGCGGTGCGCGGCGGCGTCGTACGTGTAGAAGCGCTCTCGGGTTATTCGCCGTCCCGTGGACGGGTCGCGCTCCAGGAACTCGACCTCCTCGTGGTCTGGGGTGGCGTCCAGCGGTGCGGCGGAAAACACGTCCACGGCCACGCAGCCGCCTGGTCGTGCGTGTGCGGCGGCGTTGCGAAGCGTTTGCCGGCGCGCCTCCCGGTCCGGCAGCAGCAAGTATGAGTTGAATCCCACGAAAGCCAGGTCGTACATCCCCGGCAGCCGGCTGGTGCGCATGTCGCCGCGTCGCAGGCTGAGGCGCGTCCGAGTCGCGCGGGAAAGGGCGGCACGGCGTGCCGCCGCGCGCGCGAGCATGGCCCCTGAGGTGTCCACGCCAGTGACCTGAAAGCCTCGGCCGGCCAGCGGCGCGGCAATGCGGCCGGTTCCGACGCCAAACTCGAGCAGCCGCGGCCCAAATCGCTGCCCCACGCGAATCCAAAAGTCCAGTTCCGCTCCCTCGCAGTCCGGATACTCCAGGTCGTAGGCCTGCGCGGCCGGGTCGTAGCCCGTGTCACGAAACGGCGGGGCCGTGGCGAGTTGCGGCCTGTGCACGCTACGGCCAGCCAGCGGCCCGGCGCATCAGTCCGCCCCGGCGTAGTTCAGGGGGGCCGCGTCCAGTTCCTGCTCGAGGTTGGCGTGATCTTTCACGCTGTCCATGCCCCGCCAGCGCGCCTCGGATCGGAACGCGCCAAGCCGTCCGGCGGCGGCCAGTTCCGGGAACGTGCTGTCCTCGTGGTCGCCAATCGCCGGCAGGCGATCTTCGAACGACCGGTCGAGCACGTACACGCCACCGTTGATCCAGTGGGGCAGCACGGGGTTGGTCGTGAATCGGCTGACCTTGCGGCCGTCCACTTCCACGATGCCGTACTGGCTGACGTAGGGCGTCAGCAGGATGGTGGCCAGGTTCGCGTCGGCTTGATGTTGGTCCAGCATGGGCCCCAGCCGTTGCTCCGTCAGGATGTCCGCGTTGGACGCCATGACGATCGGTTCGTCCCGCGGTACTTGCTGCATGCCGAGTCGCAGGCCGCCGCCGCGGCCCATTGGCGTGTCTTCAACCGCGTAGCTAAAGCTGGCGCCGAGGGTTGAGCCGTCGCCGAAGTGATCCTCGATAACCTCATGCAGGTAGCCGCACGAGATGACGAAGTGGTCAACCCCCTGTGCCTGATACCACTCGACCTGGTGCTGCATGATCGGCTTGCCGGCAATGGCGACCATGGGTTTGGGCACGTTGGCAGTCAGCGGCCGCAGCCGCTCACCACGGCCTCCAGCGATCAATACGGCATACACGCGGTAGACCTCCGGGGCGTCACGGGCCCCTGGCGCCGCGACTGGCGATTATAGGGAGGCCCAGCGCCGGACAGTTCACGGTGGGCGATGCGCCTGTCGTGCGCGCTGTCACACGCCGCCGTGCGGTTCGAACACGCTGCGAAGCTCGATGACGTTGCCGTCCGGGTCGCGAAGGTAGAGGGACCGTCCCTCGCGGTCTTCCGTTGGGCCCTCAACCGCGGATCCGGCAGCGCTGATGACGTCGGCGGCGCGCTCAAACTCCGCTTCGTCCAGTGTCAGCGCCACGTGCTGCAACCCAAGCTGCCGCCAGTCGCGGATTGCCGCCGCGGGCCGCCGCTCAGGGGCCTGGAATAGGTGCAATGTCAGCTGGGGCGATTCCAGCACTTGTCGGAACGTCGAACGCTGACCCGGGGTCAGGCTGAGAATGCGTCCGTAGAACGCCGTGCTCCGGTCAAGGTCGCGCACGTTGATCGCGACATGATCCACGCGCCTGACCCGAAGGCCACGCGGTCTGACTGGCTCTTGTGGCATAGGCGCTTCGCTTCGGTGGCTGGCCGAGGGTATCTCGCTCGGGCGGCTCGCTGGTCCCTGCGTTGTGCCCGGCGGACGTGCGGTAGACACGCTACCTGCGCATCCACAAGATGTAGGCAGTGTTCGCAGTCTGATTCACTGACATACTAGATATAGTGGGTTAGTGCTATGATCCTCGCCTTGGCTAGGGGGTAGGGGCGCAGGATGCGCTGTCCAGCCTGTACGTCGGCGCGGCTGCAAGTGGTGGATACGCGCGAGGCTGCGGATGCCACCCGTCGTCGCCGCGCCTGCCAGGACTGCGGCCATCGGTTTACCACCTACGAGCGTCGCGACGCCTACGCCTGTCCTCACTGTGGACACGACGAGGCTCGCGTCGAGTCGTCGGAGGTTACGCCGCAGCGAGCCTTGCGTCGTCACCGTCGCTGCGCGGACTGCGGGCGTGGATACCAGACCCTGGAGCGCCTTGCCCGAATGGATATCCGCGTTCTCAAGGCCGACGGTCGGAGCGAGGCCTTCAACTGGGGCAAGCTCTTCCGCTCGATCATGATCGCCGGGACGAAGCGTCCGATCAGCAGCGAATGGGCGGAA
This sequence comes from Chloroflexota bacterium, assembly GCA_047516685.1. Classification (GTDB taxonomy): domain Bacteria; phylum Chloroflexota; class UBA11872; order UBA11872; family UBA11872; genus UBA11872. The sequence goes on along the minus strand of JAKZUJ010000129.1, from coordinate 2,803 downwards.
GCCACGGCCATCCAGATCGAGAATGAACTGCTCAGGCGTGACGCACTGGACGTTGCCTCCAAGCGGATCGCCAACATGGTGATGGAGCGCCTGGTAACGCTCGACGAAGTGGCCTATGTGCGCTATGCATCCAGTTACTTCGGCGAGGGTGGCATCCCGGAGATGCTCGACACGATCAACGAGAGTCGGCGCCGGCGTGAACGAACCGAGATCGAGCGAACCAATTTGCCGCTGGTGCCGGCAGACACCGACAACGTTTAACTCGCGATCCGCACATCGGCCATGCTGGCGAGATCCAGCCGGCTGCCGTCCGCTGGTCGGCAGGGCGCCGTGATCGCCGCAAGGACCTTCATCGGGCTTGGGCTGGCGCTCGCGCTCCTTGGTTTTGTGGTCGGTGTCCGGGATGAGTTGGGACCCGGACTTCGAACGGCTTCCGCACTGGCGTCCGTTGTCCCGGGTAATCCGCCGACGCTGCTACAGCTGCGCACGCCGCCGCGGGTGACGACACTGGCTTATACGACCCGCGACGGCTATGAGCTGCTGGCGGATATCTACGAACCGCCCGATGCGCGCGACGCGCCCGCGATCCTGCTGGTCAACGGGGTCGTCCCCGAAGGCCGCACGTACGAGCCGCTGGTCGGTTTCGCCGACGGACTGGCGCGGTCGGGTTTCGTGGTCCTGGTGCCCGATGCGCTGGACTACGCCAACTATCGGGTGTTTCCAGAGGACATCGGCGCCCTGGTAGGCGGTTTCCAGGTGCTCCAGACGCGACCGTCAGTGGATCCGGAGCGTGTGGGCTTCATTGGATTCAGCTTGGGAGGGTCGCTGGCGATGGTGGCGGCCGCCGATCCCGAAATTGCCGACCAGGTGGCGCTGGTCGCGACGATCGGCGCCTACTACTCGATGGACGCGATGTTGCGGGCCGTGACGACGTCAACCGTCCAAGTGGACGATGGCTTTCAGCCGTACCATCCCGATCCCTTTGTGTGGTTGGTGACTCGCAACACGCTGCTCTCCGCTGTTCCCCAGGAAGACGAGCGCGAGGCTCTGTTTCAAATCTTCGCGCTGCCGACCCCCGACCCCGACCCGCAGGCGTTAGCGAAGTACGAGCCCGCCCGCTTCAGCGCGCCGGCTCGCGGGGTGTACGACCTCTTCACCAACCGCGACCCAGCCGCCGTGACCGGACTGATGGATCGTGTACGGAGCACGATGCCCGGCGTATTGCAATCGATATCGCCCGACGCGCACATGGAGAGCCTGAAGTCGCCGGTGGCGCTGCTGCACGACCGCGGTGACCTCTATGTGCCTGCCCAGGAGTCGCTGCGCTTCTTCGACCGCCTGGGAGGCGAGCCCCGTGCCCAAATGGCGGTGCTGGACGTGATCCAGCATGCCCAGCTGTCCGCGCCCGACCTCTCGCCGCCGGTCCTGCTTGGCTCGTTCATACCGGGCATGTGGACGCTCTGGCAGTTCACGGACAACGCGCTCGGCCAGATTTCAGCCGGCGCCAACCCGCACCAGACGTAGGTCCGCCACGTCCGCCGGCGCGTTGAAACGCAGTGGGACGCCCGCCGTGCCCACGCCGGCGGTGACTATGAGGGGGCGCCCATGCACGTACATCAGGCCGCAGGGACGGGGCAGGCGATGGCGCGTGCGCAGGGTGAGCGGGCCAAAAAGCGGAAGCGCGATCTGGCCGCCGTGGGTGTGACCGCTGAGCGTCAGGTCCACACGCCGCGACCCGAGTTCAAAGGCTGTGTCCGGGTTGTGGGCGGCAAGGATTGTGAAGACATTCGGGTCAAGTCCTGCAAACGCCGCATCCAGATCGCACAGTCCCACGTGGGTATCGCCCGCGCCGACAAGTTGTAGCGCGGCGCCGTTTAAGGTCAGGCGAACCGCACGGTTGGTTAGCGTCTGGATCCCGCATGTCGCCAGCCCGGCCGCCATGTCGCCCAGCGACCGAGTCTCATGCCGCTGCCAGCGCGGGGCGCCCCGCCTTGGCTTGCCCATCGCGTCGTGGTTGCCCCAGACCGCAAAGGCGCCCAGACGTGTTTGGATCCGCGCCAACCGCTTGGCAACGTCAGGAATGAAACGCTCGCTCTCCACCAGGTCGCCCGCCGCGATCAGCAGGTCTGGCGGCGCCCCCGCGAGCCCCTCCAGCGCCGCCAGCGACGGATGCGGCCGCCGGTTCACATGCAGGTCCGACACCAGCAAAATGCTCAGCTGCTCCACGCCCACCGGCAACCGGGCCGTCGGAATTGAGTAGCGGACAGTGGTCAGCGGCGACCGGCGAGTCGCGAGGCTCCAATGCGAACCAGTCCCCTCCGCACGCGCCATGGTTCACTAATCACGAATCATCACTCAACCCGGAAGACCTTCATTACCTCATCGCCCAGGTGGTTGATGACTTTCACGGCGATACGGCCGGACGCGGGTTTCGGGAAGGGGCGTGACGTGTCGCTGTGCAGCGTGGCCCAGGCCTCGGCGTCGATTTCGGCTCTCAACGTGGTCTTGAGTGACTTGTAGGGATCGTTCGCGCCCAGAAAGTAGGCCTGACGCACGAAGAAGCTCTCCGAGTCGTAGTCCGTGTCGATGAACCAGCAGGCAATGCCGTCGGTGTCGTCGCTTCGGACCTCACCGGCGCTGGGATCGAAAACGTCGACCCCGTTCACACGCACTCGGACGTGATCGTCTCCCGCGTCCAGAACGTCGATATCCGGCTCTCCGAAGATCACGAACAGGTTCCCCTGGCCGGTGTTCTTGAGATCGCCGCCCATGTGCAGGTCCGCGTTCATGCGGGCCTTCAGGA
>JAKZUJ010000128.1:0-3379 GCA_047516685.1 Chloroflexota bacterium | reverse complement strand
GTGTTGGGCATTCGCCGCATGGCGACACGGGTTGCCGCGGCCTACAGCCGCTACCTGGAGCTTGCCTGTGCGCGGCTGGACCTGAATTACCCGGAGCGCCTGGACCGCGCCGTCAGCGCCTATCTGCGGCGCGAAGGGGTGTTCGTCCGCCACGCCGACCCTGAAACCACCCACCGGCAGCCGGCGTCGGGCACAATGGAGGCCCCCTGAATTGCACCAGAAGGCCGGCCCGTGAGGATCTCGCAGCGTGTTCAGAATTTGGCGGAGTCGGGAACGATCGCCGTCAGCAACAAAGTCGCGGCCCTACGCGCCCAAGGCGTGGACGTCATCAGCCTGGGCGCCGGCGAGCCCGACTTCGACACGCCGGCCCACATCAAGCAGGCCGCCGCGGCCGCGCTTGACCGCGGCGAGACCAAGTACGCCAAGCCGGCCTCGGGCGTGCCCGAACTCAAGCAGGCCGTCTGCAACAAGCTGGCGCGCGAAAACGGCCTGACCTACACGCCCGACCAGGTCATTGCCAGCGTGGGCGGCAAGGAAGGGCTCTACCTGGCCTTTGCCACCCTGCTGGACCCCGGCGACGAGGTCATCATCCCCGCGCCCTACTGGGTGTCCTACCCCGAACAGGTAAAGCTATCCGGCGGCGTTCCGGTCATCGTCAACGCCGGCGCGGACCAGGACTTCAAGATCACGCCCGCGCAGTTGCGTGACGCGCTGACGCCGCGCACCCGCGTGTTCGTGTTCAACTCGCCCAGCAACCCCACCGGCGCGGCCTACTCGCCCGAGGAAACCGAGGCCCTGGCAGAGGTGCTGGCGGACACCGACGTCATCACCTTCAGCGACGAGATCTACGACCGCCTGCTCTACGGCGGCCGCACGTTCAAGAGCTTCGGCGCCGTCTCCGACCACGCCTACCAGCACACCATCACCTTCAACGCCGGCTCCAAGACCTACTCAATGACCGGCTGGCGCGTGGGCTACGCGGCCGGGCCGCTGGAGGTGATCAAGGGCATGGCCAAGCTGCAGTCGCAGACCACCAGCGGCGCCGCAACCTTCACCATGCACGCCCTGGCCGCGGCCCTGGACGGCGACCAGGCCTGCGTGGAGATGATGCGCGGCGAGTTCGAAAAGCGCGGGCAGTTCGTCAGCGACGCGCTCAACCGGCTGGAAGGCGTGGTCTGCCCAGAGCCGGGCGGCGCCTTCTACGTCTTCCCCGACGTGGCCGACACCTACGAGCAGGTCGGCGTCTCAGGCTCCACCGAGTGGGCCGGGCGGCTGCTGGAGGACGCGCACGTGGGCGTGGTTCCCGGCAGCGACTTCGGCGACGACAACTGCGTGCGGCTCAGCTTTGCCACCAGCACGGAGAACCTGGAAGAAGCACTCCGCCGCATGGAGACGTTCCTGGCCTAGGGGCCGGGCCTCGGCCTCCACCATGCCGGCCGGGGCTGGCGGTCACTTGGGGCCTGGGGCGTGCGGCGCATGGAGATCGAGGACCAGGCGGAGGCCGGCCTCGACGCGGGTCATCACGTGCGGCGGCGCTTGCCCGGCCCGTTCGAGCAGATAGTCCCGGTCCAGGGTCACGACCTGGGTCACGTTGGCCGCCGAATCCCTGGGCAGTCCCACCGTCGCGCCTGGGAGCAGTACGTTGCCCGGGGCGGCTAGCAGCCGCAGGTTGGTGGTGAGCGCCACTCCCAGCACGGTTCGCAGACGGCTGCGGTTGAACGCATCAGCCTGCACGATGAGGAGGGGCCGGCGATATCCGGGCCCCAAGCCCGGGGGGTCGGCTAAGTCGGCCCACCAGATTTCGCCGCGCCGGACTACCACTCGCCAGCCGCGAGGCTGCGGCCCTGGGCGTGCCGCAGGTCCGGCGCCAGCCCGCTGGGCTGCTCACGGTAGACCTGATTCAGGATTGACGTGACGTGCTCGCTCCGGTGTCGGGCCACGTAGTCCTCCACAGCCGCGGCGTACAACCGACTGCGGGACACGCCCAGCTCGGCCGCCAGCGCATCGGCGGACCGGAATAAGTCGTCGGGGAGGGACACGGCCGTTTTCATACCGCAAGTATACCGCGGTATAACCGCCGGACGGCGCCGGAAGCCGGGGAACAAAGCTGGGATCCCGCGGCGCTTGGCTGTCGGCCCGGAGGTTGCCGGGCTAGGCCGTCAGGATAATTGCGGTGACGAGGCCCAACGCCGTGAGGAGGATGGCAACACCCCCGGCGACCATGGCGCCCATGCGGATGGTCAAGCGCTGCTCGAGAGCCTTGATCTCGTGCGTCAACGCAGCGTTCACCGTCGCGAGGTCGCCTTTGGTGGGCAAGCTGGCGCCAACCTCCCCGGCAAAGATCGAGACAATGGCCTCGGCCTTTGCCTCGTCAAACCCCGCGTCTTGGAGCCGCCGAGATGCTTTGAGAGTGTCGAACGGTGCAACCATGTCTCATTCCCGGGCGGGTCGTTCCGGCAAGCGCAACCCAGCGCCAAGCCCGTTCATCCCGTCGGTTGTAGCACGCCGGCGCTCAACCGCCGGCCGCGATGGCCGTCAATTCCTCCGGGTCCAGCCCCACGTCCGCCGCGGCGGCCAGCACGTCGTTCCAGGTGGCGTCCGGTAGCTCCACGCCCGACGCCCTGATGGCCGCCCGTGAGCTGCGCTCCATGTCGCCGGGAACCAGGACTTCGTTGAACCCCGGGGCGGGCGACGTGCGCTTCACCCGGTTGATCGTGGCGTCGGTCATTGCCGCGAAGCCGGCGCCCGCGCCCAGCGCGTCCGGATCGATGGCCAGCGCGAACGTACCGATCGCCGACTGCGGCGCGCCGGTCACGGTGTCACCCACCAGGTTGGACGCCAGCAACTCGGCCATCAGCATCAGGCCGTAGCCCTTGTGGCCGCCAAACGGCAGCATGACCCCGTCGTCGTAGAGGTCGTGTGGATTGGTCGAGGGGCGTCCCTGGTTGTCCAGAATCTGTCCGGGCGGAATCTCAACGCCCTTGTCGCGCGCCACGCGAATCTTGCCCTCGGCCGCGCCCGTGGTCGCGAAGTCCAGGATGATCGGATCGGCGTCGCCGGCTGGCGCGCCAAAGCTGATCGGGTTGGTACTCATGCGGCCTTCGCGCCCGCCGAACGGCGCCGTGCGCATCATGCCGGGGCCGCCTGCAATCATCAGAAAGATCGCGCCCATCGAAACGGCCAGTTCCGACCACTCGCCCAGGCGTCCGATGTGATTGCAGCGCGCGATGCCGCCCACCGCCACCCGCGAGACGCGCGACTTCTCCACCAGCCGGACAGTTAATTCTTCAGCCGCCAGATGCCCGAACGCTCCGCCGCCCTCCATCAGCACCGACGTATCGCTCTCGGTCAGCACCCGCGGACGCTCCGCCGGCCGGTA
>JAKZUJ010000127.1:0-4758 GCA_047516685.1 Chloroflexota bacterium | reverse complement strand
GACAGACGCGAGCAAGGGGTGCATGGTGATACGCCCAAATGTCTTCCGGCCCATCAAATCCGATCCTTATGTGGCGCCCAACAGCAGGCCGGTCAGTCTAAGGCTCCGTCGACAACACCCCCCGCAGACCCGACCGTCGGGTAGTGGGTCATTTTGATCGCATCCCTCTCCACAAAGCGAACTCTCCTGGGGAAAAGGGTCAGGGTAAGAAGTCTTCGTCTTATCCCTCTCCTGGGGGGAGAGCAACTGTGTGCGGCGTCAAGCGTTAGGCCATGGTCGGATCCCAGGAGGTCTGGTGCTTGCACAAGGCGTTGCAGAGGACCAGCAGCTTGCGCATGCAGGCCGTCAGCGCCACCTTGGGCGGCTTGCCGGCCGCGCGCAGCCGCTGGTCGCAGGCCCGCAGGCGGGGATTGCTCCGGGTCGCGCTCAGGGTCGCCATATACAGCACCGCGCGGACCGGCGCGCGACCGCCCCAGATGCGGCGCGGGCCGCGCCAGGCGCCGCTATCGCGGTTGTAGGGGGCCACCCCGACCAGGGCGGCCACTTGCTGGCGGGTGCAGGTGCCGAGTTCCGGCAGCTCGGCCAGCAAGGTGGTGGCGGCCACGGGCCCGATGCCGGGGATGCTCAGCAGCCAGGCGGCCCGGGCCCGCAGGCTCGGATCGTCCTGCACGACGGCCGCCAGGTCCCGGTCCAGGTCCTCGATGAGCGCGGTCAGCAGGGTGACGAGCGTGGCGCTGCCGACCTGCTGGGCGGGGGGCAGGTGGCGGCGCTGCTGCTGCTCGGTCACGCGCGTCTTGACCAGTTGGCGCCGGCGGCGGCTGAGGGCCTGCAGGCGCTGGACCGCGGCCCTGGGTTGGGGCCGTACCTGGGGCTGGACGTCGGCCGCAAAGCGGGCCAGGACCTGCGCGTCCAGCCGATCGGTCTTGGCCAGGATGCCGTGGGCGCGGGCGAAGTCGCGGGTCTGGCGCGGATTGACCACCACCACCGGCAGGCCCGTCAGGGCCGCCACCACCGCCCGCTCGTACCCGCCGGTGGCTTCCACCACGATCCGGGGCGGCTGCAGAGCCTGGATCCGCGCCTGCAACCGTCGCAGGCCATCCCGCGAACGCGGCACGGTCCAGGTGTCCCCGGTCGGAGACACCGCCACATCCAAGCGAGCCTTCGCCACATCAATCCCAAGCGCAACGTCCACTGGCGGGGCCATTCGGTACCCTCCATGTGCGCTGACCTCGCTCCCCACCTTGCCGATTCGGGCTCGTCATGACGGCCCTGGCAACTGTTCGGGCTCTGGGCCAGCGCAGGGGCCGGGACGGCCCTGCTCTCCCACGGTCTTACGCGACCCGAGGGTTATCGGTCTGTCCCGGCCCGTCAGCTAGGACCTTGGCCTATCCAAGGTCCTCGGAACATACAAGGGTAGGGTGAGGGGTCTTTCGGTCGAGGCGCCGCCCCTTCTCCCTCGCCCTTGAGGCAGAGCAACCGTGCGCGGCGTCAAGCTCGTCAGGCCTGCGTCCGTCTTCTCCCTCTCCTAGAGGAGAGGGACGGACAAGCTCCGTGTAGAGGCCCCGCCGTGGACGGTGCGCTGCCAGCAGCCACCGTCCACCGCCGGCCATCCCCTCCGCGCTGTCTCCCACGCTGCCTTTGGCATCCCCGCGATATCCCCGACTTCAGCAATCGTCGAGAAGTTGGCGTCGACCCTCAGAGGGTCTGCATCGACGAACAATTCGCTGAGGTTGCCAACAAGCGCCAGGGGATCGCCGCCGCCATCGCCACCCGCATGACCGGCCTGGACGTGTACGCCCGGCCGTCCAGGTAAGACGCCCGAGGGCCGGCGGCCGTCTGACGACCCAAACGCTGGGCCGTGGATACACGGTGATAGCAATGCAATCATGCTATAACGAGATGTCGTTATGGCTGGAGGCTCGGTCATGGCCAGCATCATCGTGCGCAACCTGGACGAAGGGCTGAAACGCCGGTTGCGCATCCAGGCAGCTGCGAACGGGCGATCCATGGAGGCCGAAGCCCGCGACATCCTGCGGACGGCGCTCAACCGCCAGCCTGCGGCGCCGGAAAATCTGGCACGCGCGATTCGCGCCCGGTTCGCGCCCCTGGGCGGCGTCGAACTGGACCTGCCGCCTCGCTCACCCATGCGCCAGCTGCCCCGATTCGACTGAAGCGGCCGCGATGATCGTCCTGGATACCAACGTCGTCTCGGAACTGATGCGCCCCGATCCGAGTTCACACGTTGTGGACTGGGTGGCCCGACAGGCGGTTCCACGGTTGTACCTCTCCACCATCAGCGAAGCCGAGCTGCGCTACGGCGTGGAGATCCTGCCAGCGGGTGAACGGCGAACCCGATTGCTGGACGAGGTGGAGGGAATGCTCTCGGAAGACTTTGCTGGCCGCATCCTTCCCTTTGACAGCGCAGCGGCCCACGCCTACGCGGTGATAGCCGCCGCGCGACGCGCTGCCGGGCGTCCCATCAACCATGCCGACTGCCAGATCGCGGCCATCGCCCGTTGCCGAGGCGCGTCAGTGGCAACGAGAGATGTCGCTGACTTCGAGGGAAGCGGGATTGACGTGATCGACCCTTGGGCTGATGGCTGAGCGCATCCAAGCTGACCGCGGGGGGCGAGGTCTATAGAGCCGATCCGCGCCGGCTACGGGCGTCCGACCCCGCGGCATCATGACCAACGTCAAACACCAAGCCGCCGCCCGCGACCCCACCCCCAATCAAGCACCCTCCCCCTTCCGCCGCCACCTGATCCACCCACCCCGCCAGGGCGCGTGGCAACCCCATGAAGCGAGACATCGCCCTCTCCCTCTCCTGGGGAAGAAGGTCAAGGTGAAGGGTCTCCGTCTATATCCCTCTCCTTGGGGAGAGCAACTGTGTTGGGGCGTCAAGGGTTAGGGTCAGGGGTCTCCCGCTCCCCGTCCAACAGCACCCGCCCAGGAAACCATCTCCACGAGCCAGAGGCCGAAGGCCAGCGCCCCGGACTACAGCCCGCTGACCTCCAGCGTCGTCACGCTGCGGGCCGCCAGGTCCACTCGCCGCACCGCGTGATTGTTCGTATCGGCCACAAACAGCGCCCCGTTCGCCAGCGTCAACCCGCCAGGCTCGTGAAAACGTGCGTCCGCCAACAAACCGTCCGCGTCGCCGTGCCCCGTGTCGCCAGCCAGCGTCGTAATCAGCCGCTGGACCGGCTCAACCACCTTGATCTTGTTGTTGTACGTGTCGGCAATGAACACGCCCTCGGCTCCGGCCGCAACGCCCAGCGGATGCTGCAGCCGCACCTCGGCGCCTTGTCCGTCCACATCGCCGAAGTCGAACAGCCCCACGCCCGCAATCGTCCTGGCGTCGCCTCGGCCGTCCAGCGGCAGCGTCCGAATCGCGCTGGTCTCGCTGTCAGCCACCAGCAGACGGTCACCCGTCACCGCCAGGCCACTCGGCTGCGCCAGCTGCGCGTTGTCCAGCCGACCGTCCTGCAGGTTCTCGATTCCCGACCCCGCGTACGGGCCGACCATGCCGTTCGCGGGGTCCAGCACCCAGATCTGGTGCATGCCGGCCATGGCAATGAACAGCCGCCCGTCATGCCAGGTCAGGTCCCAGGGCGAGGCCAGTTCGGCCGCCAGCGCCGGGTGCGGGCCAGGCGCCGGGTGACCGCGCGCCCCCGTTCCCGCCACCGTGGTCACCACGCCCGTGCCCAGATCGATCCGGCGAATCCGGTGGTTCTCCGTATCCGCCACGTACAGGTCATCGCCGGCCATCGCCAGCCCCTGCGGATAGGTGAACTGCGCCTCTGACGACGAACCGTCGCGATGTCCGGCCGCCGACGACCCAAACACCCGCCGCACCATGCCCTCGTGGTCCGTCTCCACGATCCGGTGGTGACCCGAGTCCGCGATATAGAGCGCCTCGGCGCTGGCCAGCACCTTGCCCGGAAACGCCAGACCTGTATCCGAATCCGGCGGCTGCTCCAGCACGTCCAGCGGCGCGTCCGTCACAACGCCGGTCGCCCGATGTTCGTCCAGGATGCGGGTCACCGCGCGGTCCAGCCCTTCAAACGGCGCCTCGCCCGCATGGAACCCGATCACGTGACCCAGCGGGTCCACGAACACCATCGTCGGCCAGGCGCGCACCCCGTAGGTCTGCCATATCTGGAAGTCGGAGTCATTCACGACCGGATGCTCCAGCCGGTGCCGCCGCGCGGCGTAGCGAACGTTGAACGTCTCGCGCTCCGCTGGGAACTTGGGCGTGTGCACGCCCACCACCGCCAGCGCCGGACCGTGCTTCTCTTCAAGTTTCCGCAACTGCGGAAATAGCTGCAGGCAGTTAATTCAGCAGAAGGTCCAGAAGTCCAGGATCACCAGCCGGCCGCGCAAGTCCGCCATACGGACCGGCCGCCGGGTGTTGGCCCATTCCAGTCCGTCCGGAAACTCCGGCGCCGGAATGGGTGTCTGCGTTGCCATAAACGCTCCAATCTGGGGTCAATCAGTCTGGCACGCCCCGCAACTTCAGGCCTGCAACCGCCGGGGCCGCGCCACGCAATTGTGCCCGCGGCCCCGCCTGTCGCTTCAGGCTACGGCGTTAGATCGCCGCTTCACGGTGGGATCGGAATCGCCACACGGCGAGCGGAATGATCGCCGCAACCAGACCCACCAGCGCCAACAGCGCCTTACGCTTCATCAGGCCTCCTTCCACTGCTTCCACGGAACGCTGGGCCAAACCCGTATCCGACCCTCCAATTCCAGCATAGGCCC
>JAKZUJ010000126.1:0-5736 GCA_047516685.1 Chloroflexota bacterium | reverse complement strand
GATGGGCAGGAAACGGCTCAATTCGTCGCTCGGCGGTACTCATACGTCGCCGCCCCCACCAGCACCGCGGTTGTGGCCAGCAGCACCCAGACGCCGGGCAGGATGCTGTCCCAGACCCAGCCGTAGATGATCACGGCGCGTACGGCCACCATGATGTACTCGATGGGATTCAGGCCCACGGCCACCTGAAACCAGCCGGTCAGCAGGTCGCGCGGCATGAAGGCCGAGGTCAGAAACGCCAGCGGCATGAACAGCAGCCAGCTATTCACCGTCACTTGCACGCTGCGGGTGCGCATGGCCACGATCAGGCCCACGCAACCCATCGCCACGCCCAGCAGCGTGGCGCCCAGAATCACGCCCAGGATCCCCAAAATGCCGCCCTCGAACCTGACCCCGATCGCCGTGGCCACCAGGATGATCGCCACCACCTGCGCCATGGCCCGCGTGCCGCCGATCAGCAGCGTGCCCAGCAGGATCGAGAAGCGATTCACCGGCGCGAGCAGCAGCTTGTCCACGTAGCCCGACATCATGTCGGTCAGCAGCACCATTGCCATGTCGCTGCCGCTGAAGACCACCGCCATCACGATGACCATGGCGGCCAGGAAAGCCTGGTAATCGTCGGCGGGGAACCCGGGTAGCGCCGTGATGCCCCGCAGCGGCTCGCCGAAGAACAGGAACATGAAGGCCGACGACAGCACGGCCGCCACGATCATCCAGGGCTGCGCCAGCCAGGTTTTCAGGTTGCGGACGTAGATGTAGTAGCTCTCGCGCAATGTCAGCATTGGTTTACCTCCGGTTGACGCCCATCCACTGGCTCCACATGCGGTCTTCCGCGTCGCCGTCGGCGTCTGACTCACGAATCTGCCGCCCGGTGTGCTGGAGGAACACGTCGTCCAGCGAGGGTCGGGTGATGGACAGATTGGCTATCGACAAGTCTGCGTTCTGCAGCGCGCGCATGATGGCGGGCGCCGTTGCGCCCCCGTCGCTGACGGTGGCGGTCAGTCCGCCGGCCGCAGTGTCCGCCTGCCGGACTTCCGGCAGCGCGCGCACGGCCGCCAGGGCCATCTCCACGCGGTCGTCCGCGGCCTCCAGCGAACCGTAGTCCACATGCACGATGTCGCCGCCTACCCCAGCCTTCAGCTCGGTGGGCGAGCCTTCGGCCACCAGGCGGCCGTGGTCGATGATGGCCAGCCGCCGGCAGAGCCGGTCGGCCTCGTCCATGTGCTGCGTGGTCAGGAAGATCGTGACGCCCTGTGAATTGAGATGTTCCAGGTGCTCCCACACGGCAATCCGGCTCTGTGGGTCCAGGCCCGTGGTCGGCTCGTCCAGGAACAGGACGCCCGGGTTATGCATCAGCGCGCCGGCCAGATCGATCCGCCGCCGCATCCCGCCGGAATAGGAACCCACGCGACGGTCCGCCACCGAGGTCAGCCCCACCAGCTCCAGCAGTTCGGCGGCGCGGGAACGGGCCTGGGCGCGCGACAGCCCGTAGAGCAGCCCCTGCAACTCCAGAAAGTCGCGCCCCTTCGAGAGATCGTCCAGCCCCACCTCTTGCAGCGCCACCCCAATGGCCTGCCGCACCGCTTTCGGATCGCGGGTCACGTCAAGGCCGGCCACCTCTACCCGCCCGGCGCTCTTGGTCAGCAGCGTGGCCAGAATCTTGATGGTGGTGGTCTTGCCCGCGCCGTTCGGTCCCAGGAAGCCAAAGAACTCGCCGCGCTCGACCTGAAAGCTGATCCCGTCCACGGCGCGCACGCCGCCCGGATAGGTCTTGGCCAGCCCCTCGACCAGAACCGCCGGACCGTTTGTCATCGCCTGCTCCTGTCAGCCGGGCCACCGCCCACCCACAGCCGGTCTCCGATTGCCAACCGGCGAATCATGACGCACGCAATGGGCTGCCGTGGGGCTATCCCTTACAGAGCCGGCCGCGATGGCAGCGGGCTGCACGGTGATCGGTCACCGAAAACTGCCTGCCGACCCCACTCTGCTACCGTGCCCGCCGAAGCTAGCATCCGCGTCGGGTCAGCTCCGACGCCAACAGTTGCGATAGGGGTCCACCGTGGCCAACGTAATTCACGAAGCGGCGCGCGACGTGCCCGTGCTGCATGACACCGACGTGCTGGTGGCGGGCGCCGGCATTTCAGGGCTCTTCGCCGCGCTGGAAGCCGCCGCTGCCGGGGCGCGCACCACGCTGGTGGATGAGTACTCCGCCGTCGGCGGCAACTACGGCCCCGGCCTTGGGTCCCGCCACGACTTGTGGCAAAGTCCCCAGCAGCATGACCGCGGGCTGGGCGGCCAGGTGGGCGACTTCCTGGACCGGCTGGACGCGCGCGGCGGCATGAAGACCTTTGACTTCATCAGCGGCGGCGACAACGTGCCCTGGCGCTGGGACGGCATGGCCCGCATTCCGGTCATCGACCGCAACGAGTTCCAGCGGCTGGCCCTGCAGCGCCTGCGAGACCTGGACGTGGCGCTGCTCTTGTCCACCACCGTGGCCGGAGCGATCGTGGAGGACGGCCGGGTCGGCGGCGTGATCTTTGAGACCGGCGAAGGCCGGCGCGCCATCACCGCCAAAGTCGTCATCGACACCACCGGCGAGGCCGACGTCGCCGCCGCGGCAGGCGCTGAAACCGAGGACAGCCACGCCACCGCCGAGGCCGGCTTTGGGCTGTTCTTCCGTGTCGAGGACGTGGACTGGGAGGTCTACGAGGAATTTCGCGCGGCCGAGCGCGACAAGCCGCTGACCGACGAGGAGCAGCGCTGGGTGGACGAGGTGCTGTTCGTTGCCCTGGAGCGGGTCTGGGCCAACTACCCGCGTGAAATCCTCCCCTTCATCATGGCCGACTGGGAATCCGGCGTCTTCAAGTACGTGGCATCCATTCCCGGCGGCGCCCACGCCTACAAGATTCCGTTTGCCACGCACGACCAGGACGTAACCACCATCGAAACCCGCTGGCCGGCGCGAACCCTCTCGGCTCTGAATGCCATGCAGCACTCGACCATCGAGGCCGCCGCACGGCTGCACGCCTACGACACCATCGAGTTTTACCGCCGCCACGTGCCTGGGTTTCAGAATGCCCGCGTCAGCCAGCTGGCGCCCTACATGGGCACGCGCTGGAGCCGCACGATCGTGCCCGACTACACCCTCAGCCGCGACGACATCGTCAGCGAAAGGAATTTTGACGACGTCGTCCACGTTCTGACCACCCTCTACCGCTACGACGACGATGCGCGCCGCGGCGGCCGCACCCGCCAGCTCATCAACCTGCGGGAGCGTGAAGAAGGCCACCACTTCGACATGCCGCTGGGCCAGTTCCTGCCGCAGGGCGTGGAGGGCATGCTGGCCGCCGGTCGTTCCATCGGACGTGACCGCACCGCCAGCCTGCGCTGGCGGTGGATCGCCAAGGTCACGGGCGGCGTTGCCGGAATGGCGGCGGCCCTGGCCGTGGCCGAAGGCGTGCCGCCACGCCACGTCAACATCCGCGTCTTGCAGCGTGCGCTGGTCGATGCGGGTTACTACCTGGGCGAGTCGCCGCGCCTGGCCGAGCTAGGCGTCGCTTAACGCCGGAAGCGCCGGTCATGCCGGCGCTTCCGGGTTAGTTGCGGGCCGGGCTTTCAGCCCAACCGAAGTAGCCGTCTAGTAGCGGTCGCCGCCGCCGTAGCCGCCGCCGCCGCGACCGCCGCCGCCGCCACCGTAGCCGCCGCCACCACCGCCGTAGCCGCCGCCGCCGCCGCCACCGCCGTAGCCGCCGCCGCCGGCACCACCGCTGCGGGGCGCCCGCGGGCGTGCCTTGTTCACGGTGAGCATGCGTCCACCCATGTTGTTGCCGTTCATGCCCTCAATGAGAGCCTCGGCCTCTTCGTCACTGGCCATCTCGATAAAGCCGAAGCCTCTCGACCGGCCAGTCTCGCGATCAATGATGACCGTGCAAGACGTGAGCTCGCCATAAGGCGCAGCCAACTCACGCAATTCTTCCTCGGTCGTCGTGTACGGCAAATTGCCGACATAAATGTTCATTCGCAAATCGTCCCTGGACGCCGCCATGGGCGTACGTCCGTCTACACCCGCATTCGCGCGGGAGGTCCAGACCATCCGTCAGTCAACAAAACACCGCAGTGAACCAAGCGTCGGAAAGGCCGATTCATGTATACCGTTCGGAAGCCGAAAGGCTTTGGATGAAAAAGAAACCTCGCAGACAGCGGCAGACGGAAGATTCAATACCAAGCTCACCAAACGCAATGTAGCACGCAACCGCTCCGCGAACCGTTGTTTTGGAAGTACTTGAGGCCTGGGCGGACGTGGTTTTTGCCGTGCGGTACGGTTTGCCTGCCCGGCAGCCAGCCAGACGGGTCCCCCATGGCACACCAGCGGCCCAACATTCTGTGGTACTGCACCGACCAGCAACGCTTCGATACGATCGGCGCGCTCGGCAATTCGCACATCCGCACGCCCAACCTCGACCGCTTCGTGGCCGCGGGCACGGCCTTTACTCACGCCTTCTGTCAGAGCCCCATCTGCACGCCCAGCCGCGCCAGCTTTTTGACCGGTATGTATCCCAGCCGGGTGCACAACCCGCGCAACGGCAACGCCTGGGCGCACCGCGAGGTTGCCGCCAACCTGGTAACGCGGCAGCTGGCCGAGGCCGGATACGACGGCGGCCTGGTCGGCAAGCTCCACCTGGCCGGCGCCTTCAACGGGCGCGAGGCGCGCGTCAACGACGGCTACCGCTACTTCAAGTACAGCCACGCTCCCCGCAACGACTGGCCGCTCGATCAACACGACTACGCCGCCTGGGTCCACGCGCAGGGCGTCGATCCCAATTCGGTCCTGCTGCACAACTTTGACCGGCGCCACCTGACCGGCGCCCTCATGGAGCCCACGCCGACGCAGGACAACACCCCGCCCGAGCTGCACCAGACCACCTGGGGCACGGAAGCCGCGATCGACTTCATCAGCCAGCCGCGCCCGGCCGACCAGCCGTGGTTGTTGAGCGTAAACGTGTATGACCCGCATCCGCCCTTCAACCCGCCCTGGGAGTACTACCGCCGCTACGACGTGGACGCCCTGCCGGGTCCGCACTTCCGGCCCTCCGACCTGGAGCACCAGGGCCGGCTCACGGCCGCCGGTATTGACTTCCAAAGTGAGGCCCAGCCGCCGGAGGACTTTCAGGGCAAGAAGGTCCAGGCCGCGTACTTCGCCATGATCGAGCAGATCGACGAGCAGTTCGGCCGTCTGCTCGCTGCCCTGGAATCCTCAGGTCAGGCCGACAACACGGTCGTCATCTTCACCAGCGATCACGGCGAGTCAGCCGGCGACTACGGTCTCACCCAGAAGGGTTGCCGCTTCTTCGACGGACTCAGCCGCGTGCCGCTGATCTGGCGGCTGCCCGGCTCAATTCAGGCTGACCTGCGAAGCGATGCGCTGGTTGAATTGACAGATATCGCACCCACGCTGCTGGAATTCGCCGGTCTGCCCGTGCCCGACGCCATGCAGGGCCGCTCCTTGCGCGCCATCCTGGCCGGCGAGGCCCCGCCGGACACCCATCGCGACTTCGTCCGCTGCGAGTACATCGACGCCGTCAACCTGCCCGACCACAGCTGCGCCACCATGTACCGTGACCGCCGCTGGAAGCTGAACGTCTACCACGGCCACGGGATCGGCGAGCTGTATGACCTGGAGGCCGACCCCCACGAGCACGACAGCCTGTGGGAAAGCCCCGACCACCGGGACATCAA
>JAKZUJ010000125.1:0-5081 GCA_047516685.1 Chloroflexota bacterium | reverse complement strand
ATGGGCCGCTGGCTGGACGTGTACGGCGAGTCGATCTACGGCAGCGAGCCGACCGCCGACCGGCTGCGCATCAGCAGCGCCGGCCGCACGCATACCAAGATCGGCGCCACGCTCTACCTGCACTGCTGGCGCTGGCCGGGTGAGGAGGTCGTGGTCGGTGGCGTCGGGGGACGCATCCTCGGCGCGCGCCTGTTGGGTTCCGACCTCCCGGTCGCCGTGGAGCAACGCGGCCACCGCGTCTGGCTGCGCGGCCTGCCGGCCTACGCCCCCGATCCCATCGACACGGTCATCGCACTGGAGTTCGACGGCACGCCCGAAGAACACGACCGCTTCGGCGACGAGCCCGGAGTGTGACCGGAGACTGATTCCGGCGCTTAGCCAGCGGCGTATTGCCCGTCGCCGGTGAGCGGCACAAAGCGCACGGGCCCCAGGCTGGTGGACGTCTCGCCTTCCTCGGTCCGCTCGACCATCCACAGGGTCTGGTGCCAAGCGCTCGATCCCACCGGGACCACGAGCCGTCCGCCTACCCGCAACTGCGGGATCAGAGGGCGGGGAATCCGGCTGGGTGCCGCCGTGACGATGATGGCGTCGTAGGGCGCGTGCTCTTCCCAGCCGCAGGAGCCGTCGGCCGTGCGCAGCATCACCTCGTGATAGCCGGCGCTGCGCAGGTTCGCCGCCGCCCTGGCGGCCAGCGGCGGAATGATCTCAACGCTAAAGACCGTGACGCCCATCTCCACCAGCACCGCCGCCTGGTACCCCGACCCGGTCCCGATCTCCAACACACGGTCGCCCGGGCCGATGGCCAGCGCCTCGCTCATCAGCGCCACCACCAGCGGCTGCGAAATGGTCTGTCCTCGACCGATCGCTAGCGGCAGGTTGTCGTACGCCTGATTCGTGTCATCCGGACGCACGAAGTGCCGGCGCTCCACCCGCTCGATGGCCCCCAGCACCGGCTCAGACTGCACGACGCCGGCCCGCCGAATCTCAGCCATCAGCTTCTCGCGCCCACGCCGCTGCTTCCAGAACACGCGCAATCCGTAGCAGTCGGGAACCTACAATTCGCAGCTTGTCACACCCTGCGCTCCGGGCGGACATCGCCGCCATGCTCTATGTTTAGCGCCGTCGGCCGCAGTCGCAGCTACCTGGAGGATTGCGGATGACCGTCAGGTTGTCCCCGTCGAGTCAACGAGCCGGGGGCTGGATTTGGTGCCAGGGTGACCCCAAGCCCTATCACTTTTATCTGTACGCCCGCCGCTGCTTCACGCTCGCCCAGCAGCCCAGCCGGGCCCGCCTGCACGTCACGGCGTCGGATCGCTACGTTTTGTACGTCAACGGGGCCTATATGGGCCGAGGCCCGGCGCGCAGCGATCCCAGGCGCAAGAGCTACGACACGTACGACGTGGCCTCCAGACTCAGGTCCGGAGCAAACGCCATCGCGGTGCGCGCCTACCACTACGGCGCGGCGGACCAGGGCGACGGCTGGCACTCGCAGAGCGGTAACGTTTACGCCGTGGGCGAACGCGCCGGCCTGTGGGTAGAACTGGAGATCACACGGCCGGACGGCACGTGTGACGTGCTGGGATCTGACTCCCACTGGAAGCTGCGACCGGCCACGGCCTGGAATCGGGATGTGCCGCCGCTCGAGGGAACCTTCGGTAGCCCCGAGGTCTACGACGCCAGCGCCGACCCGCCCGACTGGATGCGGGTGGAATTCGACGACTCGGGTTGGGCCCCGGCCTGGGAGATTCCGCCCCGCGAACTGGACTGGTTCCTGCTAGAGCCGCGTTCGACACCGCTGCTACGGGAGCGCGAGGTGCTGCCTGCCCGGCTGGTGACGGTCGGCGAGGTGATCGACCAGGAACCGCCCGCGTTCCCCTACGCTCCGCCCACGCCACAGAGGCGCCGATCCAGGCTCGACGTGGCGCGCCTCTTGGCCGCCGAGCTCCGGCTTCCCCTGGAACACGCCTGTGCGGAGCGGCCGGAAGCCGTCCTCAGCGGCGACGACACCGCCGGCGTGTTCCAGGGCGCCCTCGTCGCCGGGCACGGCATCCGCCAGCCCTTCCTGGTGCTTGACTTTGGTCGCCAGGTCTTCGGCTTTCCACGTATACGGCTGGACGCCCAACCGGGCGCGAAGCTGGACCTGACCTACGACCAACTGCTGGTCGACAACCGCGTACCATCCAGGCTCGCGCTTGCGGACCGCTACCTGACCCGCGCCGGTGAGCAGGTTTGGGAGGTGGCGACCTATCGCCAATTTCGCTTCCTGCACCTCACCCTCCGCAGCCCCGACACCCCGGTCCGCATCAACGGCATCTCGCTCAACGCGTACGAGTACCCGGCCGAGCGCCGCGGCGCATTCGCCTGCGCCGATCGCCTGCTCACCAAGCTGTGGACGGCCTGCGCCGACACCGTCTATCTGAACATGGAGGACACGCTAACGGCCGACGCCTGGCGCGAGCGCGCGCAATATGCCGCCGGCGACCCGCGTCATGGCATCCCCGGCATGTACGTCGCCTACGGCGACCTGCCGCTGGCCGACCGACTGCTACGAACCTTTCCAGCCACGGATCATGGCGACGGCAAGCTCGCGATCAACTTTCCGCCGGCCCGAACCGATCCGCGCAACTTCATCCCCCAGCACCTGCTGGCCTGGAGCCTCAACGCGCGTGAGCACTACCTCTATACGGGGCGACGCGACGTTGCCATAGACCTGTACCCCAGCGTGCAGCGGCAGATCGACTGGTACGAACCGTACCGAGATGGTCTGGGCCTGCTGCGAGACCTGCCCGCCTGGAACTGGCTGGACTGGGCGCCCGTGGACCTGCGCGGCGCCAACCTGGCCACCAACATCTTCTACGCCATTGGCTTGGAGGCTGCCGCCTGGCTGGCCGAGCAATTGAATCGGTCGGCGGACGCGCGCCGCTGGAACCAAATCGCTCAATCGGTTCGGGCACAGATTCGCCGCGTCTTTTGGAACCCCGAGCGCGGCCTGTTCGAAGACAGCCACCACCACGGGGCGCTGACGGGGATTGCCAGCGAACACGGCAACGCGCTTGCCGTGATCCACGGCCTGTCGACGTCCAAACAGGCCGAGCGGATCGCTTCCAGGCTCCACGCGCAGGATCCGTCGCTGGCGCCAGCAACTCCCTCGTACTTCGGCGACGTCCTCACCGCGCTGTTGCGCGGCGGGCTGTCGGAGCAGGCCCTGAACGGGGTGCGCGAGCGTTATCGACCCATGCTCGAACTCACGGACAACCCCACGGTCTGGGAAGCGTGGGGTCCCTTTCTGTCGCATCACAACCCCATCACCTCGGACGATCAGGTGGCCACGTGCCACCAGATGCGTCGGGCGGCGCCGCGCAGCCTCACGCATATGGGCGCGGTGGGAGCCGGCGTGGCGCTTACCACCGACCTCCTGGGCGTGACCCCAACCGCTCCGGGATTTCAGACCTGCCGGATCCGTCCTCGGCCCGGCGTACTGGACTGGGCCAGGGGCGTAGTTCCCACGCCCCACGGCGACCTCAAGACGGCCTGGGAACGAACCGCCACGAGCCTGGTGCTGACTGCCGAACTTCCCGACGGCGTGGACGCCGACGTGACACTGGATCGGCATGCGAAACGGCCGCAAACGCTAGTCGTCAACGATCGGATCCACGACCTCCAAGACCCTGACGCCGGCGTGCAACGCACGCCCACGACCGTCAGCGTCCGGGTTTCGGCCGGCAGGCACCAGATTGAACTCAGATGCGCTGAAGGAGGCGGCTAGCGCCGGCAAGTGAGGGTGAGGTGGGCAAGGCTCGTGCCGAATGAGCTAGCTCGAGTCGTTTGACCATGCGCAGGCAAGGGCCACCTCGCGTGTGACGATCTACCGAGCAGTACATCGCGACAGTCGAGGTTCGGTGAAGTACAGGGTCTCCGCTGGTCTGGTGCTGGTTTCGGCGGCCGGCTTGCTGTTCGAGATCGCGCTGACGCGTGTCTACGCGATTGCGCAGGGGCACCACTTTGCCTTCGTGGCGATCGCGATGGCTTTGCTCGGCATAGGCGCGGCCGGCACATTGACAGCGGCCTCGAGACGCTTGGCCGAAGCGTCACCCAGGACAGCGATCAGTTGGGCCGGCGCGCTCTTCGCCCTCACGGCCGTCGGCGCCTACGTCACGGCCGACCGCATCCCGCTGGATACCTACCGGATCGGCGCGGACGCCAGCCAGTTGGCATGGCTGGCGCTCTTTTTCATCGTGGCGGCGGTGCCGTTCACCTGCGCCGGGGTGGCTGTGGTCGCCGTGCTACGTCGCAGCCCGGCTCGGGCGGGAGTGACTTATGGCGCGAGTCTGGTCGGCTCGGCCGCCGGCGCGGCTCTGGCCGTGCCGTTACTTGTCCTCGTCGGATCGGCCGCGACGATCCTGCTGGCCGCCGCCCTGGGCGTGGCCGCGCCAATAGTGGCGGCGCCACGTCTACCCGCCATCGGTGCTGGTTTCTCGGCAATCGCCCTCTTGGTAGGCGCCATCGCCATCGCGCCCGCCGGGCCGCGAGTCTCGGTGCACTCGCAACTCGCCCAGGCTCTTCAGCGTCCCGACGCACGCCGCCTCGACACTATGCTCTCGTCCAGCTCCCGCGTGGACATCCTCGAAAACGCCGGATTTCGCACGGCCACCGGCCTCAGCCTGAACTACGCCGGCCCTATTCCAAGGCCCCGCATCGGCGTGACCGTCGACGGCGGCAACGCGGCCGCCCTGGACCTACCCGTTGCCCAGACGCTCGACCACGTCCCGCTCGCCCACGCGGTTGGCGTACGACCCGCCGCCTCGGCCCTGCTACTCGATCCCATCGGCGCATTCGATGCCGCCGTGCTGCTCCGCGCCGGCGTCGACCAAGTCGACCTCATCCAACCCGACGCGGCATTGCGCGAAGCCTGGCGGACCGCGGGCAATGCCACCGTGTTTGCGCACGACCGGGTCCACGTCAACGATCAGGGCGTCCGCTCGGCTCTACGGTCCGCGCACGGCTACGACTTGATCGTCTGGCCGCTGCGCGAATCCTTTCAGGGCGTGGCCGCCGGCGCCTTCGGCCTGCGCGAGACCTAC
>JAKZUJ010000124.1:0-26960 GCA_047516685.1 Chloroflexota bacterium | reverse complement strand
CGGGCGTTGAAGTACGTGAGGAAGCCATGGCGCACGTTGTGCCCGGTCTCGTCGAAATAGATGGACTGACCATCCGGCAGATTCAGCGGGGCGACGCGTGCGACCAGCGGGTAGTCGCGGACGATGGTGAAGCGAGTGCTGTAGATCAGCCCGGCTTCGCGCGGGGTGTGCTCGTTGAAGCGGAGGACGAAGTTCCAGGCGCTGATGGTTTGCTTGCCGCGCTGGCCATTGAGGCCGACGATCACTACGCGGCCGGTCGTCGAACGGTGGCTGAAGTCAAGGGATTCGAGCGCGCCAATCGACTCGTGGTACAGGTCCTGCAAGAGACTGGCGGAGAATTGAGGTGTCGACCAGGTGCTCAACGGGGCGTCGGCGTCCCAGGGGCGGCCGCTGGGGTCAAGGTCGACCACCGGCCGCAGGTAGGGCAGCGGCGCACCGCCGAAGACGTCTTCGCTGGCTTCGGTGTGTCCATTCGCGGCGCTAAAGAAATAGGCGAGGATGGGCTGACCGGCGTAGGTCATAACGCGCCGGGCGGTGGCCTGGACGGCGGCGTTGGTTTCGGGCTTTTCGTGGTTGACGCCGAGATAGGCTTGATTTCGGGTGGTGTCAACAACATCCCAGACCGTATTTCCGGGCTTGAGCTCGTTCAAGGCGTAGGCGCGCGCGGCCAGGGCCTGGGCCTTGAGGGCTTCGGCGGGCCAGTGCGAGGGCATTTCCGCTGGTACGACGCCGAGCAAGTAGTCCTCGACGCTCAGCACGTTCACGGTGTCCAGCAGACCCTGGGCGTCGAGGTACACGCGCACGGATCCGCGGAAGACGTCGAAATACTGGCCCGGCGCGCCGGGAACCCCGGTGGTGTACTTGTAGTGCACTTGCAGCCGCGTCTCGGGCTGCAAGGGGATGATCTCCATGACGTCGGGGAGATTGAAGTCCCGCAGGTGTTGTCCGGCGGCGTCGAGCAGGCGCACGGTCACGCGGCGCTCGCCCGGGTGGTGCAGCAGGCGCAGGCGCGCGCCGGGCGGCAGCGATTCGGCGACGCCGGAAATGGCCCACGGCCCCCCCACGCCAATGATGTCGCCGTCCAGCCCGTTGGATGACGCCGTCGAGCCGTCGAACGCCGGCGGGCGATAGTTGCGGTCGATCAGAACGCGGATGGCGGTCTGATCGGTTGGGGAATCCGTGATATCGATGCCGGTGTAGTAGGCGCGGACGATCTGGTCGGCGGTGTGTCCGGCCAATGCGCGTCCGCGGGCGCCCCACTGCGGCATGCCGACGCCGTGGCCCCAGCCCTGACCTTCGATGCGGATGATCTGGTCGGGCAGGATGGGCAAGACATCGGCGCGCGAGGGACTCGTGGGCGCGACGGCAAGCGCCAGGGCCAACGCCACAGCCAACACGGGGAGGCGTAGCGGGGACCGCCACAGGCGGCGTAACAGGCGGGAAGCGCTCACAGGGTCGATTGTCCCATGCTGACTTTCGCGTCAGGCCATGCGTTGGTAGGCGCCGTAGTCGATGGGCGTCTCGATCACCAGCGGTTGCTTAGCCGCCAAGCCTTCGCGAACCAGGACCGCCGCCGCCTTCGCCGTGTCGGCCCGCTCGGCACGGAGTCCGAAGCTGCGGGCCAGGGCCGTGAAGTCGGGGGGCGCGAAGTCGTTGGGCCTGGGGTCGTGTTCGAGCTGCTCGGCCTTGAGGCGGATCAGCGCCAGCGACGCGTCCACCAGCACCAGGTAGACGAGGCCGGGCGGTCGCAGGCGCGCCAGGGTGCCGAGTTCGCCGGCGAACATGAGCGCGCCGCCGTCACCGGCAACGGCCAATGCCGGCCGGCCCGGATGGACCAGTTTGAGCGACAAGGCGCTGGGGAGCGCCCAACCCATGGCGGACAGCCCGTTGGCCACGAGGTAGGTGTCTGGGGCCGGCGCGTCCCAGTACTGGGCCAGGTAGAGCTTGTGCATGCCGACGTCAGATATCAGGGCTGTGTCGGACGGGGCGGCGGCGCGGATGGCGCGGAAGAGCGGGTCGACTGCGATGCCGTCGTCGGGGGCGTCGGCCGGCTGATCGGCGCCCGGAGGGCCGGCCTGGAGGTCTTCGCGCGCGCCGCGGCGGGCTTTGGCGGCGCGCGCGGCGGCGTCGAAGCGATCTCTTGGTCGGGGAACCGTTGCCAGGCGTTTCAGCATGGCGGCCACATCGCCGACGATCGGAGTGTGCGGCAGCGAGCCGTCCAGAAGGTCGTGGGCGGTGAGGTTCACACCGGCCGGTCCGTCCCAGGGCCAGATAAGGTCGACGCCGTCCATGCCGACGCCCAGCACCAGATCGGCGGAACGCAGGAGTTCCAACGCACCGCGCGATCCATGGCCGGCCAGGGTGCCCGCGTGGAGCGGGTGATTGCCGGGAAACCAGCCGCGCGCCTTGACCTGGGTGACGACCGGAATGTCGGCGGCACCTACCAGGCGGGCGAAGTGCTCGGCGATTGCCGGCGTGCGCGCTTCCAGGCCGAGGACCGCCACCGGCTGCTTCGCTTCGGCCACTTGCCGCTCGACGTCGCGAAGGGCCGGCGGGTTGCTTGGCGGGGCCAGGGCGCTGTTTTCGGGCGGGATCGGCGTCTTGGCCGCGGGGAGCGTGGCGACGGAGCTTGGTAGGGAGAGATGGGCCGCGCCGGGCAGGCCGTGAGTAGTAGCCGACCAAGCCGCGGGGAGCACCGTGCCGACGTTGTCCGGGCTGACCCGCGCGCTGTACTTGATGGCGGGCGCCATTGCGCCTGGAATATTGAAAACCTGGTGACGCTGGCCAGCAGCTTCTTGCGGCGTGACGTCAGCCGTGAGGCCAAGCACCGGGGAGCGCTCCAACGTGGCTTGCGCGAGTCCGGCGAAGAGGTTTGCGGCGCCCGGTCCCAGCGTGCTGACGCAGACGCCCGGCCGCCCGGTGAGCTGGCCTTCGGCGTCGGCCATGTAGGCGGCGGCCGCCTCGTGGTGAGTCAGGGTGAAGTCCACGCCGTGGCGCTGGAGGGCGTCGAGCAGGGGCAGCATTTCGCCGCCGGTGACGCCGTAGGCGCGTCGGACGCCCTGCTGGGCAAGGAAGGCGGCGATGGCGTCGGCGACGGTCAAGTCAGGCACGGGCGGTGAGATTCGGAAGGAGGGCGTGTTTTGAGTGTAGGCGAAGGAACTGGGAGCGGTTGGGGCTCGACAAGCTCGGCACGAACCGAAGCGTCGGTTACCAAAGAAAGGGGATTCCTGCGTTCTGTGGGATGCGGTTGGGGTGAGGGATTCCCGACCCGGATCAAATGCGGGGCAGGCTCTTCGCGGGTATCACGGATGGGAACTGGTGTGACGGACGGGTGGCTGTTGGACGCGGTCGAGGGGTGGACTGTTTTTATACTGGGCGGATCGTCCCCGAGGTTTTCTGTAGGTTTGGTGTGCTCTGTGCCAGCGCCGGTTGTCACGATCGATGGACCCGTGGGGTCGGGGAAGAGCACCGTGGGGCAGTTGCTGGCTGAGCGGCGCGGGTACCTTTGCCTGGACAGTGGACTGTTCTACCGAGCGGCGGCGCTGGCGGTGCTGCGGGCCGGGGCAAACCCTACGGACGCCGCGGCGGTGTTACCGGCGATCGAGACGCTGGACCTGGAGTTCCGTGCCGAGACCGAGGGCGTGTACGGCACACGGGTGCTGTCCAATGGCGAGGATGTGACGGAAGGTGTGTACAGCGCGAAGGTGGAAGCGATCGTGTCGGATGTGGCACGGCTGCCGGAAGTACGCGCTCACTTGTTGGAGGAGCAGCGACGGGTGATCAAAACTGGTGGCGTGGTGGCGCTAGGGCGCGACATTGGCACCGTGGTTTGGCCGGAGGCCGAATTGAAGGTGTTTCTGGACGCCCCGCTGGAGGCACGAGCCGTGCGCAAATGGCGACAGCGGCGAGACGATGGCGAGTGCATTGACCTGCCAAGCGTGCGCGGCCTGCTGGAAACGCGCGACCGCATAGATAGCACGCGCGCGCACGCGCCTCTGGCGGCCGCCGCCGACGCTGTGCGAATCGACTCGGGGACGATCAGTGCGGCGGAGATTGTGGGGCAGATCGAGATTCTGATGCGGGAACGCGGCCTGGGCGGTGGGGGCTGAGATGCGCCGAGACTCCAGCTGGGAGCCTCCGTGGGTCATTACCTCGATTTACCACTTCTGGCAGCTGATTGGCCGCCATGTGGTGTTTCCGTCGCTGTTTCGGGTGCGTGTTCAGGGCGAGGCCAGGGTTCCAACTGAAGGCGCCTGCATTGTGGTGTCCAATCACTTCACGAATTTCGACCCGATCCTGACGGGCTCGTACATCCGGCGCTACCTGACTTTCATGTCGAAACGCGAGATGGTGGAGTCGCTCACGGTCGGCTGGCTCTGCCGCGCCTGGGGAGTGCTGCCGGTGGACCGGGACGGGATGGACTTGCCGGCGGTGCGGCAGATGCTGCGGATTCTGCGAAGCGGCCACGCGATGGTGATGTATCCCGAAGGCACGCGCAGCCGCGACGGGCAACTGCACGAGCCGCAGCCAGGGGCGGCCTATGCGGCGCTGAAACTGGGCGCTCCGATCGTTCCCGTGTCAATCTGGGGCACCGAAGCCTTTACCTGGCGTCGGCGACTCCTCAAGGGGCGACTGCCAGTGCATGTGCGCGTTGGTGAACCGCTGGACCTGGGACGTCATGCGGGCCGGATCCCGGACGACGAGCTGCAAGCGGCGGGCGAGACCATCATGCGGTCGATTGCGGCCGGCTTGCCGCCGCGCTATCGGGGTCCGTATGGCTGAGGGCAGTTCCGGCGGGTCCGGACCGGCGGCTCAGGTTGCAATCGGCGCGGCGCTGGTTGCGATTGTGGGACGGCCCAACGTGGGCAAGTCGACGCTCTTTAATCGACTGATGGGCTCGCGCGTGGCCGTGGTGGCCGACGAGCCGGGGACGACCCGGGACCGGATCTACGGCGAGATCGAATGGCGCGGTCAGGGGCTGGCGATCGTGGACACGGCGGGCATTGCCTGGCGCGATCCGGCGCCGGTGGCGGCGCACGCCGAAGCGCAGGCGCGCCTGGCGGCGGCGGAGGCCGATCTGGCGCTGATCGTGACGGACGCCACGACCGGGCCGACCGACCTGGATGGCGCCGTGGCCCGCGAGGTGTTGCGGGCGGGCCGGCCGCACCTGCTGGTGGTCAACAAGGTTGACGCGCCGCAGCATCGAGAGAACGTGCCCGAGTTTTACGCGCTGGGACTGGGCGATCCCATAGGGATATCCGCCATGCACGGGACGGCGACCGGCGACTTGCTGGATGCGATCTCCGAGCGCCTGCCGAGTATGGAATACCGGGCCGTGGCCGACACGCGGCCGCGTGTCGCCATTGTGGGGCGGCCGAACGTGGGTAAATCGTCTCTCCTGAATGCGCTGCTGGGCGAAGCGCGCGCCCTGGTGCACGACGCGCCCGGGACGACGCGGGACAGCGTGGACACGCTGGTGGAGTGGGAAGGCAACGAGGTCTGGCTGGTGGATACCGCCGGCATGCGCCGTCGCGGCCACATCACACCCGGTATTGAGCAGCACAGCGTGCTGCGGGCGATGCGCTCAATGCAGCACGCGGATGTTGGGGTGGTGGTGATCGACGCGTTTGAAGGCCCGACCGCCCAGGACGCGCACGTGGCGGGCTTCGTGCTGGACGCCGGCAAGGGCGTGACCGTGGCGGCGAATAAGTGGGACCTGGTGCGGGGCAAGGAGGAAGTGGCGCGGGTGGAGCACCACCTGGCGCGCGTCTTCCACTTCCTGCCCCATAGTCCGCTGGCGCGGATTTCGGCAAAGACGGGGCGCAATCTGGATCACGTGCTGCCGATGGCGCTGGAGATTCACCGGACGCGGCGGCAGCGCATTCCGACCTCGCGGCTGAACGCCTTCCTGCGCGCATGGGTAGGGCGGCGGGATCTGCCGTCGCGGCGCGGACGCCAGGCCCGGTTCAAGTACGCCACGCAGACGGGGAGTGCGCCGCCGGAATTCGCGCTCTTCTTTTCGAACCCCGAGCACGTGCACCGCAGTTACGTACGGTTTCTGGAGAACGGGCTGCGGAAGGAATTCGGCTTTGACGGCACACCGGTGAAGTTGAGTTTGCGGTCGTCCTGAAGAGCCGTTCGCTGGTTTGACAGCGGGGCGGGCCGTGCGGAAGCTGGCGGAGTACCGTTGAGGTGTGGTGCGCTCCCGGTGACGACCGTTCAGGCCGTGCAGGTTGTTTGCCTCGTAGTCGGCGCGTACCTCGTGGGTGCGGTGCCGATTGGCTGGCTGGTCTGCCGCGTCGGCTTTGGGGTCAACATCTTCGAGCATGGCAGCCAGCGCTCGGGCGCGACCAACGTGTATCGCACGGTGGGTCGCGGCGCGGCGGTGATCGTGTTCGTGGGCGACGCGCTGAAGGGCTTCGTCCCGACCTTGCTGGCCCGCCTGCTGGTCGGCGACTTGCAGTTGGTGCCGTTAATCGTGGCCGTATTGACCGCCGCCGGGCATAACTGGTCGATCTTCATTGGTCTGCGCGGCGGGCGCGGGGTTGCGACGAGCTGGGGGGCCGTGATGGCACTGGCGCCGCTGGCGGCTCTGATCGGCATTCCGGCCGGTGTTGCCACTATTGCGATCGGGCGTTATATCTCGCTGGGGTCGCTGGCCGGGGCGCTCGGGTTTCTGGTGGGGGCCATTGCGTTCTATGCGCTTGGCCTGGGCGTCACGGGCTTCCACGTGAGCCTGGTTGCGGTGTTTGCGGTGTTTCTGACGACGCAGCATCTGGACAATTTGAAACGCCTCTTTGCCGGCACGGAGCGGCGGCTGGCGCCCTGGCCGGAACTGATAGGAAGTCGCGGCTCAGGCGACCACGGCGGGGACTGACTCAGCGCCACCCATGGCGGGCCGCCGAGGCGCGCGTTCCGATCCCTTGGCTATTGCGCTGCGGTTTCTGGCGTCGCGGTCGCGTTCGGAAGCGCAGGTTCGCGAACGGTTGGCTTCGCGTGGGGTCGAAGCGACGGACATCGAAGGCGTGGTGGAGCGACTGCGGGAACTGGGCTATGTGAACGACGCCGAGTTCGCGGCGGCGGTGATTCGGGCGCGTACCCAGGCGCGAGCGCGTGGGCGGCGGCTGGTGGCCCAGGAATTGCAGGCCAAGGGTGTGAGCGAGGACGTGGTCGAGACCGTGCTGAACGCCTGCTATGGGGATGAGCTTGAGGTGGCGCGACCGGTGGCCGAGCGACAGGCGCGGCGGTGGCAGGGGCGCGGATTTGCGGAGTTCAGGCAGCGGTTAGGCGCGTTTCTGGTGCGGCGGGGGTTTGAGCACTCCACCGCGGAGTCGCTGGTGACTGAGCTCTGGGAGACCTACGGCGTACCGGACTGACGCCGGCGGCCGCCTCTGCGCCACGATCCGGAGCGAGGACGCGCGCGCCGCAAGTTGACCGCGGCTCCAAGTGCGGTCGCGATACGTTCCATCGGAACGCCGCGGTCGTCACGGCCGCCGGCAATGCGAGCCGCGCGGCTGTGGAGCCAGACGCCGAGGCGAGCAGCCGCCTCGGCGGTCAGCCCTTGTGCCAGCAACGAGGCGATTGCGCCGGCGAGCACATCGCCGGATCCAGCGGCGGCCAGGGCGGGATTGGGACGAGCCAGGATCCACACGCGCTGGCCTGCGCAGACGAAGGTGGGCGAGCCCTTGGCCACGACGGTGGCGCGCGTGTTGGCGGCCAAGTCCTGGGCCGCGGCCAGACGTTGGCGGCCTTCAGGGGGCGCCGGCAGCCGGACAAGACGCGCCAGTTCGCCGGGGTGCGGGGTGAGCACAATCTCAGGGCCAAGCGTTTCAAGCAGGTCGGGTCGGTCGGCCAGGGCGTTGAGGCCGTCGGCGTCGATGACCTTCGGGGTGTCACGCAGTTCGTCGAGCAGGCCGTAGACGAGCGCGTCGCCGGCCTCTCCACGTCCCAGGCCGGGGCCTACCAGGAGGGCGGTGGGACGGGCGAACGATGCGGCGACATCGGCGGCTATGGCGTCCACCTGCCCTGACGGCGAGGCTGACAACGAGACGAATGTAGCGGCGGGCGCCAGCGCGGCGGCGGCGGCGCAGGCCGGTTCGACGGACGCGAGGGTGACGAGGCCGGCGCCGGCGCGCAACGCGGCCACGGTGGCCAGGGCCGCCGCTCCGCGGTAGCGAACCGAGCCGGCCACGATGGCGAGACGGCCAAACGTGCCTTTGTGGCCGTCCAACGGACGCGGGGGCAGCAGGCGGCGAGCTGTTCGCGCGTCGATGAGAGCGGTCCTGATCGGCGCGTAGGCCGCGGCCGGAAGTCCGATGTCCAACGCAATCTGCCGACCGGCGAACTCGATAGCCGGGTGCAGCAGCGCGCCGAGCTTTACCGGACCGGTGGCGAGGGTGAGGTGGGCGTGAAAGGCGGCTGGGTCCGCGGCGCCGGTATCCGCGTCGATACCGCTGGGAATGTCGATGGCGACGCGGGTTTGTCCCGCCACTATCGGCAGTGCGGCCAGGAGGTCGGCTACGGGTCCACGCAGTGGCGGGCTGCTGCCGATGCCCAGCAGTCCGTCCAGCAGGCAGGACGCCTGACGGATATCGCGGGTGAAGGGTCGGGGATCGCCGGTCCAGACGCGTAAGCGCACGCCGCCATCGGTGGCGGTGGTCACGAGCGGGTCGTGGGGACGCTCGCGGGAGGCCCAGGCGGTGACCCGTGCACCAGCGGCGGCCAGGCGGGCGGCGGCGATGAGCGCGTCGCCGCCGTTGTCGCCAGGGCCGACCAGGACGACGACGGATCGGCCGCCCAGCGAGCCGGTGCGGCGCAGGATGGTGGCGGCGATGGCTTGGCCGGCGTTCTGCATGAGGTTGACGCCGGGGGGCGCCTGGGCTTCCAGCGCCCGCATTTCGGCCGCGTCGACCACGCGGTCGAAGGCGGGACCACGACCCGCGCCGCGCGCTCCGATCACAGTCGTCAGTCCGCGGTTGCGACCACGAAGGCGATGGCCAGTTCGCGGCTGTGGGTGAGGCTGATTTCGAAGGAGGTCAGCCCGAGTTCGCGAGCGCGAGTTGCGGCGGCGCCGTGCAGGTGGACGGTGGGTTTGCCACGGCGGTCGTTCAGGATTTCAAGCTCGCGCCAAAGCACGCCGCGCATGCCGGTGCCGAGGGCCTTGGAAATGGCTTCCTTGCCAGCGAACCTGGCGGCCAGCTCTTCGGCCCGGCCACGGCAGTACCGCTGTTCACGCTCGGTGTAGATGCGGCGGAGGAAGCGTTCGCCGAACCGGTTCAGCGTGGCCTGGATGCGATCGATTTCGATGGCGTCGACGCCGGCGGTGAGACGGCGGTCGGTGGAGCTAATAGCCGGTGAGCTCCACGCGCCGGACGGCTGAACGGTATTCCCAGCCGCTGCCGAGCACTTCGAGCCGGAGCAGGCGGACGGGGGCGGGGCGAATCTCCTGGAGCAGGGTGGGGTTGTCGAAGGTGATCCATTCGCCAGCGGCGATATTTTGGCCAAGTTTGACGCTGAGTCCGGCGTCGTTCTGGTGGTAGAAGCCGGTGGTCCAGATCTGCTCGCGGCCCTCGGCGTCCATGTAGGTGAGGCGGAGCATGAGAGGGTACTCAGTACCGGCGGTGCCGCCACCAGAGAGAGTCTGGCTATCCGTGCGCACGTCGGCGCGGAGGCGTAGGTTGACATAATCGCTGACATCGCGGTCCAGATCCTGCACGATGCCGCTTTCGCCATGCCGGTCGGTGCTTCCGTCGGGCGTTTGGCGCTCAAACCAGACGCCCTCCGGCTGCGGGTTGACGGTGCCGGGGACGCCGGCTTCGGTTACGACGAATTGGCTCCAGGCCGAGCCGTCGGCCAGGCGCTCAAGCAAGGGGTCCTGCAGAAGGTCCCGTGCGAGCGGCAGGGGGCCGGCGATGGTTTGGTCCGGTTTCAGCACGACCCGCCAACCCGCCGACGCTTCCATGACGTGGCTGCCCAGCCAGACCAAGGCGGTGCCCTGCCGGACGCTCAGGTGCACCGCGCCGTCCTGTTCCGTCTCAATGCGGAAGGAGCCTTCGCCCAGGTCCAGCCGGCCCTCGCCCGCCAGGACGCTGATGCGACGCTCGGGTGCTGCCGGGTGCAGCGCGACGCCGACTTGCACGCGGCCGTTGAATATCCGCAGCACGGTGTCTTGCAGCGCTGGGTTGAAGCGGCCGTACCGCATGCGTTGCACGGCGAGTTCGGTGTCGTTGTAGAGGAGTACGGTGGAACCTTCCTGGGTGCGCAGGAAGGCTCGTGCCCGGTCGTCGGTGCGGAGGCGCGTGCCCTCGGCCAGATCGGCCTGCGCCGTCAGCCCCTGCCAGGTGGCGGTGGCCGGCGGTTGGATGAGGACGGTTCCCTCCAGCACGATGGCCGACACGGAACGCGATTCGCTGACACCGCTGAATATGGCGCCAACGGCGCGCGGTAGGTACAGGATGGCCAGGATCAACAGGCCCAGGGCGACAACGAGCGATACCCAGGCAAACACCTGCATGCCGCGCTGGCGCTCACGTGCCGGGATAACAGCCCCACGCGTGGGGGCCTGAGAGTCCGGAAGGCGTTGCATCACCTGGACCTCATGCGCGAATCGCGAATGCCGGCAGCTCGCCGGCAGGCGCCGACCACGCCACGGTAACGGATTCCACGCTGGCAAGCGGCGGTCCAGCGCGCAACTCGTGGAGCAGGGCGTCCAGCGACGGACGCGGGCCCTGGGCGATTACCTGGACGCGGCGGCCATCCGGCAGATTTCGGACCTGGCCCTTCAACCCGAGGCGCCGTCCCACGCGGGCCACGAAAAAGCGGAAGCCGACGCCCTGCACGCGACCGCGCACCGTGGCATGGAGGCGTTGGGGGCATTCGGCTTCGACTTCCACGTCAGAGCAAGGCGGCCTGTTCGGGACCGGCGCGGGGCGGTTCACGGTTGAGGTGTTCGTAGGCCATGCGGGTGACGACGCGCCCGCGGGGCGTGCGGGCAATGAAGCCGGCCTGGAGTAGGAAAGGCTCGTAGTAGGACTCGAGGGTCGGGACGTCCTCGGCCAGGGTGGCCGCGAGAGCCTGGAGACCGGCGGGGCCGCCATTGAAGGCGTCCATGAGCGTGGTGAGGATGCGGCGATCCATGGCGTCGAGGCCCTGGTCGTCCACGTCCAATTCGGCGAGGGCGTCGCTGGCCACCGCGTCGGTGATGGTGCCGTCGGCTTCGACCTCGGCAAAGTCGCGGACGCGGCGCAGCAGGCGGTTGCAGACGCGGGCGGTGCCGCGGGAGCGTTGGGCGATGGCCAGCGCGCCGGCATCGGTGATGGTGACGCCAAGGATTTCGGCGGAGCGCTGGACGATGCGGGCGCACTCCTCGGGGCTGTAGAACTCGAGCCGGTGGACCGAGCCGAAGCGGTCGCGGAGAGCCGAGGTGAGCGAGCCGGCGCTGGTGGTTGCGCCGATGACGGTGAAGTGCGGGAGGGCCAGACGGTAGGTGCGGGCGTTGGCCTTGCCGCCGCCAACGACGATGTCCAGGGCGAAGTCTTCCATTGCGGGGTAGAGGATTTCCTCGACTGTTTTGCCAAGGCGGTGGATTTCGTCGATGAAAAGGACTTCGGCGGCGTCCAGGCTGCTGAGGGTGGCGGCCAGGTCGCCGGGTCGTTCGAGGGCGGGGCCGGAGGTGACGCGCAGATGGCCGTCCATCTCGTGGGCCACGATGTGGGCCAAGGTGGTCTTGCCCAGGCCAGGCGGGCCGCCGAGCAGGATGTGATCGACGGGCTCGCCGCGTTGCTTAGCCGCCTTGATCATCAGGCGCAGGGCGCGTTTGACGCCACCCTGGCCGATGAACTCGTCGTCGGAGAGGTCGCGTGGGCGGAGTGTGCGGTCGAGGCGCTGGTCGCCCGCTTCGGACTCGACGGCGACAACTCGCTCGGTCATGCGGGCCGGCCTCGGGAACCGAGGTCACGCAGGGCGGCGGCAATGCGAGCTTCGACGGACATGGACTCGCCGATGGTCTGGTTGAGGGCGACGGCTGCCTCGGTGCGGGTGTAGCCGAGGCCAAGGAGGGCTTCGAGCACTTCGCGGGTGTTCTCGTCGTCGGAAGTTTCGGCCGGGGCCTTGTCCTCCGGGACCAGCTTGCCGCGGAGTTCCAGGATGATGCGGTTGGCGGTTCGGGCGCCGATGCCGGAGACAACTTGGAACGCTTTGGGGTCTTCCTGGTCGAGGGCCTCGTAAATGCGGCGGGCGGGGTGGGTGGAGAGCACGCGGACGGCCATGCGGGGGCCGACCCCGTTGACGTTGAGGAGGGCCCTGAAAACTCGTAGTTCTTCGGCGGTTTCGAAGCCGGTCAGCAGGGCGCCGTCGGACGCCATGTGCAGCGAGGTGAAGAGGCGCACATTCGCACCCGGGTCGGCGAGGGAGCGGGTCGGCACGATGACTTCGAGGCCCAGGCCGGTGCCGTCGGCAAGGACGACGAGGCTCTCCTCACGACGCTCCACGACCTGGCCGCGCAGTTCGGCGATCACCGGACGCCGACCTCGCGTTCCAGGGCGCGCGCCTCGTGCGAGTGCACATGGCAGATCGCGACGGCCAGGGCGTCCGCGGCGTGGTCGGGCCGCGGGGGACACTCCAGGTTGAGGAAGCGGCGCACCATATCCTGCACGCTGGCCTTGTCGGCGCCGCCGTAGCCGGTGACCGCCAGCTTGATCTCCGGCGGCGAGTACTCCTCCACGGGCACGCCGTGATCCGCGGCCATGAGGTGGCCGACGGCGATGGCGTGCGACACGTCGACCGCCGAGGTCAGCCGGCGGGCGAAGCCCAACCGCTCAATGGCGACATGTGTAATGGAATGCCGCTCAAAGAGACTTTGCAGGCCGTCCCGAATCCGCGCCAGCCGGGTTCCCAGTGGCTGACCCGCGGGAGTGGTCAGGCAACCGTGCGCGACGTGGCGGATTTGACGGTCGCCGTCGATCAGGCCGAATCCGAAACGTGC
This sequence comes from Chloroflexota bacterium, assembly GCA_047516685.1. Lineage (GTDB taxonomy): Bacteria > Chloroflexota > UBA11872 > UBA11872 > UBA11872 > UBA11872. The sequence goes on along the minus strand of JAKZUJ010000124.1, from coordinate 13,978 downwards.
GGTGCCAGGGTCTAGGCCAAGCGTCAGCATTCGCGGGGCCAGCGCCTTGGCCGGGCCAATGCGAAACCACGCATTACCGACAGCGCCTGTCTCCAGCTAGGGGCCGGGCGGGAGATATCACGCCGCCCGACTCAAACGCCGATCCGCTCGAGCAGCGTATCGCTGAGTTCCAGATTGGAGTGGACGCGGCGCACGTCGTCCAGATCCTCGATTGACTCGATCATTCCCAGCACGCGCCTGGCACGATTGTCGTCGAGCGTCATGGGCGTCGTTGGGGTCATCGTGAGTTCGGCGGAGGCGATGTCGGCGCCCTGCGCTGCCAGCTCGTTCTTGACCCGGGCCAGGTCGGTGGCATCGGTATAGACGTAGACCGACTCACCGGTGTGCTCCACGTCGATGGCGCCCACGTCGATGGCGGCGAGTTCGAGATCCTCCGGATCGTGGCCGTCCAAGCGAATCTCGATAGCTCCGCGCGTCTCGAACTGCCAGGCCACGGAGCCGCTGGCCGCCAGCGTGCCGCCCAGCCGGTTGAGCGCGTTGCGAACCTCGGCGACCGAGCGATTGCGGTTGTCGGTAACGACTTCAATGAGCAGGCCGGCTCCGTCCACGGCGTAGCCCTCGTAGAGCAGTTCCTCGAGCGGCCCGCCGTCGCCGCCGCCCACGCCGCGCTGAATGGCTCGCGCAATGTTGCCCTTGGGCATGTTGGCGGCCTTGGCCTTGGCAATAGCCTGCTCCAGCCGAAAGTTGCCGTCCGGGTCGGGCCCGCCCTGCTGGGCGGCAATGGTGAGGTCGCGGCCCACCTTCGTAAACAGCTGGCCGCGCCTGGCGTCAGTCACGGCCTTTTGGCGCTTGATCTGCGCCCACTTGGAATGGCCGGCCATCAGGGTTGGGACATCGCGCGTATTGTCTGGTTCGCGAGTATAGGACAGGGGCCTGATGCGACCTTCGGTCGGCGTGCGTCACGCATCGCGAACTGGCGCGGCAGGCCGTCCGGTCTGTTTCCAACGGTTCGTTCAGGGGAGCGAGTCCAGCCGGCGTGGCCTACGGCCCGACCTCGGGGCGACATCGGGCTGGAGAGGTCGCCCTGCTAGCATCCGGGCAGAGTTCTATTCCTGCAGGTGCGGCATTTGGACGCGTCCGATCTCACTCGCTACGTGAGTGTGGCGTTGGCTGCGCTTATTTTTGGGGTAATGGTGAGCGGGGTGATCAATCCCTGGGCGCGGCCGCGGCCAGGGCGCGAGGTAATGCAGCTGCGAACCTCGTTTCGGGCGAGGATCCTGCTGTACCGCTGGCACCTGCTGCTGGTCCTCGGAATATTTCTGGGGGTGCGGCTGCTGCCGGGGACCTGGACGACCGAAGGCGCCGACGTGGCGTCTCTGCTGCTGGTCGCGGGATGGCTGCTGGTTCCGGTGACGTACCACTTCACCGACCAGGGCGTGGGGTTGCACACCGGGAAGTTCTGGCCGTGGGAGGGTTTTGACACCTATCGCCGTGCCGGAGGCGTGGTGCAACTGCGCCGGTCCGAGCGGGGTGACGTGTCGCTGTATCTCAGCCACCCGCAGCAGCAAGCCATTTTGCCGCAGCTGCGGCGTCACGTCGCTCAGCGAGGCTAGTCCAGCCTCATTTACGCCACCGGGTCGCTGGTCGCGCTCCCGGCCTCGGCGCCGGCTTCCCAGCGAGTGTGGAACACGCCTTCGCGGTCCGTGCGCTGGTAGGTGTGGGCGCCAAAGTAGTCGCGCTGGGCCTGGATCAGGTTGGCGGGCAGGCGGGCCGAGTGGTAGGCGTCGTAGTAGTCCAGCGAGGCACTGAGGGCGGGACAGGGAATACTGGCGGCCTTGGCCGCGCCGACCACCGAGCGCCAGGCGTTCTGCGCGCCAGCCAATTGACTGGCAAAGGACGGCTCAACCATGAGATTGGGCAGGTCCGGATCCGCACGGAACGCGCCCTGGATCAACCCCAGGAGCCGCGCGCGAATGATGCAGCCGGCTTTCCAGATGCGGGCCATTTCAGACAGATCAATGCCGTAGTCGCGCTCCAGCGAGGCGGTACGCAACAAATCCATGCCCTGGGCGTAGGAGCAGATCTTGGCGGCGTAGAGCGCCTGGCGGACCTGGTCGACCAGGTCCGGCGTCCGTACCAGGGCCGCGGCGCCGCGGCTACCGGCGGCGCTGACCCGCTCGTCCTTGCGGGCTGAGATATTGCGCGACCAAACCGCGGCGTCGATGGTGGGGATGGGCACGCCCAGTTCGAGGGCGTCCTGGGACATCCAGCGGCCGGTGCCCTTTTGCCCGGCGGCATCCAGGATTCGGTCGACCAGGAATCCGTCGCCGTTGGCGTCGCGGACGCGAAAGACGTCGGCGGTGATCTGAATGAGGTACGACTCAAGCTCGCCTTCATTCCAGGCGCTGAACACGTCGGCCAACTCGGGCGGCGTGAGGCCGGCGGCGTTGAGTACGGCGTAGGCCTCGGCGATCAACTGCATGTCGCCGTATTCGATGCCGTTGTGCACCATCTTCACGTAATGCCCGGCGCTGGAGGCGCCGCAATAGGCGGTGCAGGGGCCGTCGTCGGTCATGGCGGCGATGCGTTCCAGAACCGGCCGCATGGCGTCGTAGGCGGCGGAGGGGCCGCCCGGCATGATGGACGGGCCGAGCAATGCGCCCGACTCGCCGCCACTGATCCCGGTTCCAAGGAACATCACGTCGGTCGCACGGACGCGCTCGAAACGTCGGGCGGTGTCCTGGAAGTGGGAGTTGCCGCCGTCCATCACGACGTCACCTGGGGCCAGGAGGGGGAGCAGCTGGTCCAGGACGGCGTCAACGCCGCGTCCGGCCTGCACCATCAGGATGATGCGGCGGGGTCGCTCCAGCGACGAAACGAATGCCTCGAGCGAGCGCGCGCCGCGGACGGTGGTGTCCGCCGCGGCATCAGCCAGGAATTCGTCGGTGCGCTGGACGGTGCGGTTGAAGACCGTGATGGGAAAGCCGTTGCGTTCGATGTTAAGCGCGAGGTTGCGGCCCATCACCGCGAGTCCGATGAGTCCGACGGAGGTGGATGCCATGGCAGGCTCCGGGAGTAGCGGCTGGCTATTCTGGCGCATCCGGCGGGACGCGCGGCGGTTTTGGCAGAATTGAGCGAAGAGCCATGAGCACTCCCCAACCTTCAGCCGCGGACGCCCGTCGAGCGAGACGACGCGCCGCGCGACACGAACGCCAGCGGGCCGCGCGCACGATGCGGCGTCTGCGGCTGGCCGGCATGGCGTTGCTTGGCGCGGCTGTGGTGGCGGCGCTGGCCGTACTCGTCATCGCGATTGGACGAGGGCCCGATACGGAAGCGACCCAGCGCATTCGAATCGAGAACGAGGGTCGACGGCACGTGGACGAAGGCAGCGTGGTTGAGTACCAGGCCGACCCGCCAGCCTCCGGCGACCACTATCCGGTCTGGTCGCGCTACGGCGTGTTCGAGGAGCCCGTGAATCCTGGTTACTGGGTCCACAACCTGGAGCACGGCGCGATCGTGCTGCTGTATGCGTGCACGGATGACTGCGCGCGGCTCCGGGCCGACATCGGCAAGGTCCATGCATCGCTGCCAGACGGCGCGTTCGGTGAAGTGAAGCTGCTCGCCACGCCATACGAGGGAGAGCTCGACACACCGTTCATGCTGATCGCGTGGAACTGGCAAGAACCGTTCGACGAGTTCGACGCCGGTCGGATCGAAAGCTTCTACCGGGAGTTTCTGGATCGAGGACCGGAACGCGCCCCGTAGGTGGCGACGGAGAATTGATTGGAAGCCACGGGTGGATATCGCCTATGGTGTGCGGAATGATTGTCGCCGCAGACGCGTTCGGAGCGCCATTGGATGATTGAACGAGAACCCTTCCTGATTCGCAATGGGCTGCGCATCTTTACTATCCTGGCGGTGGTCGGGCTGTTTGTGCTCATCGTGGTGGGCATCCGGTTCCAGGTTGAGAATGCAGAGTTCTCGAACGATGAGCGGCGCTTCAGGACGCGCGTGCCGAACGCAGTGGAACTGAAGGCCTCGTGCGACTTTTTTGGCGGCCAGTTCGTGGGGATGCCGTCGGTGGCGCCGGGTAGCCCCGCGCCCGGGCTGATGGACGCCTGTGACCTCGGTGGAACCGCCGCGGCGAGTTTGCAGTGCGTGTACTTCGACGGCGCCTGGGGCCGAGGCTCTTGCAACGTTGACGTGGCGACGGCGCTGCAGGGGATTCCGCGGCAATCGGGCTAGCGGCATCCCACTGCGCCTCGAGGTGACGGCCTAGCCGCTGTCAGCGGACGCGCGGTCGTGCGGGACACGGTTGGTAGGCGGCGCGCACAATGGTGGGCCGTTTGAACGCCCCAGAGACGCCATGCAGCCCTTGGACTACAGCCGTTCCTACCTGCGCTGGACTACGGCGCCAGCCACGTCCGACATCCGCACGCCGGGGCATATGCCCTACGGCAATAGCGTGCGCATCCTGCTGGACGCGCGAGCGCGCCTGATCGACGTGACCACGGGCGCGGAGGAAGAGTTCTACCTGATTGCTCCGTGCCGCACGGAATGGATGTACCGCAGCGACTCCTGCATCCAGCAGCCGGGCGGCGAGTACCGGCTGGCCTGGGCGCAGGGTAAAGATCGGGCGCTGCGTTTCAGCCGCGACCTGACCGACCCGGATCCAAAGCCAGAGTTGGTACCGATCGACGACCGGTATCTCGAGCTCGACTACGCGCTGACCCCCCTGCCGAATCCGCGCCCGGCCGCGGATAGCGCGGCACTGGTGGCGGCGGCGCGGTCGCTGGATCAGGTTGTGATCCAGACGGAGATTCAGAACGAGGCCGGCACGCGGCGCGCGGTGCTGGAATATCCCGTGAAGACGTTCAACTACCACCCCGAGCGGGTGCTGTTCCAGATGGACACGGGACCGATGCTGTGGGCCGACCTGGAATCGTCCGAGGCGGACCCGATGTGCCGGCTGCGGCTGGCGCACACCGTGTTCAATCGTTTCGACCGGGCTGAGTTCGCGATCAGGGCGCCGACGCCGCACCTCGTCAATGGTCAGCAGGTGGGGCAGGTGGAGGACTACCAGCAGATCGTTGTGCAAGCGGCACGGCACGCCTTCTTCGTGGCGGGCTGATCGCGCGATGCGTCCGGCTGGCGGCGCGGAAGGGGTGCTGGGGATTGCGGCGCCGACGCGCGCCGAACTGAACGCATTTGTTGGCGAGGCCGAGGCGGGCCTTTCCGCGCCGGAAATCGGCGGTGGGCGCCGCTATCGGTTCGCCAACGCGGAGTTCATTGCCTTCGTGACCGGCCAGGGCGCGCGCCGAACCGCCGGAGTTCTCGAACGGTGGCTGGAGCCTGGGCTGTTTGACGCGCTTCTGATTGTGGGCGTGGCTGGCGGAACCCGGGAGGGGCAGGCGCCCGGCGACCTGCTCATTGCCACTGGCGCGGGGTCGCAGTTCGCGCGGCCGACGCCGGCAAGTCCGCATTTGGTCGAGGCGCTTGCGAGTGGCCTTGAGGCGGTGGGGAGGTCGACGCAGGTCGGCCCACTGGCGGCAGTGGATGGGCTGGCGCGGTCTGACGAGAAGCGCCGGATGGGCGCATCCGGCTTCGTAGGGGTCGATATGGAAACGCACGCGCTGCTGGCGGGCGCTCGGCAGGCCGGTATCCCCGCGGCGGCTGTACGGGTGGTGCTGGACCCACTGGAGCGGGACATTCCGCGCAGCGTCGCGGCCCTGGCGGCGGTACAGGGGGGACGGTTGTGGCCGGACATCCTGGGACTTGTGCGCTGGCCGCTGGAAGTGCCCGCGACCGTGCAGTTCATGCGTGACATGCGGGCGGCTCTGGCGGCCCTGCGGGCGGCCGGCGCTCCTACGGTTCAGGCACTCCACGAGACGGGCTGAGGACCGGCTGTACCGACCGTGGTCCATCTGGCCGATTGACGCCATGCCGTACCATATCGGCACGGTGGATCGTCACGATTGCGTGGCGCCGCCGTTGCGTATGTCCCGCAGCCCGCGCCCCCGGGTCACCCATGAACTGAGCGTATGAGCGAGCACGAGACCGTCGGAACGGGCCTCCTCGTGGCCGGCGTTGTCATCTTTATTGCCGCCTATGCCCTGATCGCATCCGACAAGGTCCCCAAGTCGGCCGTGGCGATGGGCGCCGGCGCGCTGATGATCCTGATCGGGATTCTGGATCAGCACCAGGCGTTCGAGCACATCGACTTGAACGTGATCCTGTTGCTGGTGGGCATGATGGTGCTGGCGGGCATCGTGCGCCATACCGGGGCTTTCCAGGCGCTGGCGATTCTGGCGGCGCGCTGGACCGGCGGCGACGGTCTGCGGCTGATGCTGGCCCTATCGCTCATTACGGCCGTGCTATCGGCGTTTCTGGACAACGTCACGACGGTCATCCTGATCGCACCCATCACCATATTCGTGGCGTCGCGGCTGGGATTGAACCCGGTGCCGTTTTTCATTGCCGAGGTTTTGGCGTCGAACGTCGGCGGCGCAGCCACGCTGATCGGAGACCCGCCGAACATTCTGATCGCCAGCGCAGGCAATCTGGATTTCGCGGAATTCGCGGCGCACATGACACCGCCGGCTGTGGTGTCGACGGGGCTCGTGCTGGTTGCCGTGCGCTGGATGTTTCGTTCGCGGCTGGTGGCGGATCCGCAGCGCGCGGCCGCCCTGGCGACCCTGGATCCAGCCGACGCCATTACCGACCGGCGCGGCATGTATATCGGGCTGGGCGTGCTGGCGCTGACGATCACTGGATTCATGGTTCATGGCGCGATGGGCTGGGAGCCTGCGACCGTCGCGGTTGCGGGCGCCGCGCTGTTGATGCTTCTGACCCGGCCCGACGTGCACGAGGTCTACAACGAAGTCGAATGGGCCAGCGTGCTGTTTTTCGTGGGCTTGTTCATGGTGGTCGGTGGGCTGGTGGAGTTGGGTGTGCTGGACGCCGTGGCCGACTTCGCGATCGAGCTGACGCAGGGGAACGTGGGGGCGACGGCGTTCCTGATCATGTGGCTGAGCGCCATCCTGTCGGCGGTCGTGGACAACATTCCCTATACGGCGACGATGCTGCCGGTGGTTCAGCGGCTCACGGAGGAGGGCCTGAACCCTGACAACGTGCTGTGGTGGTCGCTGGCGATCGGGGCCGACTTTGGCGGAAACGCGACCATCATCGGGGCGTCGGCAAACGTGATCCTGGCGGGCATTTCGGAGCGCGAGGGCCACCGCATTCGTTTTGTCGAATTCATGAAATACGGAATTCCGGTGACAATTGGTACGTTGATCATCGGCACCATCTGGGTATGGTTGCGCTACCTGGCGTTTGCCTAGGCGCGCAGAAGACGGGAGGCGCCCATGAGTCCCAACGAGCAGCGACCGCTTCACCGCTCGGAGTCGCGCGTGGCCGACCTGCGGTCGTATTGGCCCCTTGAGCCGTTGAGCGTGGTGCGCGCCGACACCGAGTTCGAGGACCTGCTGCGAGTAGTTCGCGCTCAGCCCCAGGTGCGCACGGTGGCGGTGACGGACGACGACGGCAGGTTGACCGGCATCATTCCAATGCGGGCGTTGTACGGAGCGCTGGTGGCCGACGTGTTTCCCGGCGTGGTGATGGCCGACGTGGTGTCGGTTGAAAGCGCGTTGAACTACGGAGACCGCATGGTTCACCCAACAGCCAGCCAGATGATGCTGGACGGCGTGTCGGTTGCGCTGACGGACACGCTGCACGACGCGTTCATTGCCCTGCACCGCTCGGGCCACGCCGGCCTGCCGGTGGTGGATGCGGACGAGCGACCGGTTGGCTACCTGGACTTGCTGGCGCTATCGCCTTTGTGGGAGCAGCGGCCGTAGCACGCGTGACTCGCTGATTACGCTCTGACAGATTCGCGGATGGTCGCTTAAGCGCCGATCTGCTGGTTGGCGGTCAAGGCCACGTACAACCGTGTAAGCGAGTCCCGAAACTCGTAGGTTCCGCGTCCATTAATGGACCGGATGACCTCTAAGCGCCGCATTCGGTTGAGGAAATTGTCCACGTTCGTTCGGTCCGATTGGCCGACGCCCTCGAGCAGGGATTTTCGGGTGAAGGATTCGGCTGAAATCAACCCGCTGAGATGGTTAAGGATGCGCTTGTAGGAATCGCTGCGGAGAGCCCGATACACATGCGGGTCTACAAAGTTCCTACCGAGATCGGCCGCCGCATTGACAATGGCTGCTACGGCCATATTCATAGCTACATCCTGACCACGAGAATTCCAGAATGCCTTATCACCAATCAGCTGCATGATCCTTGGAATCCCGCCGGAAAATCTCACCATCAATTCCATGGCATCTTCATCAACCGAGATCCCTAAATGACCGAATGATCTAGAATAGAAGTCTTCGACTTGGTCAGGTTCGAGCTTTCCGATCCTCACGACTTCAAATACACGGTCTATGGGTTGATGGCCCTGAATGAGCTCTAGTCGACGCTCGGAAGTGCCACAAACGATCAGCAGTAATGGAAGCGGATTTTCGCGAATGGCGTTTTCGTCGATAAATGACTTGAGGAACAGTGCGAATGAGGGATCCCTGGCAACACTGTTGATTTCGTCAAAGACAAGGACTAAACCACGATGACTTTCGGATAATCTTCGATTGATAGAGTCCAGGAACGGTAAGAATCCGTGTGTAATATTCGGCGCGTATGCTCGAATTTCGTCTAGTCGCAGCGTGAAGCCGAAGAGGTTTTTTTCACCGACGTATTTTGCCAACATATGTCGTATGTTCTCGCTTGTCGACTTATCAGAAATATCGGTCTGTAACGTTGCTTGCAAGGTAAGCGCCGCAACGTCTTCCCGTGTCGTGGCGGTTCCCAGGAAGGCGTGGATTCCGAAGAGTCTTGGATCGTTCTCTGCAAGCGAGCGGACCAGACGTGCCAGCGATGTCTTCCCGACACCGTAGTCGCCCTCGATGTAGACGGCTCGCGGACGTCCGGCCGCTACTTGCGAGGCGGCTCGGGTCAGCCGTTCGATTTCGTTGGGGCGTCCGACGAAGAACTCGACCGGCACAGGCTGGCCTGGGTAGAAGGGGCTCTGGCCAGGTCTCTCATGCGTCACGCGGGGGTGGAACCTCTCGCGACTTCAGGGCCAACGACAAAGCCTTGGAAGCGAATGGTACCCGTCACAGGGCTTCCTTGAGGGCCTTGGAACTGGCGGCGGTCATGCCGTCGACGGCCGTGACTTCCTCAAGTGAGGCCGCGCGGATGCGTTTGAGGGAGCCAAACGCGCGCAGGAGATTGCGCTTGCGTTTGGGGCCGATGCCGGGAATTTCGTCCAGGATTGAGCGGCGGCCGCGGGCGGTGCGCAGTTTGATGTGGAAGCTGACGGCGAAGCGGTGGGCTTCGTCGCGTATCTGCTGGACGAGGTGCAGGCCGGGGCCGTCCAGGGGCATGAGCACTGGCCCGGAGTGGTCGGGGACGTAGAGCTCCTCGCGGCGCTTGGCAATAGCGGCGAGCGGGATGTTGGCCTGGTCCAGGCCCAGTTCCATGAAGACGTCCTGGGCCGCGCCGAGCTGGCCCTTGCCGCCGTCGATCAGCATCAGGTCGGGGGTGACCCCCCACTCCTTGCTTGAGCCGGCCGTGGGTTCGGGCGTGTCGGGGAGCTGGGCCTCGGGGTCGAATCCGCGTAGCGGCACTTCAGCGAGCGCCTGGGAGCTCGGGCCGGTTGCGACCGCCACGTCCGTTTCTTCGGCGTAGCGGCGGAGGCGGCGTCGGAGCACTTCGCGCAGCGACTCAAAGTCGTCGTTGCCCACAGCGGCGCGAACCTTGAAGCGGCGGTACTTGCCGTTCCTGGCGACCCCGTCCTCAAAGACGACCAGGGAGCCGACGGCCGACGAGCCCTGGATGTGGGAGATGTCGTAGCACTCGATCCGTCGGGGCAGACGCGGGAGGTCGAGCGCAACGCCGATCTCCAGCAGTGCCTGCCGGCGCTTGCGCTCGCTGTTGAGCCAGACGGTGCGTTCCAGGTGCAGGGTCTCGGCGGCGTTGCGGGTGGCCATTTCGACCAGCCGACGCTTTGGACCGCGCTGGGGCCGGCGCACGGTGACGCCGGCGCCTCGGAGCGATTTCAACCAGGACTGGAGCACCTCGACGTCGGTGAGGTCGTGGGGTACGAGAACGAGTTGGGGGACTTCGGCGGCGCGGTCGTAGTACTCGCGGACGAAGTCGTCCAGCATCTCGGCCTCGGTTTCTTCGCCGGTGACGGACAGCTCGTAGTGCTGGTGGCCGATCAGCTTGCCGCCGCGGATGCGGAAGACGGTGGCCATGGCGTCGCGGTCCTGACGGACGGCGGCGATCACGTCCACCTGCCGTTCGCGGGCGTCGGGATCGGACACTTTCTGCTCGGCCACGACTTTTTCCATGGCCGTAAGGCGGTCGCGGAACCTGGCGGCTTCTTCGAAGTCCTGGGCGTCGGACGCGGCCCACATCCGATCGGTGAGGCTTGCTTGCACCTGCTCGTATTCGCCGCGCAGGAAGCGCACGGCGCCGTCCACGACCTCGCGGTACTGGTCCACGGTGACGTAGCGGGTGCAGGGGGCGTTGCAGAGGCCGAGGTCGTACTTGAGACAGGGGCGCGGGATGGGCTTGGCCATGTTGATGTTGCAGGTGCGGTAGGGGAACAGGCGGTTCAGGAGCTTGAGGGTCTGGCGCAGGGCCTTGGCGCTGGTGTAGGGACCGAAGTAGAGCGAGCCGTCCTTGAGGATGCGGCGGGTCGTGGCAACGCGCGGATAGGTCTCCCGCACAGTCACTTTCAGGTAGAGATATTGCTTGTCGTCGCGGTAGGTGACGTTGAAGCGCGGGCGGTGTTCCTTGATGAGGTTGTTTTCCAGGACCAGCGCCTCGACTTCGGAGTCGGTGACGATGACGTTGAAGTCGGCGATCCGGGCCACCAGGGAGCGGGTCTTGTAGGAGTGGTCGCCGCGGCGGAAGTAGCTGCGGACGCGGCTGCGCAACGAGCGGGCCTTGCCCACGTAGAGGACGCGGGCGTCGGCGGCGCGCATGAGGTACACGCCGGGGGCTTCTGGCAACTCCGCCAGCTTGCCTTCGATGGTGGAACGGACGGCTTCTCGGGTCATTGACCTGCGGTGCTCCGCGGTGCGCCGTGTCAGCCAATTCTAGGCAGGCCGAGCCGTGCCGCCGGGCGGATAGAATTAAGCATTGCGAGCGGTCCACGAAGGAGCCGCGCCCGTCGCGAGCCAACGTCCACTTTCAATTCTGATCTATCTCGGCATCGCCGTGGCGGCCGCGTGGCTGCTGCAATTCCTGTGGGAGGTGCTGAGCCAGGCCGGCGTCTTTGTCGTGATTCTGCTGGTGGCCTGGATTGTGACGGTGGTGACGTTGGGGCCCGTGCGCTTGCTGCGCCGCGCGCGCATCCCAAGGCCACTGGCGGCGGCGCTGGTGTACCTGGTGGTGTTAGGCATCGCAAGCGTGACCCTGTTTTTCGTGCTGCCGCCGTTCTTTTCGGAAGTGGGTCATGCCGCCGAGAGTCTGACCGAACTGGCCCTTGGCATTCCAGCGGGGCTTGGCATCCTGCAAACCTGGCTTACCGGCCTGGGCGCGCCGGAAGATTTCGTCGGGACGGTGATCGAGGATGTCAGCCACCAGGCGGTGTCGGTCGGGCAGGAGTTGGCCACCGGCATCATTGCAACCACGGGGACGATTGCCGGCGGCGTGGCCGCCACGATCGTGACGTTGATCATCTCGTTCTACCTGGTGCTGGGCTGGGACCGGGGGGTGACCGCGCTGGCGGACGCGCTGCCGCCCGACTGGTCGGCGCGCTTGCACCGCGCGGTGCGCGCGAGCGAGCACACGTTTGGGGCGTGGCTGGGCGGACAGTTCCTGGCGTCGGTTGTCTGGGGTATCGCGGTTGTGGTCACCTATCTGATTGCCGGGCTGGAGTTCGGCCTGCTTGTGGCGGTGGGTACGGGGATTCTGTTGTTCATCCCGTTCTTCGGGATGATCGTGGGCATAGCCGTACCGACGATCATGGCGTTCAGCGAGCGTGTCGACCTGGCGATCTGGGTGGGGGTAGCGCTGACGCTGGTATCTCTGGGGATTGAGAACGTAGTGAAGCCGCGGATCATGGGAACGGCAATTGGGGTGAATCCCATCGTGGTGCTGTCGAGCGTGATCCTGGGCGGCATCGCCGCCGGGTTCTGGGGGATATTGTTCGGCATCCCCATCGGCGCGCTGCTGTGGACACTCCTGCGCTGGGCGGCCAGCGAACTGCTCCACTCGCAACGGCAACGGCATCACCCCATGCCGGCCGACGCGACGGCGGCAGCGGCGAGTGCGCCGGCGGCTCCAGTTTCCGCTGGACCAGATGCCCCGGTCCCTGAAGCAGGGGAGGGCGAGTGTCCCGCGCCGGTGGCGCGAGACACGTTCAAGGACGAGGCCAAGCCATAAGGTCCATCTGGCGAACGCTCGCCTACATCCGTACCTACTGGCCGCTGGCACTGCTCAGCGTGCTGGTGTGGCTGGTTTCGGCCGCGATGGACCTGATCGTGCCGCAAGTCCTGGCGCGCGTGATCGACGAGGGCATCGTCGCGGAAGACCGCCCGCGCTTATTGGGGCTCTCGCTGCTGACGGCGGCCCTGATCGTGCTGCGGGGAGCGGCGCTGTTTGGCGCGCGCTTCTGTCAGCGCTGGTACCAGGCGGGCATCAGCCGCCGGCTGCGAAATGAGGTCTACGACAAGCTGCAACGTCTGCCGTACGCCTACTACGACCGAGTGGACAGTGGGGATGTGATCACGCTGGCGATCAGCGACACGAACACCGTGCAGAGCTTCACGGGGCGGGGTGTCATGGAGCTGATTCGTTCGGTGGGCATCTATGTCGTAATTGTGACCGGCATGGTGATCGCCAGTCCGCGGCTGACCCTGATGGCACTGGTGGTGCTGGCGCTGATGGTGACCGTGGCCGTGCTGTACGGCCGGGTGGTGCGGCCAATGTGGCGGGCCTATCGGACCCAGCAGGCGCGGCTGACACGGACGCTGGCAGAGAACCTGAACGGCATTCGGGTGGTGAAGGCCTTCGCTACGGAAGAGCGAGAGGTCGAGGCGTTTGGGACGGAGGCGGCCGCGATGCGCGTGCGCGCCCTGGCGCCGATTCGGCTGCGCGCGCGGGTGATGCCGCTCATGCTGCTGCTGACCGGGGTGGGCTCGCTGGTGGTGATCTGGGCCGGCGGGCTGCTGGCCATCGACGGGGCGATTTCGGTCGGCGTGCTGCTGGCTTTCTACTACTACTTCACGCGGCTGATCCAGCCGTCGCGGCGCCTGGGGTTCATCGTGCAGCAGATTGCGCGCGCGGCGGTGTCGGCCGACCGCGTGTTCGGCCTGCTGGACGAGCCGGTGGGGATCGCAAGTCCACCGGGGGCCGCGAAGCAAGCGGACATTGCCGGGCGGGTGGACTACGACGACGTTGACATTGCGTTCAATCGGCGCCGGGTTGTGTCGGGCGCGACGGCCGCGGTCAATCCGGGCGAGGTCATTGGGGTGGTTGGGCCCACGGGGTCCGGGAAATCCAGCCTGCTGAATCTGATCGCGCGTTACTACGACGCGGCGGGCGGCGTAGTGCGGGTGGACGGGCGGGACGTGTGCAGCTTTGACGTGCAGAACCTGCGCTCGGCGGTGTCGATCGTGCCGCAGGATCCGTTTCTCTTCTCGGACACGGTGCGCAACAACATTGCCTACGGCAATCCAGACGCGAATTTCGAGCAGGTGATAGCGGCGGCGCGGGATGCACAGGCGTACGACTTCATCCTGGAGATGCCGGAGGGGTTCGAGACGGTCGTCGGGGAGCGCGGCGTCGGGTTGTCGGGCGGGCAGCGCCAGCGGCTGACGATCGCGCGCGCCCTGCTGCGGGAGTCGGCGATTCTCATCCTGGACGACGCGACCTCCAGCGTGGATACCGAGACCGAGCGCCGGATTCAGGA
>JAKZUJ010000123.1:0-4037 GCA_047516685.1 Chloroflexota bacterium | reverse complement strand
GGGTTCGGGGCCGGAGACGGGGCCGTATTGCAGGGCCTCGGCGTTGCGGGCGGTCATCAGGCCGGTGGCGGCCTCGGCCAGTTCCTCGTAGGGAAAGCTCTGGGAGTCAGGGAATCCGTAGGCCAGGCTGATCACGCCGGGCCGCTGCATGGCCCAACTGGGCCGCAACGGGTTCTGCTCCATCGCCTGGGCGATAGGGCTGTAGTGGGCTTCCAAGTTCATGGCTGCAAAGCGTAGCAAGCGCGCCCGCGGGTACGCCCCGGCAGCGGAAGGCAGTGACGATTATCGGTCGCCTGACCATAGCGCCGCTCACGCGCGCCGAAGTGCGTGAGGAACCGGAGCAAAGTCTCAGGCCCCATGCGACGAGAGGTGACCTTGCCAATCTGAAACTCGCGCTGGCGGCATGGATGTTGCCGCTTGTCTCCGCCGCACTTTTGCCAACCACGAACGCCCGCGACGGTGGGCCGTCCACCCTCTGATTGGTCCTCAGTCGGCTGGGCCTTGCCCCGTCGGTAAGATCACGGCCAGCATTTGGGGCGGTTGTGTTGCCGCCATGCCGGCGGGAGTTGTTGGTGCCTTCGCAGCGGTTGTGGAGTCCTTGGCGGATGGCGTATGTGCGGGGTGAGAAGCGGGACGATGGGGCGTGTCCGTTTTGCGTGCCGGTGGAGCAGGCCGGAGCGTTGCCGGAGCTGCTGGTGCATGCGGGGCGGCTGGCGTACGTGACGCTGAACCTCTATCCCTACAACAACGGGCACGTGCTGGTGCTGCCCTACCGGCACGCGGCGGACCTGGACGAGTTGCGGCCGGACGAGGCAGGCGAGCTGATGTCGCTGGTGGTGCAGGCGCGCGCGGCGTTGCACAAAGCCTTCGCGCCCGACGGCTACAACGTGGGCATGAACCTGGGATCGGCGGCGGGCGCGGGGATTCCTGGCCACCTGCACTTCCACGTGGTGCCGCGCTGGGCCGGCGACACCAACTTCATGCCGGTGACCGGGGACGTGAAAGTCATGCCGGAGACGTTGGACCATACGAAGCGACGCCTGATTAGCGCCTGGCCCGACTCGCGAGGCGACGCTCAGGCGGGGGGCGGCAGGTTGTCAGCTCGCTGAGGCAGCGGCGCCAGTGGGGGCGTCGTGTCGGGCAGGATCCCAAACTCCGCGGGCGGCCAGTACACGAGCCACACCTGCCCGACGATCGAGGCCCTCGGCACGGGTCCGATATCTCGCGAGTCGCGACTCTGGAGACGGTTGTCGCCCATCACGAAGTACGAGCCCTCGGGTACGCGCTTGGCCGGCGTGTCGCGGCCGATCGGCCCGCTGAAGTAGCTCGACTCGTCGACCAGGTGGTCGTTCACATAGACCTGCCCGTCGCGGATCTCCACAACCTCGTTCGGCAGTCCGATCACGCGCTTGACCAGGTCCTCGTCCGGACTCCTGGGCGAGCGAAACACGATCACGTCTCCCCGCTGCGGGTCATCGGCCAGGTAGGAGAGCTTGTTGACGAACAGAAACTCGGAATCAGCCAGGTTGGGGGACATGCTGGGCCCCTCCACCAGAAAGTTCTGCACGAGCAGCCGCGTGCCAAAAAAGATGAGGGCGGCCAGGAGCGCCGTCTCGGCGATCTCCAGCAGCACATTGGTATTGCGTCTGAACATGGATCCTCAGAGAGGCGAGCCATCGCTTCTGAACGGTTGGTCCGTGGTCACTCGTAGCTCTGAGTAAGCAAGCCCCTCACCCCGACCCTCTCCCTGTGGGAAAGGGAACAGATGGCGGTCTTCTTACTCAGTGCGAAAGAAGCCTACGCGGTACTCCGAGGATGGCGTCTGACCGCGACCGACCCGCGACCAGATCATTCGCAGCGGCGGCGAGTGATTGACACGAGTATATTGAGTCAAGGCTGCGCTTCGCGGCGCGCGGCATGCGCGTCGCCGGGATACCGGGTCCTGGACTCCGTCACGCGCGCAGGGGAGCGGTGACGGATGGGTCCAGCGACGAGGATCGGCGAGCCGGCAAAGCGCCCGCCCAGCCGGCGCATCTTTGCCGAGAGCGCCCGTGAACTGGCGCTCTACCGCTGCACGGTCTATCCAACCCGCGTTGCCTCGCAGCGCTGCGACCGCTGTGCCCGGCTGTTCTGCGACGAGGCGCTGAACGCGTCGGACTGGGGATACGTGTGCGCTGTCTGCGAGGAGCAGCTTGAGCGCCGAGCCGAACTGGACCGCACCTCCCTCAGGCGCAAAGTGTTTTCCGTGAACTGGATCCCGGTGGCGATCGTGATGACCCTGTCATTGCTGATGGCCGTGCAGATATTCATCGTGACCAACGGCAGCGATCTGCGCGGCGACCTGGCCGTGAAGATGCGCTTGCTGTTCGACGGCGCCGACCGAAGCCGCGGCGCGTTGGTCTCGGCTTCAGCCGTGGGCGGGCAGGCGTCCTCGCCGGCCGGATCGCAGGAAGGCCACGGGCCCAAGGCGCTGATTGACGGCCTGATCGAAACCGACTTTCCCGCCTGGCGCTCGGCCGACGTGCGGTTTCCGCAGGACGTGGTTCTGAAAATGAACCTGCGCACGCCAATCGCGACCATCGACATATTCAATCACCCGAACGAACCGCCGGCCAGCTACCCGCGGCGGGTCCAGGTGTTCACCTCGCGCGATGTCGATCCTCGCGAGGACTCCTCCGGCCTGAAGTTCATCCGCAACGCTGAACTGGACCCCGCGCCCAGCGTCCGTATCGAGTTTCCGAGCGAAGTGACTCGCTTCGTCGTGCTGCGCCTGCTGGCCAACGATGGGCATCCGGGCTATATGTCTATCGGGGAGATTGAAGTGCGCGCACGGGCCGAGAACGGTGGCTGACCCGCGCGGGACGCCGCAAGGCCTTGCTTAGTCTCGCTCCCTGATGTCCAACCAGGCCGAGCGCTTTGAACTGACCTATGCGGACGCGTCGCGCGCCCCGCGACTGGACGCGTTTCTGGCGAAGGCCGTGAGCGATCTCTCGCGCTCGCGCGCGGCCAGGCTGATTCGCGAAGGCCAGGTGACGGTGAACGGGCGCCCCGCGGCGCCGGCGCGGCGACTACGACCCGGCGACATCGTGCATGGCGCCCTGCCGCCCGTTACCGAGGAACTTACGCCCGAGCCGGGACCGATCGTTCGGCTGCTGACAACCGACGAGTTCGTCGCCGTTGACAAGCCGGCCGGCATCATCATGCATCCGGGCGCGGGCGCCGCGACCGGGACGCTGGCGCATCGATTGCTCGCGCACTATCCGGAGTTAAGCGGCGTGGGGCATCCGCGGCGTCCGGGCATCGTGCACCGCCTGGACAAGGAGACCTCGGGCGTGGTGCTGATCGCGCGAACTCTGGCGATGTACGCCCAGCTCACGCAAGCGTTCGAGCGCCGGGCGGTGCGCAAGCAGTACCTGCTGATCGCGCGCGGCTCGCCGAAGCCGCCGCGAGGTCGAATTGATGCGCCGATTGGCCGCCACCCAACCCAGCGCACGCGCATGGCCGTGGCACGGCGCGGTCGGCCTGCCCTGACCGACTACCGCGTGCTGGACCAGGCGCCCGGCGCGTCGCTGGTGCAAGCCAGTCCAACGACCGGTCGCACCCACCAGATCCGGGTGCATATGGCCGCCATCGGTCACCCCATCCTGGGCGACATCGCCTATGGCGGGCCGGCGTCCGGTATCGAACGCGTCATGCTCCACGCGTGGACGCTGCGCTTCGACGACGCCTCGGGCACTCGTTGGCTGGCGGCGGCGGCACCGCCCGATGACTTCCAGCGAACGGCCACGGACCTGGGGCTCAGCCTGCCGTCAACGCCGGCCGCGGGGCCCGAGACGCGCTAGGCGGTCGTGGGGACTGAGCCTTCGTCATCGGGGTCCGGTTCCGGTTCCGGTTCAGTCTCGTCGTCGGGTCGGTCAGCGGGCACGGCCACGCGCGCCAGAACGACCCCAACCTCATAGAGCGCGTACAGCGGAATGCCCACCGAGGCCTGGGTAAACGGGTCGGGCGTTGGCGTGATGACGGCCGAGATGACGGCA
>JAKZUJ010000122.1:0-13526 GCA_047516685.1 Chloroflexota bacterium | reverse complement strand
GCGCGCGGGCGGCGAGAACTTCCCGGTGCCGTCGCGGCTGCTGCCGGGCCACCTGCGACGGCATCTGAACAACCTTTACGGCTTCGCCCGCCTGACCGATCAACTGGGCGACTACGCCGAAGGCGACCGGCTGGCGCTGCTGGACTGGCTGGACGGCGAGGTGGACGCGGTCTACAACGGCGGTCTACCCAGCCACGCGGTCATGCGGCGGATCGTACCCACAGTGTTGCGCTACTCGATCCCCGAGGCGCCGCTGCGGGCGCTGATCGAGGCCAACCGCCAGGACCAGCAGGTGACGCGCTATGCGACATTTCAGGATCTGGTCGGCTATTGCGAACTCTCCGCCAACCCCGTCGGTCACCTCGTACTGCACGTCTTCGAGGCAGCCACGCCCGAGCGGATGTGGCTCTCGGACATGAGCTGTACGGCCCTGCAGCTCACCGAACACTTGCAGGACGTGGCGGAGGATTACGCAATGGGTCGGGTCTATTTGCCGCGGGAGGACATGGCTCGATTTGGCTGTTCCGTTGAAGTGATCGCCGAAGGGCGTCCCAGCCGAGAGTTTCGGGCGCTGATGCGGTTCGAGGTGGACCGCGCCTGGGAGCTCTTCGACAGCGGCGCGACCCTGGTGCGGACACTGCCCGGCGTGCGCGGGATGGCCGTGGCGGCCTTCATCGAGGGCGGACGGGCGGCCCTGCGGGCGATCCGCGAGGCGGACCATGACGTGCTGACGCAAACGCCGCGGCCGAACGCCCGGGCGAAAGCCGGGGCGGCGCTGCGTGTCTTGCGCACGGCCCTGGACTGGTAACGGATGAATCCAGCCGCCGCCTACGCGCACTGCGAGCAGGTGACCCGCACGCAGGCGGGGAACTTTTACTGGGGCATCCGCCTGCTGCCGGCGCCGAAGCGGCGGGCGCTCTGCGCGGTTTACGCGCTGGCGCGAGCGATTGACGACATTGGCGACGGCGACCTGCCCACCGAAGCCAAGGCGCGCGCCTTGCGGGAGGCCCGTGAGCGGCTGGCGGACATCGGCCCGGATGCGGACGACCCGGTGCTGGCCGCCCTGGGGCATGCGTCGCAGCGACTGCCGCTTCCGCTGGCGGCTTTTGGCGAACTGATCGACGGCGTGGAGATGGATGTGCGCGGCACGGACTACGAGACGTTCGACGACCTGGTGGTCTACTGCCGTCGGGTGGCGGGCGCCATCGGCCGGCTCTCGCTGGGCGTGTCCGGCGCCCGGGACATGGCGCGCGCGTCGCCGCTGGTGGACGCCCTCGGTGTGGCGCTGCAACTCACCAACATCCTGCGGGACGTGCGGGAAGACTTTCAGAACGGCCGCGTGTATTTGCCTCGCGAGGATCTGCAGCGGTTCCAGTGCACGTTGGACCCGGACGCTCCGCCCAGCCCTCGGTTCGCCGAGATGATGCGTTTTCAAACCGGCCGCGCCGCAGGCTGGTTCGACGAGGGCCTGCGGCTGCGTCCGCTGCTGGACGCGCGCAGTTCCGCCTGCGCCGGGGCCATGGCCGGCATCTATCGGCGTTTGCTGCGGCGCATCGAGCACGACCCGGCCGCCGTCCTGCGGGGGCGGGTGGCGCTCCCAACCTG
Organism: Chloroflexota bacterium; assembly: GCA_047516685.1. Lineage (GTDB taxonomy): Bacteria > Chloroflexota > UBA11872 > UBA11872 > UBA11872 > UBA11872. The sequence goes on along the minus strand of JAKZUJ010000122.1, from coordinate 11,921 downwards.
GGAGAAAGCGCTGGTGGCGGCGCATAGTCTGGTGGGCGGGTGAACAGCGCGCCGGTGGTGGTGGCTGGCGGCGGGCTGGCCGGGATCAGCGCGGCGCTGGCGCTGGCGGACGCCGGCCTGCGGGTGACGCTGTTGGAAGCGCGCGGCCGGCTGGGCGGGGCCACCTACTCGTTTCAACGCGACGGGCACTGGTTCGACAACGGCCAGCACGTCTTTCTCCGCTGCTGCACGGCCTACCGGGCATTGATCGAGCGCATCGGGTCCGGCGATCTGATCACACTCCAGCGGCGTCTGGACATCCCGGTGATCCATCCCGACCGCGGCGTCAGCCGGCTGGCGCGGTCCGCCTTGCCGGCGCCCCTGCACCTGGGTCCCAGCCTGGCGGCCTACCGGCACCTCAGCCGCGTGGACAAGCTGCGGGTCGCCCAGACCGCCGCGGCGCTGACGCGGCTGGACCTGGGCGACCGCGGCCTGGACCAGCAGACGTTCGGCGGCTGGCTGCGCAGGCACGGCGCGTCGCCGCGGGCGCTGGAGTCGCTCTGGGACTTGATCGTGCTGCCCACTCTGAACCTGCCGTCCGACGAGGCGTCGCTATGGCTGGGCGCCATGGTGTTCCAGGTCGGGCTGCTGTCCGACGCGCCGGCGGCGGATCTGGGCTACACCACCGCGCCGCTGGGCGAGGCGCACGGTGCGCGAGCGGCCGCCGCGCTGGCAGCCTCTGGAGTCGACGTGCGCTTGCACTCCGCGATTTCCGGCTTCGAGCGGCCGACCGCCGACGAAGTTCAGGTGCGCGTGGGCGGTGAACGCATCGCGGCGGCGGCCCTGATCCTGGCGGTGCCGCACGAGCAGGCGGCCCGCCTGGTCCCGGCGGACGTTCACGCCGATGCGCCGTTCTTCGCTGACCTGGGGCACAGTCCAATCGTCAATCTGCACGTGATTTACGATCAGCGCGTGATGGATCATGCGTTCGCCGCCGCCGTGGGCACGCCGTTGCAGTGGGTGTTTGACCGCACCGGCCCGGCGGGCTTGACCGAGGGCCAGTGTTTGGCCGTTTCGCTTTCGGGCGCCACGGCTTACGCCGAGCGCCCGACCGAGGAGTTGCGCGCAATCTTCCTTCCCGAACTCGCGCGACTGTTCCCCAAGGCCGCCGCGGCGCGCGTCACCGCGTTCCACGCAACCCGCGACCAACGGGCCACCTTCCGCCCCGCGCCCGGCACGCTGCGGCTACGTCCGCGAGCGACCACCGCCGACCCGCGCATTGCGCTGGCCGGCGCCTGGACCGATACCGGCTGGCCCGCCACGATGGAGGGAGCGGTACGCAGCGGGCGTCAGGCGGCCCGCAGCGTGCTGCTGGCCCTGGGCCGCGAGCGGGGCCTGCCGTCGGCGGCATGAGCGTCGAAGTCTCCGCGCGACCGAACGCGCTAGCCAACGCCATCGAGCGGGCGCGCCGTCACCTGCTGGGCTTGCAAGACGCGGCCGGCTGGTGGAAGGGCGAGCTCGAGAGCAACGTCACCATCGAGGCCGAGGACCTGTTCCTGCGGCGCTACCTGGGCATCCTGGATCCCGGCGCCGCCACGCGGACGGCTCGCTGGATTCGCTCCCGCCGGCTACCCGACGGGACCTGGACCAACTTCCACGGCGGCCCGCCCGACCTGCATACGACGACGGAGGCCTACGTGGCGCTGCGGCTGGCCGGTGACGACGCAGACGACGCGCACATGCGTCAGACGGCGGCCTGGATCCGCGAGCAGGGCGGCGTGGAGGCGACTCGCAGCTTCACGCGTATCTGGCTATCACTCAACGGCTGGTGGTCCTGGGACGACCTTCCCGCCATGCCGCCCGAAGTCATGCTGCTGCCCCGTTGGTGGCCGCTCAATATCTACGACTTTGCCTGTTGGGCGCGTCAGACCTACGTGGCGCTCACCATCATCCGTTCCCATCAGCCGGCGCGCCCCGCGCCCTTCCCGATCGACGAGCTGCGCACCTACCGCTCGCCCCCAATGGACTACTCGCCGCGAAGCTGGGCGGGCTTCTTCAATCAAGTCGACCGCGTGCTCCGCTGGTACGAGAAACGGCCGCTGGGCTGGCTGCGGGAAGCGGCATTGAGCCGCGCCGAGGCCTGGATCGTGCGGCGGCAGGAGCGCGACGGTTCCTGGGGCGGCATCCAGCCGCCCTGGGTCAACTCCATCCTGGCGCTCACGCTGCGCGGCTATCCGCTGGATCACCCGGTGATCGCGCGCGCCCTGGAGGGGTTGGACACCTTCACGATCGACGACGGGCAGACGCGCCGGTTGGAAGCCTGCCAGTCACCCGTCTGGGACACCGCGCTGGCGATTGGGGCCCTGATCGATGCCGGACTGCCGGACAACCACGCCTCCCTGGTTCAAGCCGCCGACTGGTTGCTGGATCAGGAAGTCCGCGTGAAAGGGGACTGGAGCGTTCGGCGGCCCCACCTCGCGCCGAGCGGCTGGGCCTTCGAGTTCGCCAACAACAACTATCCGGATGTCGACGACACGGCCGAAGTGGGGTTGGCGTTGCGTCGGGTCCGACACCCCAATCCCGATCGGGTTGACGCGGCGCTGGTTCGAGCCCGCGGCTGGGTTGAGGGCATGCAGTCGCGCGACGGCGGCTGGGGCGCCTTTGACGCCGACAACACCAACACGCTGTGCCGCGAACCGTCGTTCCGCGACTTCGGCGAGGTCATCGATCCGCCGTCGGCCGACGTGACCGCGCGCACGTTGCAGTTTCTGACCCAGGAGGGCGGTCTGGAAACCGAACCAGCGCGGCGGGGACTAGCCTGGCTGCGCGCTGACCAGGAGACCGACGGATCCTGGTTTGGCCGCTGGGGCGCCAATCACATCTACGGAATGAGCGTGGTGGTCCCGGCGCTGGCGGCCGCCGGCGTCCCAACGAACGATCCCGCGCTGCGCCGCGCCGCGGCCTGGCTGGAAGCGCATCAGAACGCCGACGGCGGCTGGGGCGAGGATCTGCGCTCCTACGAAGATCCCGCGCGGATCGGGCGCGGTGTCAGCACCGCCTCGCAGACCGCCTGGGCGCTCATGGCGCTGCTGGAGGAGGACCAGGATTCGCCGGCGGTGGCGGGCGGCGTGGACTACCTGGTGCGCACGCAGCGCGAGGACGGGACCTGGGACGAGGAGATGTACACCGGCACCGGCTTCCCCAGCGCCTTCTACATCAGATACCACCTCTATCGGCTGGTGTTTCCGCTGATGGCGCTGGGGCGGTATGCCCGGAGAACCGGGCCGCGGGACGGGAACGGGGCGGTAAGGGAGGGATTCCAGCCCCATACCTGATATAGGTCCGTCTGCGAGCCGTATTGAAGGATCACGACAGCCGCCGGTCACCAACTTGGCCTTGGACACGCCTCCAGCCAGCCCCCGTCCGCACCGTCAGCTACACGGCGCCGTGTAGCCAGGATATAGCAGAATTGATATACTCCCAATGTCTCTGAGTTGGACCGTTGAAGTCCTGAATGCGGTAGTCGAGAAGGAGCTCGACGATCTGCCCGCTGACATGCGGGCACGATTCGTTCATGTCAGCGAGTTGATCGTCGCGTTCGGACTGAACCGCGTCGGCGCACCGCACGTCAGGCACTTAACCGGCCCGCTCTGGGAAATGCGGCTGAGAGGCCGAGACGGGATTTCACGCGCGTTGTATGTCGCCGTCCGAGACCGCCGGGTCGTCGTGGTGCGAGTCTTCCTCAAGAAGACTCAGAAGACGCCCCGCCGGGAGATTGACTTGGCGCTGCGACGCGCCCGGGAGGTATTGGCGTGAGCGATGTCCGCACCTTGCACAAGAAATGGCTGCGTGATCCGGCCTACCGGGCGGCCTATCACGAACTGGCGCCGGAGTACCAGTTGGCGCGGGCGCTGATCGAGGCTCGCGCGAGCGCCGGCCTGACGCAGGCGCAACTCGCCGCACGCATGCAGACGACCCAATCGGTCGTGGCCCGCTTAGAGAGCGGGCGCTCTCACCCGTCCACCCGCACGCTGGAGAACTTCGCCCAGGCCGCCGGTGTCCGGCTCAAGATCAGCTTCGAGCCGCTCGAAGGCCCGGCCTGACCCTGTCCTCGCCTGGTGCTACCAGGATATGACCATGGTATGAAAACCGCGTCTTACTTCCCGACGATCAATTTCAGGCGGCCGACGCGCCGGCCCGGGAGTTAGGCGTCTCCCGCAGCCATTTGTACGCCACCGCCGTCGCCGAGTATCTCGCCAAGCGCCGCGCGGAACACGTCACGGCGCTGCTGGACCAAGTCCACCGTGAGCAGCCCAGCGGACTGGCGGCAGATCGCGCTCTCGTCCGGCTCTAGACGCCGAGGCGGACCCGTCGTAGCTTTGGCGGCCGCTTGGCTGAGATGATTGGGTCGTATGGGCGTTCCGCTGCGTCAGAGTTTGGCGGTGGGGTGGTACCTGTTCCGTCAGCGGCTGCGGGGGCGAGATAAGTTCCCGCTCATTGTCGAACTCGAGCCGCTCTTCGCCTGCAACCTGGCCTGCGAGGGTTGCGGCAAGATCCAGCACCCCAGCGAGACGCTGCGACGGCGGATGCCGGTGGAGCAGGCATTAGCGGCGATCGAGGAGAGCGGCGCGCCGATGGTCTCCATCGCCGGCGGGGAACCGCTGATCCATCCCGAAATCGACCGGATCGCCGCTGAACTCGTGCGCCGGCGCAAGTTTGTCTATCTGTGTACCAACGCGATGATGCTGGAGCAGAAGCTGCACCTCTTCACGCCCTCGCCGTATTTCGCCTTTGCCATCCACCTGGACGGTCTGAAGGAACGGCACGACCAGTCGGTAGCGCGCGAAGGAGTATTCGAGATGGCCGTCTCAGCCATCAAGGCGGCGCAGAAGGCTGGCTTCCGGGTTACCACCAACACGACCTTTTTCACGCACGATTCGGCGCGGGAGGTGCGCTCGGTGCTCGACTTCCTGAACGACGAATTGGAAGTCGACAGCATGATGATTTCGCCGGGCTACGCCTGCGAGAAAGCGCCCGACCAGGACCACTTCCTGCCAGTCGATCGCACCCGCGCCGTGTTCCGCGAGGCCTTTGCCGACGGGCGGCGCGACCGCTGGCGCCTGAATCACAGCCCGCGATTTCTCGACTTCCTCGAAGGCAAGGTGGACTACAGCTGTACGGCCTGGGGGATTCCCAGCTACTCCGTGTTCGGCTGGCAGCGGCCCTGCTATCTGATGGCCGACGGCTATGCGACGTCGTACGCGGAGCTGCTGGAAACCACCGACTGGGAAGCCTACGGCCGCGGGAAGGACCCACGGTGCGCCAACTGCATGGCGCACTGCGGCTATGAGCCGACGGCGGTGCTGGACACCGCCACGTCGGTGAAGGAGTCCGTGCGCGCGCTCGCCGGCGCGCTGCGCTAGGTCTGCCGCCTCACCCGAACCAACGCTCCAGCCGGGCGAAGAGGCCAGGCATCGTGGCTTGCAGCCAGATCGGTATCCGCAGCCAGCCGGGAATGACAACTTCAGCACGGTCGTGGGCAATGGCGCGGACGATGGCCCGCGCCACGCGTTCCGGCGGGATAGGCCGAGGCCAGGCGCGGTCGTAGGGCGCGCCGCGACGTTCGAAGAAGGGCGTCCGCACCACGCCCGGGAGGATCACCGTCACTCCCACGCCGGTTCCCGCCAGTTCCGCGTCCAGGGCTCGGCTGAAGGTGATGAGCGCGCCCTTGGAGGCGCTGTAGACCGTCTCGTTCGGCACGCCCAGCCGACCCGCGATGGACGCTACGTTCACCACCCGCCCGCTTCGTCGTTGCCGCATGCCGGACAGCACGGCCTGGGTCAGGGCAATTGGCGCGCGCACATTCAGCGCCAGCAGCCGGTCGATCTCCTCCGGGCGGTGCTCAAGCAACGGCCCGTGGCGCCCGGCGCCGGCACAGTTGACCAGGATGTCGATTGGCGGCAGGTCAGGCAGCGCTTGTTCGACGAAGCGCGCCAGCTCGGCGGGCAATGCCAGGTCGACCTGCCGCACGGTCGCGCCTGTGGCTTCCTGTAGCGACTGGAGCGCCGCGGGATCGCGGCCAAGGCCCACAATGCGAGCGCCGGCCCGCACCAGCGCCGTCGCGACGGCGCGGCCGATCCCGCTGCTGGCGCCCGTAACGAGGGCGGTCGAACCAGCGATATTCATGCCAGAGAGACTTTAGGAAGCGCTCAGGGCAGGGATGCAAGTATTGCGCGATTCCCCGGCCAGCGGCACTATCGACGACCGCCCGCCGCTCGGGCGTATCGCAAGGGGGGAGCGTGGTGGACCGCATACTTGACCGAATTGCGGATCCATCGGATCTGCGTCCACTGACGGACGCGGAGCTCGACCGCCTGGCTGGCGAAATTCGTCAGCTCATCATCGAGACCGTCGACGCGAACGGCGGGCACCTGGCCAGCAACCTGGGCGTGGTCGAGATCACGCTGGCGCTGCACCGCGTCCTGGACAGCCCGACGGACAAAATTGTCTGGGACACCAGCAACCAGACCTACCCGCACAAGCTGGTGACGGGCCGCGCGGCCGACTTTCCAACGTTGCGTAAGCCCGGCGGTCTGTCGGGGTTCGCCGCCCGCGAGGAGAGCGCGCACGACGTCATGGGCGCCGGGCATGCCGGAACGGGCGTGTCGGCGGGCGTGGGCATCGCCGTGGCCGGCCGGTTGCGCGGCGAAACCTCGGCAACGGTCGCGGTGATTGGCGACGGATCGTTCACCTCGGGCGTGGTCTTCGAAGCGCTGAACCAGGCCGGCGACCTGGGTCTGCCTTATGTGGTGCTCCTGAACGACAACGGCATGTCGATCTCGCCGAACGTGGGCGCGTTGAGCCGCAACCTGGGCCGCGGACGAGAGACCTGGAAACCGGAAGACCCTCAGGCTCGGGCACGCTTTACCGCCACCCAGATGGCCACCCAGGCAACTGAACCGTACGCCGACGCGGCTGACTTCTGCGCGGCTTTCGGGTTTGAGTACCTGGGGCCCGTGGATGGTCACGATCGCCCACGGCTGGAAGCGGCGATACGCACGGCCGTTGAACGCCGACGGCCCGTGCTGATCCACGCCTTCACGACGAAGGGCAAGGGCCTGCCGGCGGCCGAGGCCGACCCGGTGACGCTGCACCAACCGGGAACGGCACAGGCCGTGGGCGCCGCCAACGCCACCAGCTACAGCAAGGTATTGGCTCGAACGCTCACCGACCTGGCCCACGAGGACGACCGCATCGTGGCCATCAGCGCGGCCATGTGCGAAGGCACCGCGCTGGCCGAAATGCAGCGCGAGCTTCCCGACCGGGTCTTCGACGTTGGCATTGCCGAGAGCCATGCCGTGGCCATGGCCGCCGGACTGGCCACTCAGGGCCTGCGGCCGGTGGTGTGCATTTACAGCACCTTTCTGCAGCGGGCCTTCGACCAGATCGTGCACGACGTGGCCATTCAGAACCTGCCGGTGATCCTGGGCGTGGACCGCGCCGGGATCGTGGGGGACGACGGCCGTACGCACCATGGGGTCCTGGACCTGGCGTATCTGCGTGCCATCCCCAATTTCGTGGTGGCGGCGCCCAAGGACGAGGACGAACTCCGCCACTTGTTCCGCACGGCCCTGGACAGCGACCGGCCGTTTGCCATCCGCTATTCACGCGGCTCGGGCGTCGGCGTTCCGCTGCAAGGACCGCCCCGCGTACTGCCGATTGGCCGGGCCGAGATGCTGCGAGACGGATCCGATATCACGTTGCTGGCCATTGGTTGGGGCGTGGCGCCGGCCCTGGAGGCCGCTGAACGACTGGAACGGCTTGGGGTTCGGGCGGCGGTCGTCAACGCCCGCTTCGTGAAGCCTCTAGACCGAGACCTGATCTGCGAACTCGCCGCCCGTACACGTCGCGTGGTCACGGTGGAAGACCACAACATCATGGGCGGCTTCGGCAGCGCGGTGATCGAGCTGCTGACCGACAACGACCTGGGCGACGTGCAGGTCCGGCGCATTGCCATGCCGGACATGTTCCACGAACACGGACCGGCCGACAGCATTCGAGCCGCGTACGGCGTGAGCGCCTCTGGCATCGTTGACGCGGCCTGCGCCCTTACCGAGCATGCGATCGCCGTGCGCATCGACGCGGGACGGCTGATCGTCGGATCCTGAAGCGGAAAGGCTGCGCGCGCTGACGTCCGCGACGACACCGGGCCCCGCGGTGCTGGGACGGTATCGGGAGCGCATCGACACCGAGCTTGAATTTGCGGTGCGAGGGCCGGACCTGCCGCTGTACACCATGGCGCGGTACCACCTTGGCCAGGTGAACGCCGACGGCGCGCCCGCGTCCCTGGAACGAGGCAAGGCGATCCGTCCCACGCTGTGCCTGCTGATGTGCGAGGCGCTGGGGGGCGATCCGGAAGCGGCGCTGCCGGCGGCGGCCGGGCTGGAACTCCTGCACAACTTCACGCTTGTGCACGACGATGTCATGGACGACGACCAAATCCGGCATCACCGCCCAACGGTATGGGTGTTGTGGGGACGCTCCCAAGCAATTGATGCCGGCGATCTGCTGTACGTGCTGGCCACGCTGAGCGTGCTGCGCAGCGGCGGCGACGGCGAGTCCGCAACGCTGGCCAGGGATGCCACCGCCGTCGTGATGCAGGGCTGCCGGCTGGTGACGGAGGGGCAGTACCTGGATATCGCGTTCGAGACCGCCAGGCACGTCGGCGTGGCCGACTACCTGGACATGATCGCCCGCAAGTCGGCGGCGCTCCTGGCGGTGGCCTTTGAACTCGGCGCCGTCTTTGCCGGGAACGACCCGGCCACGCGCAACGCCTGCTCCAACTACGGTCGGGAAGTGGGCATCGTCTTTCAGATCCGCGACGACATGCTGGGCATCTGGGGCGATCCGGCGGTTACCGGCAAGCCGGTGGGCGCCGACATCCAGCGGCGCAAGAAGACCTTGCCGATCATCCACGCCCTTGAGACGGCGGACGGGCCGGACCGACAACGCCTGGGCGCCATGTTGAGCGACCACGACGCGCCCCCCGACGTCGAAGCCACCATGGCCATTCTGGAACGGGCCGGGTCTCGTTCATTCACCGAGGCGCGGATTGGCGAACACGCGGAACGGGCCGCGCAGGCTCTGTCCGACCTGCCCGTGAGCGCCTGGGGCCACCGCAACCTGGACGCGGTTGCGACCTATATCGGCACGCGCGACCGCTAGAGCGAGTCCAGAACGAATGAGACGGGGTGCGCGCCCTAGCGAGCCGCCCCGACTGCCAGCGGCGTGGGCGTCTTCCGCGACGCTTCCTCGTAGAGTTCCAATAGGGACGCTGCCAGGGTTTCCGCGTCGTGGTGGCGCGTGTCGTTGTGGTCCACCACGTCGGCCGTCACGGCCTGCACGCCGGTTTCCAGCAACTCAACCTGAACGGCGGGATCGCATTCGACGATGCGTGAGCCGCTGCCCGGCTGCACGCCCAGGCGCGTGTTGCTGTTGACCAATGTGTACTGAAAGAGGCCAGGTCCGACGTGTGCCGTAATTGAGGTCACGTGGTCGGCCAGGCTGTAGCCATCGGTCTCTCCCGGCTCGGTGGCCACGTTGCAGACATACACCTTCACGGCACTCGAGGCGCGCACCGCGGTGGCGATGTCGCCGACGAGCAGGTTGGGCAGCACGCTGGTGTGCACGCTGCCCGGACCGAACACGATCATGTCGGCGGCGAGCAACTCCTTGACCGCCTCGTTGTTCGCGGAGACGTGGCGCGGCTCAATGAGCACCCGGGCAATCGGCTTGCCGGCGGAGCGGATGCGTGATTCGCCGCGCACGATGGACCCGTCGGTCATCAGAGCCGCCAACCGCACGTCAGTCAGGGTTGAAGGCAGGATGCGCCCCCGCACTCGCAGGACTTCGCTCAAGTCGTTGACCCCGCGCTCGAAGTTGCCTCCATTCAGGTCAGCCATGGCGGCAATCAGCAGATTGCCAAGGCTGTGGCCCTGCAGCCCTTGCCCGCGGCTGAAGCGATACTCCATCAAGTCTTGCATCAGCGATTCGGAATCCGCCAGCGCGGCCAGGCACTGGCGGATATCGCCGGGCGGCATGAGGCCCAGCTCCTCGCGCAGACGTCCCGAACTGCCGCCGTCGTCGGCCACGGTCACCACGGCGGTAATGTTGTTGGTGTACTCCTTCAAGCCGCGCAGGAGCACGCCCAGGCCGGTCCCGCCGCCGATAGCCACGATGCGCGGCCCGCGCTGCAGGCGCCGACTCTGGTAGAGAATCTCGGCAAGGTTGTCCTCTGGGTCAATCACGACCGACAGGACGCTTCGACCCAACAGCAACGCGCCCGAGGCCGCGATCAGCAAACCCAACGCGCCAACGGTGAGTTCGCGCACCGGGTGCTCCAGAAACTGCAGGGTCAGGTAGTACACCACGGTCCCTGCCGGCCCTGGAATGTCGATTGTGCGGTAGACAAACGCCAGGAACATCGCCATGGCCAACGCCAGGACGACCGTCCCCAGAAAGATGAGCAGGAGATAGCGCTTGACGCCAATACCAAGCGTCAGCCAGCGGCGAGAACGCATCTAGAAGCCTTTGAGCTCAGGAACCGTGCCAAGATTGACCGGCTGCGTACGCTCATTTTGAGACGAGTTGAGCACGTGAGACAAGCCGTACGGCATTGGCCAAGAGTATATCGCCGGCGCGCTCCGCGCGCCCAGGCGGGTCGCCGTGCCTGACGCCGCGAGCATCCGCATCATCGCCATGGATCTTGATGGCACGCTCGTCAAAGGCGACCTGGGCATCACGCCACGCGTGCGCGATGCCATCGCCGCCGCACGCGCGGCGGGGATCGAAATAACCATCGCCACGGGACGGATGTACCAGTCGGCGCGCCGCTTCGCCGCAGACCTTCAGGTCACGCTACCGATCATCTGCTACCAGGGATCGCTGGTGCGCGATCCGGTGACAGGCGCCACCCACCAGCATGACGTGCTGCCGGCGGCGCCCGCCCAGGCGGCCGTTGAGTTCGCCCGCCGGCGCGGGCTGCACGTGAACGCCTACATCGACGACGATCTCTACATGGAGGCCGATACGCCGGAGGGCCGCTTCTACGCCGCAAGCTCCAACGTGCCAATTACCTTCGTCGATGACCTGGCCGTGGCCGTGACCGCGGGCAGCACCAAATTGGTGTTCGTGATGGACGAGGACCGCGTGCTCGACGCCGTGACCGAGATGGACGGCCGCTTTGGTCCGACCGTCCAGGCCACTCGCTCACATCCCCGCTTCGCGGAGATCGTGCGCCGCGATGTCAACAAGGGGCGCGCGCTGTCGCGGGTGGCCGCCGTGGCCAACGTGCCGCTCAAGCAGACCATGGGCATTGGCGACAACCTGAACGACCTGGAGCTGGTGCGAGCCGCCGGCATCGGCGTGGCCATGAGCGATGGCGATCCGCGCGTGCTGGCGGCCGCGGACTGGATCACCGGCAGCTACGAGGAGGACGGCGTGGCCCAGGCGATTGAGCGGCTGCTGAACGGATCGAGCGCCTAGGCCGCCGCGCGGCCGGCGACGTCAGGCATCACGCCGAGGCTGAAAGCAGGGAATCGGCGTCCTGTTCCGCCGTGTCAGCCGGCGGCACCAGGGGCAGATCAATGATCATTGCCGTGCCCTCGCCCTCCGCCACCTCAAGATTAATGGTCCCGCCGTGCTGGCGCACGATGTCGCTGCACATGGCCAAGCCGAGCCCGGTGCCCTGACCCGTCGGCTTGGTGGTGAAGAAGGGGTTGAAGATTTTTTCGGCCACCTCGGGCGGCATGCCGCCGCCGTTGTCCCGGATGCGAACCTCGATGTGGTCCTCGCTTCGTCGAGTGGCCAGCCAGATCCTGGGCATGAAGGACGCGTCGCCGTCCGCGGCGAAGGCTTGCCGTCGTTCGTCGGTCGCGTAGCAG
>JAKZUJ010000121.1:0-8705 GCA_047516685.1 Chloroflexota bacterium | reverse complement strand
TCATCCCAACACACAACTCATCATCTCCGATTTGGCCTACGTGGTGATGCGGCTCAGCGAGTACTATAGCCGGGAAGAGGTACGCGCCTGGCTGTACGCGCGTCATCCGCAGTTGGACGGGGAGCGGGCCATCGACCTTGTACATGGCGAGCGGACCGAAGACGTGCTCGCAATCCTCGATCGCCTCGACGCGGACGCGTACATCTGAGCACGGTGCACAAGACCGCTGGCGGGAACTCCAAGCCTGAACCAGCGGACGTGCGTGAGTGGCGAGAGTTTATCAAGGAGGTACGACAATGAGGATATTCGAGACGTTCGTGGTGGCCCTGGTGGTGGTGCTGGCGTTCACCTTCGTCCTGAACAACAAGCTGGACGCGGGCGACAGAGAAACGGCCAAGCTCCAGAAGAAGCTGGAGGCCGCGCTGAAGGACATCGACCGGCTGGAGAAAGAGGGCGAGGCGTCGCGTAAGCGTGAGAAGAAGCTCGTGGAGGACCTGAAGAAACGGGACAAGCGAGTGACGCGGGAACTGGAGTCGTTGGACAAGAAGGTGTCGGCGCTGGCGAAGTTGCAGATCGACGCGATAGAGGAACAAAACAGCCAGCTACAGGCTTGGGTGAAGAAGCAGATCGGCATCCCCCCCGCGCGGGATACTCGACGCCGAAAGGCCCGGGTTACGCGAAGCGCGCAAGAGTGTTGCTACCTGGGTGAGTTTTTGGATCAGGAACGCGAGGTACGTGCACGAGGCGAACTATCACGGCCGCCGCTAGAGAGCACTATTGTTCGCCCGATGATGTTGCGGTAGACTGTTCTCAACATAGTTGTGTGCTTGTGTGAGGAGGAGGGGATGATGACGCAGAAAGCACAACTGGCCATCGAGAAGTCCGAGAAACGTCAGCGCGCCAACGAGCTGATGCTCAAGGACGATCTAACCACCGAGAAACGGGCCGAACTGGACACCCTGACGAAGCGGCTTCAGGAAATCGAAGTCGAGCTACGGGCGGCCATCGTTCTGGAGGAAACCAACGAACAGCGCACCGAGGGGACCCCGGAGAACCGCGAGTACCGCGCGATGGTGGAGCGTGCCAGCCTGGGCACCATGCCCCGGGTGGCCGTGGGTGACGCCGTGTTCCCGGTCCTCACGCAGAACGCGGACCCCGGAACGCCGGCCGAGAACGACGCCCATGCGGAGACCACCGGCTCCTTCGCGGCCGAGGTCCTCAATCCGGCACGTATCCAGGCGAGAAGGAACAGTCCGCAGACCCATCGCCGGATGCGTGATCAGCGGTTGCTCGATGCTCTGGAAGCCGTCGACCAAGCTCCCTACTTGGGAACGGTGTGGCGGTTGGTCCGAGAGGGCCGCGATCCGCTTGCCTGCTGGCGGTCCGGCGGCCGTTGGGACGACGGCACGCTCGACGTGCTGTACACCTCGGGAACGCGCGAGGCCGCCATCGCCGAGCGACGGTTTCATCTCTATCAGGGCCAACCCATTCCGCCTTCCAGGGTCCGCTATGAACTATACGAACTCACCGTATCTCTTGAGGCGGTAATGCGCTTCCCCGACCTTGAAGCACTGTCTTCCATCGGGTTCGACACGGCGCACTACGGCCAATTGAGCTATCTTGAGCGGGAAAAGGAGTATCCCCGCTCCCAGGAGGTCGCCGAGACCTGTGCGTTCCTGGGCGCCGACGGGCTATTGGTCCCAAGCGCTCGCGTCCCGGCGTCAAACAATTTGATTGTCTTCTGCGAACAGGAGACGCGGATCGTGAAGGAAGTCGTCCGGAGTCACGGGGTGGTTGATCTCAGTTGAGCTGATGGCGAAGAATGCTGGGGGCCTTACCCGGCCTTCGGCACCGCAAGCGTATTGTTCGCATCGAACACCAACTCGACCTCGACATTATCGGCCAGGGCGAAATCCGGTGCGCCCTTTACCTGAAGGAGCGTCTCGCCGACCAGGACGTCGACGCGGCAGGCGTCGCCCAGGAAAGCCACGTGCCGGACCTTGCCCGACAGCCGGTTGACGCCGGTTCCCCGCTCCTGGTCCGCCGCGGACAACCGGATGGTTTCGGGCCGGATGGAGACGGCCACTTCCGCGCCGCTCTGCAGCGTTCCGGTCTTCATACACGCCAGCCTTTGGCCCTGGGCGATCTCCACTTCGGCGGTGTCTCCCTCGGTCCCCACGATCTTGCCGTCCAGCAGGTTGGTGCTGCCGACGAACTTGGCGACGAAGTCGTTGGCGGGGCGGAAATAGATCTCTCTCGGCGTGCCGATCTGGATGACGTTGGCCTGGTCGATGACGGCGATCTGGTCCGACAGGGTCAGGGCCTCGGCCTGATCGTGGGTCACGTAGACGGTGGTGATGCCGATCTGGCGCTGGAGGCGTTTGAGCTCGACGCGCATCTCCTCGCGCAACTGGGCATCGAGGTTGGACAGGGGCTCGTCCAGGAGCAGCAGGCGTGGGGTCTTGACGATGGAGCGGGCCAGGGCGACGCGTTGCTGCTGGCCGCCTGAGAGCCGGGTGGCCGGGCGAGACTGAAAGCCGGCCAAGTCGACGGTCCGCAATGCCTCGTCCACCAACTGCTCGACCTCGCTCCGGGAATACCGGCGATCCTTCGAGACGGTCAGCGGGAAGGCCACGTTCTCGGCCACGGTCATGTGCGGCCAGATGGCATAGGACTGGAACACCATGCCCACCTCTCGCCGGTTCATGGGCACGTTGACGCCGGCGGCGGAATCGAACAGCACATCGCCCTCCACCGCCACCCGGCCTTCATCGGGGGTCTCCAGCCCGGCCAGACACCGCAACGTGGTGGTCTTGCCGCACCCCGAGGGCCCCAGCAGGGTGAAGAACGTGCCGTTCTCCAGCGAGAACGAGGCGTTGCGGATGCCACCGGCGATGGCGTCCGTGGTGTTGGCGAAAATCTTGGTCAGCCGCTCGATCTCAAGCATGGTGTGGCTCCGTCTAGTGGTCGGTGTCGGCCGGCAGTGAGGTGCGCGGGCGGGCGGGTTTGAAACCCGCCCCTACAACTTCCTGTGCGCTATCCCGTGCCCGCGCCCGCCAGCACCACCAGGGCATCGAGGGCGATGCCGCCCCGCCGGCGCAGAACAAAGGGATTGACGTCGATGGACTCGAGCTTGTCGCCGAGGTCGCAGGCGAGCCGCGACACCGCCATCAACGCCTTGACCAGCGCTCTGCGGTCCAGGGCCGGCGCGCCCCGGTAGCCTTCGATCAGCCGGGCGGCCTTGGTGCGCGCGATCAAGGCCTCGGCCGCGGCCTCGTCGAGTGTCGGCGCGGCAAAGGCGACGTCGCGATAGAGCTCCAGCGCCACTCCGCCCGAGCCGAACATCACCATCGTTCCCATTTCCGGATCGCGCGAGGCGCCGATGACCAGCTCCAGGTCCCCGGCCACCTGCTCGGCCACCAGCACGCCGTCAAGGGCGACGCCCTTGGCCTTGAGCGCGACGTTGCGCAGGATTGTGCCATAGCCCTGGCGCACGGCGGCTGCGGTTCCGTTGTTCAGGAGCACGCCGCCCGCGTCCGACTTGTGCGTCAGCTCGGCGCCGGCGGCCTTCAGCACCACCGGAAATCCCATGGCGCAGGCGATCCGCGCCGCCTCGGCCGCGCTGCCGGCCAGGCGCTCCCTGGGGGTCCGGAGGCCGTATGCCCGGAGCAGCGTCTTGGAATCGATCTCCGACAACGGCGTCGGGCCCGCCGCGCTGACGGGCTTGGCCAGCACTTTCCGGACGGCTGCCGGCACGGCCGGATTGTCGCGCCGTTTCGCAGCCGCCTTACTCTGCAACCGCGCCGCATAAGAGATGACCGACCGGACCGTGCGCAGCGACTTGTCCGCTTCCTGCAGGAACGCGACGTTGCGCAGGCCGTCGCGCAAGTCGCGGGCGTAGTCGTTCAGGCCATGGGAGATCATGGTGACGAAGGCGATGGGTTTGTTCGCCCGGGCCGCCAGCTCATTGACGGCCCGCATGTTGTTTTCCTTGTCCCCGCCCTCGGGGGCGCGCAGCAGCTCCTCCTGCAACAGCAGCGTGTCGATCCCGGGATCGTCCACCAAGGCCTCGACGCAACGAATGTAGGTCTCGCGGCTGCTCAGGGCGCCAAAGCCGGAATCCAGCGGATTGCCGATCACCGTGCCGACACCGAGCAGCTTCCCCAGGCGCTTGCGTGTCTTGGCTGCGAGCGGCGCAAACGACAGACCGTGGGCCGCGGCCTGGTCCAGCAGCACGCCACGCAGGCCGCCGGAGAATGTCATGGCGCCCAGGCCGTCACCCTTGGGCAGGCGGGCATGCAGCAGGTACTCCGCCATCTCCACCACGTCATCAAGGGTGGCGACGCGAACGGCGCCCACGTCACCGGCAATGGCATCGAAGGCGGCGATAGAACCCGCCAACCCGCCCGTATGGGCCAAGGCGGCCGCCCGGCCGTTGTCGGACGTCCCGAGCTTGACCACGATCACCGGCTTTCCGGCGTCCTTCGCCGCGGCACAGGCGGCCAGAAACCGCTCCGGCTCGCGCACCGCTTCCAGATAGGAGACGATGACCCGGGTCTGCGGATCGGCCGCGAAATACTCGATATAGTCGGCGGTCTTGAGTCCGGCCTCGTTGCCGCTGGTGACGATGTAACCCACGTCCATGCCGCGCTCTTCGAGGGTGCGCTTGAGCGCCATCACCAGCCCGCCGGATTGTCCGACGATGGCGATGGGGCCGGGTTCGGTGGGTTGCGGCCGGTTGTCGGTCATGGTGACGAACTTGGCGCGGCCGTTGAAGTTGCCGAGACAGTTGGGGCCGGAAACGGCGATTCCCACCTCCGCGATGGCGGCGGAGAGCTGCCGGCCGCGCTCGATGGCAACCGGATCAGGCACCTCGCCGAAGCCGGACGAAACCACCGTGGCGCTACGCGCCCCCGCGGCCGCTCCTTCGCGCAGTACCGCCTCCACGAACGGCGCCGGCACGAACACCGCCAGATGGTCCGGCGGTTCGGGCAGCTCGGAGAAGGTCCGGTAGCACCGGGTGCCCCAGACCTCCTCGCGCCTCGGATTCAGCGGATAGACCGGGCCGCCGTAGCCGTAGCGGGCGAGATTGCGCCAGCAGCGCTGCGCCCAGTTCCCCGGCCTGTCGGTGGCGCCGACGATGACCACGTTGCGCGGGTCGAGCAGGGCCTCCACGTCGGGGCGTGGGTTCGATGTCGGCCGTGATGTTCGGGCTTTTCGTGAGCTCATGTGGCGTGCGTCAATGTCAATGTGTCAGTTGCCGTAGGCCGTGGCGCCGGTCTGGCGCGCCGTGTAGTAGAACAGGCTCGCGATCACGGTCATGACGGCGGTCCAGACCAGTCCCAGGGCGGCCAGCTCGGTTCCCTGTCCGTTGGTCCAGAGATCGAACATCTCCACCGCCACCATCTGCGCGTCCGGCCCTGACAGCAGGATCGGCAGCGAAAGCACCCGCGCCGCCAACAGAAAGATGAACAGCCAGCCGGACAGCATCGCCGGCGCCAGCAGCGGCGCGACAATGCGGCGCAGCGTGGTCAATGGGGAGGCGCCGCAGACCCCGGCGGCTTCTTCCAGCTCGTGATGGATCTGCAGCATGCCGGCATAGGAATAGCGCATGCCGTAGGGCAGATAGCGGATCACGAAGGCGATCACCAGGATCCATACGGTGCCGTAGATGGGGATGGGCACCTGGAGGTAGATCTGCATCACCGCCACGCCCAACACGATGCCGGGAAAGATCAGCGGCATGGTGGCAAGCTGGTCGAGCACCCAGGCGCCGGACTTGCGGCGCGCCGCGAACCAGGCGGCGATGACGGTGATCCCCATCGCGGCCGTGGCCGAGACCGCGGCGACGAACAGGGTGTTCCAGAGCAGCCCCAGATAGTAGTCCGCGTTGAGCACCGCCCGGTAGTTCTCCAGCGTAAAGAGGGAGAATCCCTTCAAGCGAACCGGTAGTGGTGGATTGTCAATGGGAGTTCGTGTAGCCGAGCGCCCAATAATGGGTGGCCACCACTAAAGAAACCGACTATGGTACCGATCAATACAATAAACCCGGGACCTCGCCGAGGAAGCTGTTGCGACGGCTGCAGGCGAGGGCATTTCAGCAGGCAAAGAAGGAGCCGGCAACAAATGAACGCAGAAACGATCAGCATCATCGTGTCCGTGGTGGCTGTCGGCGCGGCAGTCGGGACCCTGGCAATGACGGGCATCAGGCAGGTGCGCCAAGACATGGACCGGCACTTCACCGAGCTGCGTGACGATATGCGTGACATGCGACGCGACATGACTGAAGTGCGACACGACGTGAATACCCTGCGCGAGGCAGTGGGGGCTCTCAAGGAAGCGGTGGCGACTCTAAAGGAGGCAGTGGATTTTTTGAAGGAGGAGATGGGGTTTTTGAAGGAAAAGGTGGCCGCTCTAAAGGAGCGTGGTGGGACTGCGGCCACGAAATGAAGAAGAGAGGCAGGGCCGGAGATTGCGGTAGCGCTAGTCTTCCAACACCAGCAGATAACCCCGATTCTCGACCGTGTCGAAGGTCCGCATGGCGGCGATCAAGTCGGCGGCACGGACCCAGACCCACGGGGCCCGCGTGGGGTTGACATCCAGGATGAGGAACGAGTCCGAGTCGGCGTCGTATGCGCCGAGCGGGGAGATGTGCCCGCCGCCGGGCTGGTCGAGCGCGCGGCGCGAGTAGTTGACCACCACGAAGTTGTGCGGCGCGGCGAGATTGTGCGCGAGCTCCCGCGTGATCCGGGCGGCGTCGGCCTGGGCGTCCACCACACGGGTAGTGACGGTAAGGTCGTGGGCGCGGAATACTTGCGCGAGCTGACGAAGTTGGAGACCGTAGTCGCGCTGCCGCTTACCGTTGATGACAACGGGCTTGCCCAGGACTTCGAGGCGTGTCTTGGTCTGCGCGGTCAGTACGTTATGCGGTGTGTATTTGCGCAGAAAGGGGTTTGACCCGGCGCGCATCCAGGCGCGGTCCTCGGGCGTGAGCGAGTGGGTAGTGAGCGGCGCGTCCGGGTGACGCGGGCGGAGCGCATTCAAGACGATGGCGACGGATGTCGGACCGCAGAAGATCTTGTTGTCTTGACCGATGAAGTGGTTGCTGAGCGGGAAGAAGTCGACCTTGTGCGCCGAACGGGCCAGCCGGGACTGACTCGCCGGGGCGGTCCAGTCCACCAGAACGGGCGAGCCGGGTGTTTCCTGGGCGTGACTCGGGCTTGGCACGCCGATCATACCTACGGCTACCGCCAGGGAGAGCACCTGCCAGACGAGTTTGGATGTCACGTGCGGTTCCTTTCCGTGAGCGAAACGGACCAAAATTGAACCGAGGCACTATCCTTTAACATAACACCATGAAGGCCGGTCACGAACGCCGTTGACCGTCTCCGGTGGGAGGGTTCAGCCCGCTACCACTTTCCCCGCCTGATACAGCCACCCTGGCATCGGGCGCTCGAGTTCCCATAGTATTTTCATTGGACGTTCCGATTCAGTTTCTTTCCGAGTTTCCGAAAAGGGTGGCCTCTGCCAAAAAAACCTAGTACCCTACCGATCAATACAATTAGACCGGGGCTTCGGGCGGGAGGCTGTTGCGGCGGCTGTAGACAAGGCTAGTTCACAAAAAGGGAAGGAGCCGGCCAACAAATGAACGCAGAAACGGTCAGCATCATCGTGTCCATGGTGGCTGTCGGCGCCACAGTCGGCACCCTCGCAATGACGGGCATCAAGCAGGTGCGCCAAGACATGGACCGGCGTTTCACCGAGCTGCGTGACGATATGCATAGCGATACACGTGAAATACGTCGCGACTTGAGTGAAGTCCGACACGACGTGAATTCCCTGCGCGAGGCAGTAGGAGGTCTGAAGGAGGCGGTTGCGACTCTCAAGGATTCAGTCGGGGCTCTCAAGGAGCACGGTGAGGGCACCGCCGCGAACTGAAAGAGAGAGGCAGGGAGAATGACTACAGAGCGCACAGAGCTTGGGCGCGAAATCGAAACGGCACTGCGGGAGGTTCTTGCCCATGTACGCGGCGAGGCAGACCTTACCTGCCGTATCGTCGACGATCTTTCGGCTGAACGGATTATCGCTGATGAAGGCCCAAGACGTGGCGGCCCGCGCTTTCACTGACTCGCCGTAATCCCCCCATCCACGTACATGATCTGCCCCGTCACGAACGCCGAGGCATCCGAGCAGAAGAACATCACCGGCCCAACCACGTCCTTGGGATCGGCGATTCTGCCCAAGGGGATCCGTTCCAGGACCTGGTTGCGGAACTCGGGGTTTTCAATTACGTGGCGGATCATTTCGGTGTAGACGAAGGTGGGGGCGACGCCGTTGACGGTGATGCCGTGGCGCGCCAGCTCCATGGCGTGCTGCTTGATGAGCATGACGAGGCCGCCCTTGGTGCTGCAATAGGCGGAGTAGCCGCGGTCGCGCAGTCCGAGCTGGGCGCGCACGGATAGCAGGTGCAATTGCCGGCCTCCCTTGCCGGCGGCGATCTGGTGCTTGGCCACCGCCTGAGCCATGAACATGGCGCCCTTGAGGTTGACCCGATAGACCTCGTCATAGGCCTCCTCGGTGACTTCGAGCAGAGGCTCCTCGCGCTGTATCCCTACGCAGTTGACCAGCACGTCGATGCGCCCGTAGCGCTCGGCGATGCTGTCGGTCACGTCACGGATCGACGAAACGGACTCCACATCCAGCAC
>JAKZUJ010000120.1:0-6779 GCA_047516685.1 Chloroflexota bacterium | reverse complement strand
CCGTCGGACGACGGGCAACGGTTACCGTGCCGCACACGGATGCTCAAGTGATCCGCGGACCGGCCCTTGAAACGTGGCGGTGCCTGGATGGACGGTCCGTCTCAGCGCTGAGTTGACCCCGAACCTGGGAACGGTGATAGGCGTGGCCTGTGCCCAGGCTGCCCTCATGGTGGCTCTGGCCGCTTGGCTGCGCGCCGATGTCGGCGCCCTGGATGGCCGGGCCAATGTCCTGGCAGAACGTATGGGCGATCTCAGCGAGCGCGTTGCCCGCCTTGAAGCACGCCCGGACTGATCTCGCCTCGCCGAAGCACATGACTCTCCGCGAGGACCATGGTGCAGGCCGATACGAGTCCACAATGCGCGCGACTCATGCGATCTTGGTGTACGAAGTGTGGGTGATTTCCTAGTTTCTGAAGGAACCCGACTGCTATCGTCAAGCAGCACGCTTGCCCGACTAGATAGCTCTTCCCGAAATGGAACCTCCTGACGATCTCCGCCTGACCGGACCTGAGCGCCTTGCATGGAGCGCCGTGATGGCCGGTAAACCATTCAGTTTTGGCGACGGCGATCCACGTCAACTCGAGTCGGCCGACGCCTGGGGCGAAGAGCGAGCCATACGCGGACAGGTTTTAGCAGAGCTACTGATGCGAGCCGAGGCGAGCGGACTGCCAGCGATAAGGCAGGTTCAGATCGCGGGTGCCCGCTTGACCGGAACTGTGGATATCAGCCATGCCAAGCTGTCAATTGGTGCGCACTTTAGTCGATGCATTTTCGATGATCAATGTATTATGTTGAATACTCGCGCGCGAACCCTGATATTGGAGTCTTCTGTTGTCCTGTCCATCAACGCCACCGGTGCCTTATTCGACGGATTCCTAGGGATTATCCAATCTCGAATTCAGGGATCACTTCTTCTTAGCCACGCCGAGATTGACCGTTCTCTTGTCCTCTCGGGATCAAGAATACTCGGTGATGCTGGGATTGCGGTCATCGCTGATCAACTAAGAGTGGGAGGAGACGTACGCCTGGACGAAGCCTTTCATTGCACGGGAGTGGTTCGAATGTTGGGTGCGAGGATTGGTGGAAACTTGACCTGCTCTGGCGGGCTGTTCGAAAACCCTGAGGACGTTGCGCTCGCTGCGGACGCTGCGGTTGTTGGCTCTGGTGTGTTCCTTGGCAAAGTCCCAGACGGAACCAATCGTTTTCTCGCCGCCGGTACGGTCAGGCTAGTTGGCGCGCGGATTGCCGGTCAGTTGAACTGCACTGGTGGTCGATTCTTCACCCCTGGTGGAGAGGCGCTTTCGTTGGATGGGGCGGAAGTCGGCGTAGGCGTGTTTCTAAACGAGCCGTTGGATGGTGGCGATCCCTTTCACGCTATGGGTACGGTTCGGCTATTGAGTGCATGCGTCAATGGCCAGTTCGCCTGCTCCGGAGGTCGGTTTGAGAACCCCGGCGGCGACGCGCTTGCTGCCGACGGCCTTGAGGTGAGAGGCGGAGCGCGATTGGATGCGGGCTTCCACGCTACCGGTGCGGTAGGCCTCTTAGGCGCACGAATCGCCGGCGATTTGAGCTGCTCACGCGGGCGTTTCGAAAACCCTGGGGGCACGGCACTCGCTGCTGACAATGCTGAGATCGGTCAAAGCGTGCTCCTCAACAAACTCCCATCCGAGACGGTAGGTTTCCACGCAACTGGCTCGGTCCAGCTGCTAGGTGCACGGATTGTCGGCCAACTGAACTGTTCCGGCGGGACGTTCGAAAACTCGGGCAGCATGGCTCTGGGCCTCCAGGAGGCCCGTGTGGGATCATTGTGGCTTTGTGATACAAACTTTGGAGCGCCTGGCCTAGTCGATCTGATAGGAGCAAAGGTCTCAATGTTGGTCGATGATCGCGCAGTGCTCACCGGACCGGGCCCTTTCTTTCGACTCGACGGATTCGAGTACGAGTGGATTTCTCCAAGCTCTCCCCAAGATGTCGACACTCGCTTGAAGTGGATAAACCGCCAATCGCTGTATTACCCGCAGCCATTCGATCAACTCGCGACCGTATTCCGGCGCAACGGTCAGGACCAAGAGGCAGCAGAGGTATTGATCGCAAAGCAACGTGCACGCCGGAACACTCTTCAGGGCTGGTGGAGTCGGTATTGTGACGCTTTTCTCTATTGGTCGGTGCGCTATGGCTGGCAGCCGTGGCGACCGTTCCGTGCCGGCGTGGTGGCCGTGCTTCTACCTGTGTATGGAATCGTCCTAGCGGTGCAGGCCACTGGACTCGGAATCGGTCTTTCGGACGCGCCCGCTTGGATACATCCGATCATTCTCGGCTTCTTCACGCTGGACTATTTTCTACCGATCGTGGATCTGGGCATCGATTTGTTCTGGAAGATAGACACTGCCAGCGGTGAAACGTTTGCTTGGTTAGCAGTACTGTTCCTGTGGATTCTGGGACTAGTTGGCTGGGTTGTCGTAACGCTGGCCTTGGCAGCGCTGACGGGGATCGTGAAGCGGGAGTGAGGCCCTCCCCGGCGCTAGTCCATACACTGCGGGTCACCCAACTCGTTCGTAAACCTCCGCCGTGCGCCTTGCGCACTGCGCCCAAGAGAACATTTTCAGCGCCCGCTGTCGACCGTTCCGCCCCCAGCGCTGCATTCGCTCGCCGTCGGTCAGCGCTTCACTAATTCCCCAGGCGATGTCGGCGGAATCTGATCCGTTCACGTGCAGCCCGCATTGATTCGGCCCGTTGTTGAGGACCTGCTCCCGGAACCCCACCACCCCGCGCGCCCCCACGACCACCGGCTTTCCGCAGGCCATGGCCTCCAGGCAGACGATCCCGAACGGCTCGTACGTGGATGGCAGCACCACCAGGTCGGCGGCCGAAAAGTGCGCGATCCGCTCAGCCTCTGAAACCCACTCCGTGCGTAGCGTGACCGAGTCCTGTACGCCCAGTTCGCCCACCAGCCGCCGAATCTCATCGTCCTGATCGCCGGTGCCCAGAGCCACCAGGCGAGCCTGCGGATTTCGCGCTACGACGTTCGGCCAGGCTTCCATGAGCGGTCTTGCCCCCTTCACACCCGTCAGGCGGCCGATGAAGAACACCACGGGCGCCTCGTCCGGCAGCCCGTAGCGCGCCCGCAGCGCGGGTCCGCCCGGCAGGTCCGGGGCGTACAGCTCCGTATCCACCCCGTTCCAGACGCCGTGCACGCGTTGCGGGTCCCAACCGTGCGCTATCAGGTCCCGCACCATCGCGTGACTGACCGTGATGGTGGCCGCCGCTGCCCTGCCGGCCGCTGTCTCCCACTGCGACACGATGGGTGAAGGACCGCCCGGCTGCCGCCCCCACTCGGCGCTATGCACGTGCAGCACGATGGGCGCGTCCAGGTGCTGCGCCAGCGTCAGCCCGGCTGGCGCCGCCAGCCAGTCGTGGACCGCAATCACGTCAAAGGGTTGGCGTCGATGCTCCTCGCGTACCGCGTCGGCCCACAGGATGTTTGTTGAGTACAGCTCTCCAAAGAAGGCGCCCCAACTTGACGCCTCCTGGTTGTAGACCCCGAGATAGGTAGGACTCAGATCCAGTGGCCGCGCCCAGTGTGTATCCGCCTGCTCCGGCGCGGCGCCATCACGCAGCGCGGCGAATACCTGCACGTCGTGCCCCGCCGCCCGCAGCGCCGGGGCCATGGCCCCGGAGTACGTCCCCAGGCCGCCCACAACGTGCGGCGGGTACTCCCAAACCAACATGGCAATCCGCATCGTGGTCTATCCCGTTCCTTAGGTCAGCGCGTCGCGGTCGGCGATCAGGCGCACGCGTCCAGCGCCCGGCGCTGGTCGGAATCCAGTTCCCATCCAACGGATCCCGCCAGTTCGGCCACCCGTTCCGGCCGGTCGGTCTTTGGGATTGCAATCACGCCTTCCTGCCCAACCAGCCAGTTCAGCATCACCTGCGCGGGCGTCCGTCCCGTCTCGCGACCGATCTCGGCCAGAGCTGCCGAGCCGCTGTGCCCTTCCAAGTTCCCAAGCGCCAGCGGCGTGTGCGCAATCACGGTGACCTTTGTCTCCCGGCAAAGGGCCAGCACATCTTCGTCGGCGCGGTCGAAAAGGTTGTATCGAATCTGGTTGGACACAATGGGATAGCGCCGCGCCGCGTCCTGGGCCGCTTTCAACTGGTCGGCCGAGAAATTGCTTACGCCAATGAACCGGATCAGCCCCTCGTCCACCAGCCGTTCCAGGGCGCCAATGGTCTCGGCTATCGGAATTGATGGATTCGGACCATGAATCTGGTAGAGATCGATCACTTCCACGCCCAGCCGTTGCGCGCTCGCCCGCGCATGCACCGGCACGTCGGCCGCCGCCAGATTCCGCGGCGAGATTTTGGAGGCGATAAAGGTCTGATTCCACAGCCCGGCAAGCTCGGCCCCCACCAGCAACTCGGCTTGCCCGGGTTCGTCGCCCCGGGCGTTGTACGACTCCGCCGTGTCGATCAGCCGCAGACCCGCCGCCAGCCCTTTGACCAGCACGCCCCGCCCGCCGAAGTAGCGGGCCGTTCCCAGGCCGATTTTCGGAACGGTCGTCTGCGTGGGTCCCAGGAATACGTCCTCCATGCCTGCCTCGCTAGCTGATCGCGTCAATGAAGTTGATGTACACGCGCTGGTGCTCCCAGAGCATCCGGTCCGCGCCCAGCCACATCCACTCGTTTGGCGTGAAATAGGCGGAAACGTCCGCTTCCGAGCCTTCCTTGCCTACCCACTGCAGCCAGTGCAGGTTGTCCGACTGCAACAGCATGTGGGCCAGGTCGACAAGCTTCGGGTCTCGTGTGAGCCGCGCGCTGCCGTAGGCCGCCGTCATCAGCCGGAACACCGCCTGCTGGGCGTGGTTGCCAACGAAGAACTCCAGCCCCCCGTTCTGCCCCGCCCAGGTGGCCGGGAACGGGGACAGCGGCAGCTCGTGCGCCTCGTCGCCAAAGGCATCCACGGCCCCGCTGGGCGTCAGGCAGCGCACCCCGCGCCGCTCCAGCGCAGCGGGCAACGCGTCCATGAACTCAAAAATGCCGGTGTCCTCATTGTGGTGCTCGCCAAATGTCTCGAAATCCCAGGCCAGCGTCACGAGTTTGCCGGGCGTGGCCGCAATCCAGTCGGCGTAGCGTTCTGCCGTCAGCGGCCAGCCGTCCCAACTATGATTCGAGAAGCGGTAGCCCACGTCGTCGCTCAGGTCGAAGTGGCGAGCCAGCAGCGGCAGCCCGCCGCGCTCCATGTAGAGGTGGGCCGCGCTCCGCCACTCCATGATCCAGGGCCGCCCGTCCACGAACCCGGCTTCGAAGCCCGTTCGCGCCAGCGTGCGCGCAATGTCCGACGACATCAGCATCTCGGTCGTATCAGCTACCCGAGGGCGCTGGCCGCAAAGCTGTTGCAAACCCTCCGCCGACCGCTCCATCGCCGCGGCAAACAGCGGCAGGTCCAGCAGCATGCTGACGGCGTGATACGGCTCGGTCGCCACCGGCTCGCAATTCTCGTGTCGTAGCAGGGCCTTGAGATCCTCCAGCAGGTCCGGATCCCAGGCCTCGAACTGCGGCAGCGTGGACAGCGGGATTCCCAGTCCCAGGGTCAGACCCCGATCCAGTAATTCGCGCCAAAGCTTAATCGCCGGCCGGTAGCACCAGCGCGCGACTTTCTCGAAGTAGAACTGGTTCAACTCGTCGTCGAACAGCTGCGCTTCGATCGTCGCCGCGTCCGCCCCGCGCGGTATCGGCGCCGCCGGAATACGCACCCGCCGCGGCTGGTGAATCAGCGTGTAGATAACCAGATGGTCGGCGATGGAAGTGGCGCGATCTTGGGGTGGGGCGGCCGGCTGGCGCTCCGCGAATGCTACCCGACGTCCACGCCCTGCCCGGCGGCCAGGTGGCTCATCCGGGTCAGGAAGAGCGGCGTCACGGCTTCCCAGGTGAACAACTCCGCTGCCCGACGCGCGCCATCCCGAATTGACGCATTGAGCGCCTGGTCATCCTTCAGTTGCAGGGCAAACCGTACGATTTCATCCGGGTCCGACGCGTCGTCCAGTACCACGCAGTTCTGCAGCGGACGGGCGTAATCCTCCCCCGTGGAGCCCACGTAGGCGATTCCCCCGGCGGCCATCGCTTCCAGTCCCACCAAGCCAAACGGCTCGTAGCCGCTGTTGGCCAGCGTGCCGTCCGCTGCTCGATAGAACGCCGGCAGGATGTCGTCCGGCACGAAGAATTGCAGGTCCAGCACCGCCGCCTCGGGCGCGGCGCCCAGCGCCGTGGCGATGCCCGCCACCGAGCGGTCTTCCGTCACGACTTCTGCCCGGTCCAGTCCCCGCCACACCATTTGCCGGTACACCTCGTCGCCGAAGGCCTCGTACGCGCCCGGCTTGATGACCAGGCGGGCGTTGAGTCCTTGGGACCGCAGCCGGTGGATTGCTTCCACGGCTTCCAGCCAGCCCTTGTCGGGATCGGTTCGACCGATCTTGAAGAACCACAGATCGCAGTCCAGCGCCCTCTGAAACGCCGCCACCGCGTCCGGGTCCACAGCCTCCAGCCGCTCCGAGGGAACACCATTCGGAATCACCACGGGGTTGACGCCGCAGTCCCACATCTGATGCTTGACGTACTTTGAGACGGCCGTGAAGTCCGCCACGTAGCCAATCCGGTCCCAGTTCATACGGTGAAACGACATGTCGTTGTTCGCGTTCCAGACCAACACACAGCTTTGGCGCAATCCATTGAAGTGCAGGGAGTCGCTCAGGCGAGACAGCGCATCGGCCGTGTGCCATTCCTCA
>JAKZUJ010000119.1:0-5633 GCA_047516685.1 Chloroflexota bacterium | reverse complement strand
GTCGTTTTCATGGCCGCCGTCGCTCATTGAATCGTGGCGCCGGGAACACACGGCCACCACGTTCCCGGCGCCCGTGACGATCAGTCCGGGCATGTTGACGCCGAAGCCGTCGTAGTCGTGATAGTGCAGGTTCGTGAAGTCCATGGTGATCTTGGCGCGCGCCAGTCGCCCTCGTTGGGACCGGTCCGTCCCAATGACCGCCACGAGCATCGCATTAGGGTCGCGGGTGCTGGAGTAGAAGTTGGCTGTCACTCCAAGCGTATGCAGAGCGTCCGATTCCAGGCGCTCGGTTTGTTCGGACAGGCCTTCCTTGGCGGAAACCTCGGTCGGTGCTGCGGTGCGTTCCCAGTGGTACGCGGGCGCCTGGGCGAGCGTGTCGCCCTGACCGGGGAAGAACACATCAACGTTCTCGACCGATGGTTTGGACACGGTTAACTCCTGATGGCGGCTGCCAAACGCCTGATGCCCGCAGGATAGCGGGCCGCCGGACTTCGCGTCTGGAAGCGGGTCAGTTTGCGACGGAACTCGCCTGGAGCTCCTCAAGTGCCCTGCGCAGCCCCTCGGCCGGGCTTGTGTCGCCAATCAAGACGTCGCGCACGAGCGTGTTGCGCACGAGTTGGGCTTCGGCCGGCGAGATGTCAAAAAACACCGAGTCTTGGAGCAGGTGCACGATTACGTGTTCATCATCGCCGCGTAACTCGGGCATGAGCCGACGAACGGCCGGCGCATCGACAGGCATGGGCGGGAGGGTCGATTCGGGCGCGATGACGGCATAGAGGCGCCGCAGCGCGTCGTACGCAGCATCCGGTTTATCAGCGGATGCCGTGATGCCGAGCATGGACGTATTGGTCGGGTTGCGCCCCGAGCCGAAACCGGGGAAGGGGTAGACCCGGTTGTCAGCGCGGAACTCACCCAGGTCCGAGAAGGCGATGGTTCCGAATCCCATCCCCCACTTCCCAGCCTGGATATAGCGGAGGTAGTCGAGGCTTCCCACGGGGATCAGTTCGTGGCGGTGGGTCAGATCGCGATAGAACTCCAGGACTGCCCGGGCCTGGTCGGTTTCGAGCGGCGTAAAGCCGCCGGCGGCGTCGCGAAAGCCGCCCAGCGCGGACAGCAAGGCCGAGGTCACCGGTGGATTCACGAAGTAGTCGCCCTGTGAGGACGGTTCCGACTGGACGGCGCCCAGGATGCCTTGCGTGCCGGTTCCGCCGTCCGGGGGATCAGGCTCGTGGAACGCCTGGGCAAGCTCCAGGAACGTCTCGGCGGTGAATGCCTGGAGCGATGGCTCAGGCAAGTCGATACCGCGCTCGGCCGCAAGCTCGCCGTTGATCAAGGTGAATGCCGGCGAGACCGCGAAGGGCAGGCCGTATTGCACCCCGGCGTGCCGTCCCCGTTCCAACAGGCCTGGCCAGAACGCACCGGAATCAAATCCCGGATCGGTGTGACCAGAAAGTCGTCCAGCGGCGCCAGCTGACGATGTGACACGAGGTCGTCAAGATCGGTGCTGAAGTAGGCCACAAGCTCAGGCGAGGAGGCCGCCGCGGCCGTAAGCGCGACGCTCATGCTCCAAGGCCCCGCGTCGAAGACATTGAGCGGGACGTCGTCGTACTTGTAGCGGCCTTCGGATTGGCGTGAGGCTTCGATAAAGCCGTTGGCGAACAGTCCGAAAAGCCTGCCGCCCGAGTATTCCAGCGGCATAACGGCCACCGGCACGACACGTTGCTCGCCGGGCTGGGGAAGGGAACTCCCTGTCTGTGGGGCGCGCTCGGTCACGGTGGCCGCGACGGTCCGGGCGCGTTGCAGGGCGGCATCCAGTTCGCTGCGGGCCGTGCTTGGAGGCGGCGTGGTTTGCTCCGGCGACGACTCGCCGCAGGCGGCGACGATCGCCCCGACGGTTCCGCTGCCCAGCAGGCGCAGAACACGGCGCCGCGCGACTGACGGCCTGGCTCTCATGTGAGGGTTGGTGGCGGCATGACGCTATTCCGGTCTACGAGCCGCAGCGTGGCTCTGCACTCCATATCGCTCGGACCTTCCAAATTCGAACGCTGGCGCAAGCTCCAGATCCGCCAGTTGGCGCCTTCAGGCTATCCGCGAGAGGGCTCGCTCATTTCCTGGCGGACCTTGCGGACGAGGTCGGGCAGATGACCGTCGTTGGCCAGGCGCTGCTCCAGGTGGCGCATACGCCGGGGGCCGGCGGTTCGGATCATGGCGTTGCCGTACGCGCGCTCGATCCAGAACCGCGCCTGCCCGCCAATGTCCGTGCGCAATTCGTCCAGGTCGTCGTCGGCAAATCGCTCGGACACGTTGATCGTGAACATGCGCCGACGGGTTCCGCCGCCGAAGGATGCGTGCTTGAGATCCTGGTTAAACATCAGCATGTCGCCCGCGCGGGTTTCCAGCGCAACGGCTGGCATTTCCTGCCCGGTGACTCCCAGGCGGTCAGTCATCGTCCAGGCTCGTTGACTTGACATAATGCCCTGTAGCGACTCGGCATAGTCATCGCCCCGATGGTGGCTGCCCGGAATGACTCGCAGGCAGCCTGAGTCGCGCGCCACGGGGTCCAGGTAGAACGCGAACTTGATGTTGCGGTACGCGCTGCGCGCGTAGCCGTCGGAATGCCAGCGGGAGTTCCCCACGTAGAAGTTCCCGTCACTGCCGGTGTAGTTGTAGTCGTCGCCCACCAGTTCGCTGGCGACGTCGTCGATGCGCGGGTCGTCCAGCAGTGCGCTGAGGTACTCGCTCTGGTCGATAAACGGCACGAGCGCCGAACGCTGCTGATAGTCGTGCGCCTGCCCGTGGTGGCCGCCGCCGTGCTCGGCCCAGAGGCGCTCGAATTCCTCGGTGATCGCCTCGGCTTCCTTTGCGAAGAGTCCGGGAAATCCCAGGTAGCCAAACGTCTCAAAGAAGCTGCGCTGCTGACTGGTGAGTTTCATGGATCGATTCCGTCATGGATGCGGCGCGCGCGGCAAGTCTAGTGAATGTCGCCCGAGCGTTGAGCGAGTCGGTCGGGTGTGCTGGATCGACGCCCCCCGCGGCGACGTGCCGCGGCGCCAGGACCGAACCTGACGCCGCGGGAAGCCAAGCGGGCGGGGCTCAGTCTGTGCTGGCCGCGTACAACACCAGCTTCATCGCCGCGCGCGCTGATCACGATCACGGGCACGTCCGTGAATTGCCGCGTCCGTTGCAGCGCGTCCAAGCCATTGATGTCCGGCAACCCGAGGTCCAGCAGCACAGCGGCCGGAGTTTCGGACGCGATCAGTTCAAGACCCAGTGCCCCGGTCCCAGCGCTGAGAGTCCGGTAGCTCCGCAGCTTCAGGATCGCGTGCGGCAGGCGCACGTAGCGCGCGTCGTCTTCGACGATCAGGATGCGCGGATGAGCTGCTCGAGGCATTACAGCCGTGGGTGTCAGCCTGCTCAGTCCTAACGAACATACTCCCAGGCGTGGGGCGCTGCTCGTGTGGGTGTACCAATGACATGCCCGACGACTAACCTGCGCCCAACAATCTCAGGACGCGGCGCCCGTTAAATGAGTGCACGACAGCGCCACAGGGGCTCGTCGGCTGGACTCGAACCCCTGAACGCCGCGGGCAAGACCACATTGGCACGGCAGATCACCACGGAACTCGTCCCGACCTCGGGCGCTACCGCCGGCGCGACGCCGCCGTGCTACTGACCACCCACTACATGGAGGAGGCCGAAACGCTCTGCGACCGCATCGGCATCATTCAGGATGGTCGGCTGATCTCCATCGACACCATCGCGAACCTGCGCGCGTCGATCGGGCGCGAGTACAAGCTGACCTACGAGACATCCGAGGGGCGTCAGACCGTCTACGGCGACGACCAGTCAGCGCTGGCTGCCCAGGTGCGGGCGCAGGGTGTCGACGAGTACGCGGTGATTCGCACGAGCCTGGACGACGTCTACCTGGCGCTCACGCAAGACGCCCATGAAGGAACCGAGTCCGATGCAGCGAAGTGATTCGCTCAACGCCCTCTCGGATCTCAGCGGACAGCAGTTGCTGCTTGTCCGACACTCCGCGCCCAGCATCTCGGATGACATGAGCTATCGAGATTGGCCGCTAAGTGACAAGGGCAATCGGTTGGCGATTCGCGCGGCCAGCTACGTCGCCGAATTCAATCCCAAGCTGATCTGCTCAAGCGACGAACGTAAGGCAATAGAAACAGCGAGGATCATCGCGCAGCACTGCGGTGTTGATGTTGAGCTTGAGCCCGATCTGCGCGAGCACGACCGGACAGGCGTGACGTGGTGCGATGCGGCAACGAGGCAACGAGAGCTGGAGGCGTTTTTCGCGAATCCAAACGACATCGTGTTTGGTCGTGAGTCAGGTGCTCAAGCGCTGCACCGGCTGACGGCCGCTATCGACCGCCTGACAATGCGGACTTCCGGGCCATGGGTGCTGGTTACTCACGGAACAGTCATGGCGCTCTTTCTGGCAAAGTTGACCGGTCGCGCCGCGATGGAGATCTGGTCTCAGTTGCGGTTGCCGACGGTGGCAACGGTGGACTGTCGTAATAGTCGGCTTGCAGATCTTGTCACCGACTTTCGAACCGCACGTCCACGAAGAACCAAGCCTGACGGCGCGGACTGACCCTCTCAACCCGCCGGGACCTCGCAAGTTCGCGAGCGATTCGCTCGCCGTACTGGAGATCCATCTGCTGCCGATGATCCGCCAGTGGTATCTCATCGTGCTGGTCATCGTCTCGCCGGTGTATTTCACGATGGAGTCGGCGCCTCTTGGCAGGGGCAAGGCGGTGCCGCTGCGCCAAGCGCTAGACTGAGCGAGAGGCAAAGATGGGCGGGATAAGGGAAGACCGGATGACGGTGGACTTGACCGCCATTGAGATTGAGCGGCGGCTGACCGCTATTGAGGTCACGCTCCCGACCGTCGCAACCAAGGCCGACATTCACTCGCTGAGAGTTGATATCCAGGCTGCTCGTGCTGAGCGTAAGTCCGACCTCCACAGCTTGACCCGCTGGATGGTGATTGCTGTCCTCGGATCAGTGACGACCGCGACCACCATTAACGGGCTAATCGTCCGGTTCATCGGTTCCTGAAGAGGCCAATGCCTGAGTAATGGTCCGACGGGCTTGGGTTGGCTTCTAGTTGCCTGACCGCTCAATCGTGAACGAATACAACTCCGCGTTGCGCATCACGAACCGCAGCCGCCGGTGGGGAATGAATCGCGTGTAGACGGTGCCGGAGTCGGCGTCCTGGGGGAGGGGCAGGTCGGCGTCGCCGCGCCAGGTGACGGTGTGGCGGACGCTGTCCCCGGTGAAGGTGTCGGAGTCGCTCAAGGCTCGGCCGGGCAGGACGAGGTCGGTAGCGTCGCGGACTTCAATTTTCAGGTAGCCGCCGGGCCCGCAGGCCGCGTTAACGATCAGCCGGTCGCCGTCGGACATGAAGGGCTGAGTGGCCAACATGCCCTCGCGCGTGGCGCCGGCCCCTACCGAGACGAACCCGTTGCGGCGCAGCCTGCCGATCCCCAGCGCGTAGCGAGGATCACTCGTGCCGTGCGCTGCAGGGCCATGCGGTTCTTCCTGATCGTCTGCGTACCAGAGGTCGTGCTGAGAGGTTGCGCCGCCGAAGTACACCCAGGTCTCGTCGTCGCCAA
>JAKZUJ010000118.1:0-21531 GCA_047516685.1 Chloroflexota bacterium | reverse complement strand
CGGATCGTGCAGCATGGCCTGCTTCAGCAGCGTTGCGTCGCCGGTGGCGGCGGCACGGGCGCCCATGCGTTGCACGTCGATCGAGGCACTGCAGGTAGCCGCGCAGGCCAGCGGCAGGTCGCCAACCCGCGGGATGTGAATGCCCAGCGCGTCCACATAGCCGGGCACTTCCACCACCGCGTCGTCGTCCAGATTGCTGATCGCGCCCTGGTTGCGGACGTTGAAAAACCCGCGATAGGGGCGGCCGGTCTCCAGGGCCTCGATGATGCGGCTGCCGCGCTCGTCGGAGCGATCCGCCGCGTCGATCGGCGGATCCTCCGCCGCCATCCAGGCCGGAAAGTCCGTCTCGAACCAGGTGCGCTTCTCGGTGCTGACCCGCAGGTACCCGCCAGTCTCGCCGTAGCCCCAACTACCCAGGTCAATCCAGCGCCGAATCTCGTCCGGCCGCTTGCGGTACCACGGCAGGTATTCGGACAGGTGGCCGTTCGACTCAGTGGAGTAGTAGCCGAACCGCCGCAGCACGTCGATGCGCACCTTCTCAGTCTTGGCGTAGACCGGATGCGTTTCGAAGGCTGCCAGCAGCTCCTGGCTGCTGATCGCGCGGCCCTGGTGCTCGATCCGCGTGAACCAGGTCTGGTGGTTGATGCCGGCGCAGACGATGTCCACGTCCTCGCGCCGCTCCGCGCCCAGCACCTCGGCAATCTGGCTCCAGCCGTGCTCGATCCCGTGGCAAAGCCCGACCACATTCACGCCGTGGTCCAGCAGCGCCCAGCAGTTCATGGCCATCGGGTTCGCGTAATTCAGCAGCAGCGCGCCCGGCTTGGCCACGTCCATGATGTCGTCGCCGAAGGCCAGCAGCTGCGGAATCGTGCGCTGGGCATACATGATCCCACCCGCGCAGATCGTGTCGCCCACGCACTGATCCACCCCATATTTCAAGGGAATCTCGATGTCGTGTTTGAAAGCTTCCAGCCCGCCCACGCGCACGCAGCAGATCACGTAGTCGGCGTCGCGCAGCGCCTTGCGTCGCTGCGTGGTGGCCGACACCCGCGCCGGCAGCTTGTTGGTGCGGACGTCCTTCTGGCAAAGCTGTGAGACCAGGTCCAGGTTGGGACGCGAGATGTCGGTCAATGCGAAGTGCGTGTCCTGCAACTCTGGAACAGACAGGATGTCGCGCATGAGCTTGCGGGTGAAGCCCACGCTGCCCGCGCCGATGACGGCAATCTTCAGGGCCACGGCGCCGACCTAGCGCTTCAGCGGCTGGCCGGTCGGATCGAGTTGCCCGATTTCCTCCAGCAGCCGCACCGAGTGAATGACGTCGTGGATGTTTGTAAGCGGTTGCCGGCCTTCCGCGATGGCGTTCAGAAAGTCGGCGTGCAGGGCGTCTACACCATCGTCCAGCTGGCCGCCGGGGTGACCGGGAATCGGTTCGCCTTCGATGATCTCCGGCTCGGGCCGGTCGTCCGCGTAGATCTGGCCGTGGATGGGCGGCAGCAGATAGGCGCTGACGCCATTACCGTGCATCTCGATGCGGTAGTGGCGCGCGCCGGCGTGGCCGGTGACCGAATGCACGGCCACGGCTCCATTGGTGAAGTGGATGATCGAGTTGTAGGTGCTCATCCAGCCGGCATACGTGTCGTCGCCCCGCGTCAGCACCTGGTCCCAGGTTCCGCCGCAGAGCCAGCGCAGGAAGTCCACCATGTGAATGTCCTGCTCGTAGAGTCGATTGATCGAGCGGCCGCCCTGGTCATCGCTGAGCAGGTTCTTGCTCATGCCGGCGCTGACCAGCATGACCGGACCGTTCACTTCCACCCGTGCCCGCGCCGCCCGAAGCATCGGCGTCCAGCGGCGCTGCAGACCCACGCAAACGATTCGATCGTTGGCTTCCGCCGCCGCCGCGATACGCTCGGCGTCCGCCGATCCCACACCCGGCGGCTTCTCGACGAAGAGATGCGCGCCGGACGCCAAGACCTCAACCGCAATGTCGGCAATGTCGGGCGGACGCGTGACCGCGTAGACCACGTCCGGGTTTTCGCGCTCCAGCATGGTCCGGAAGTCGGTGTAGCGACCCTCGACGTCGTATTCGTCGGCGGTGTTCGTGAGCCGGTCTTCGTCCAGCTCGCACATCGCCGTCAGTTCAACGCGTCGATAGGCTCGCCCGATCGCCGGGTAGTGCGCGCTGGTGGCCCTTCGGCCGGCGCCAATGAACGCTGCGCGAACCATAGTCCCCTCCAAGCATGCGGCCGGAACGCCAGTCTAGCTGTCAGAAGCCAAGCTGCGGACGCTTCCCGCGGCAGGCCAAGGCTGCCGCCGCGACGCCCTACATCGGCTCGTTCTTCACCAGGCCGATGATGTGACCTTCGGGATCGGCGAAGTGGCCGATGGTGACGCCTTCCATGACGTTCGTCTCCGGCATCAGGATCTTGCCGCCCAGGCTGGCCGCCTTTTCCAGGGCCGCGGTCACGCTGTCCACGCCCACGTAGAAGGTGACGAACCCGGACGAGCCGTCGAACGTCTGGCCAATGCCGCCGCCGATTCCGGGACCATCGCCGGATGGGCCGACAACTCCGTAGCTCATCGGGTTATCGGTGGAGACGTCCCAATCGAAAAGGTCCCCGAAGAACTTCTGCAGCGTCGGACCGTCCTTGCCGTTGACTTCCCAGTGCACCACGTTATTTGCCATCCGATTGCTCCTTGCCCTGCACGCGACGGGCGAGGATGCCAGACATGACCATCGCCGCACCGTCGCAAACCTTCCTGAAGGCTAATGGGCTCCGTGGCATAAGCTGAGCCTTTGATGTCGAACACGACACCGACCACCAAGGGAACCTCAATGAAAGTTTTGGGTGTTGACTACGTGTACTTCCCCGTTGCCGATCTGGAAAAGGCCACCGCCTTCTACCGCGACGTGCTTGGCCTCACGCCGGTCTTCAGCATGGGTGGCATGTGGGGCGAACTGCAGGCCGGCGAGACAACGGTCGCTCTACATGTGGCGGACGATGCACCGGTCGCGCCGTCTGACTCCGGCATGCGTCCGTCCGCGGCGTTTGCCTGCGAGGACGTGGCAGCAATGACCGAGCGCGTCCGCGAAGCGGGCGGAGGCGTGAGCATGGCGCCGTTCGAGTCCCCGGTGTGCCACATGGCGTTTGTCAGTGACCTGGACGGCAACCCGGTCATCCTTCACCAGCGCAAGGATGGCTCAGCCGGCTAGCCCGTTCCGCTTGTCGCGAGTCGACAGCTAGGCGAGAGCCGCCGCCCCCGGCGGCAGGAGATGACGGACCTGCGGCTGCACGTCAGCGGGCAGTCCCAGGTAGACGTCCTCGGGCAGATCGTCGATCCGCGACCGGTGGTACGCGGGGTCGTACTCCTGTGAGCTTGTCCGGGTCGGGTTCAGGTTGAGCCACCAGGCGGCGTAACGGATCACCACGGCCACGCGGTCTTCGCTGGTCACATTGGGCGAGACGGCGTGCCAGACGCGGCTGTCCACGAGTCCCACCGACCCGGCCGAACCGAGCAGCCGCGCTTCGTCGCCGCGAGGCGTCATCGCGTCCCCGTAGGGACCGTCGTCGCGCGGATGGTCGCCCAGCTTGTGGCTGCCGGGCACAACAATCGTGGCGCCGTTCTCCACGGTGAAGTCAGTCAGCATCCAGAACGTCGTGAGGTGCAGGGGAATGTCCGGGTACGGCGCCGGGATACGCGTGTTGTGCTCCTGGTTGTAGGGCCAGTCGGCGTGCCACACGTCGCGCTCGCGCCCGGGCCCGGTCACGAATCCCGTAAAGAAGGACAGGCGGAAGCCCGGCCCCAGAGTCGCGTTCAATGCGGCGGTCAGCCGCGGTTCGGCCAGATAGGGGGCCAGGTCCTGGTTGATCCGCAACAGGTTGGACGTCTTACCAAGCGCCGGAATGTTGGTGTCGTTGTTGGCCAGGATGTCGGCCCGAACCCGCGCACGGACTCCGGGGAGGTCGTCCAGTGGAATCACGCCTTCAATCAGCGTGACCCCGCGCTCGAGGAGTTCGTCGGCGTGAGGGTTGGACATGCTTCTTGGCATCCGGAGGCTCGGGCGGGGCGATTCTGGCACTCCTTCGCCGTGTGGAACAACGCCAACCGCCGGCTGATACGGTGGGCGGCGATGCATGGGACGCAGGGAGCGTGATGCCAATGGCCGACAGTCTGGAACTGGGCTATCTCGAAATTGGCGCGGCTTCGGCGGCGCTCGCCGGCGGCGAACTGTCGTCATTGGACCTGACCGAGGCTGTATTGGCCCGCATCGAGCGTCTAAATCCGACGCTCAACGCCTACGCGTACGTCATGGCCGATTCCGCGCGGGCGGACGCGCGAGCCGCTGACGCCCGCGCCGCGGCCGGCGAGCGTCGCGGACCCTTGGACGGCATCCCCATCGCCATCAAGGACGTCATCGACACCGCCGGCGTGGTCACGACCTACGGATCGATCAAATTCCAAGACCACCGGCCCACCGTCGACGCCCACGTTGTGCAGCGTTTGCGGCAGGC
Organism: Chloroflexota bacterium; assembly: GCA_047516685.1. Classification (GTDB taxonomy): domain Bacteria; phylum Chloroflexota; class UBA11872; order UBA11872; family UBA11872; genus UBA11872. The sequence goes on along the minus strand of JAKZUJ010000118.1, from coordinate 17,020 downwards.
CGGCGCGGTGATCCTGGGCAAGACCAACACCCACGAACTCGCCCGCGGCATCACAACCGACAACCCGCACTTCGGACCAACCCGCAACCCCTGGGACCTGACCCGGCACCCCGGGGGATCGTCCGGCGGCTCCGGGGCCGCCGTCGCCACCGGCATGGCCCTGGGGGCGCTGGGAACCGACACCGGCGGGTCGGTACGGATTCCTGCGCACATGACCGGCATCACTGGTCTTAAGCCGACTTTCGGTCTTGTCGGTCGCTCGGGCGCGCGCCCCCTGGTCCGAAATTTCGACCACATCGGACCGATGACCCGCTCGGCCGCCGACTGCGCGCTGATGCTGGAAGCCATGGCCGGACCGGATGCCAACGACCCCGATGCGATCAAGCGGGCCACGGGAGGCTATTCGTCAGCGCTGGACCTGGGAATCGGCGGCTACCGCGCCGGAATAATCCAGGACTTCGTGGATGACGCGCAGCCGCGAATCCGTGAGCTGTTCGCAGACGCCGTTCAGGTGATTCGCGAGCTACGCGTCGAAATCGACGCCTGGTCGCTGCCTGCAACGCTTGAACCAAAGGCCGCGCAGGTCGTGTCTCGCTCGGAGGGCTACGTCAGCATTCACGAGATGTTCGACGGCGACTTCAGCTCCATAGCCGAACCCATCCGGGATCGGTTGAACGTCGGCGCCAACGCCTCCGCTTTTGACTACCTGCGCGGACTGGAAGCGCGGGCTGCGATCCAGGACGCGATCTCAAATGCGCTGGAATCGCGCGACTTCCTGCTAAGCCCGGCCTTTCCGTATCCGGCCGAACACATCAAGCCGTTCGATGCCCGCGCCAACGACACGCTCCACGCCTCGCTGTTCAACTCGGCGCACCATCCGGCGCTGGTCGTCCCGATGGGCTTTACGGACGGTCTGCCGGTAGGCCTGCAAATCGTGGGCCGTATGCACGACGACGCCACCGTCCTCCAGATTGGCCACGCCTTCCAGCAAGCCAGCGCGCACCACAAGCAGCGCCCACCGGGCTAGGCGGCCGAAGTCCGGCGGTCTCTAGACGCTCTCCGCCGGTCGCATGTTCGTGCGGCGCCGCTGAATCAGCGCGGTGATACCCAGGGCGATCCAGGCCGGCGCTGAGAACACGAGCGGGTAGGCCACGATCCCCACTGGACCAAACATGCCGCCAAGCAACGCCGCAAAGACCGTGATCGGCGCCAGCACCGCGCCGCACACGTAGGCCAGGACGCGCCCGCGCCGATGCAAGAAGGTCAACGCCAGCGTCAGCGGGAGCGCGGCAATCCAGGTGAAGGCGACCATGGACCCGATCATCGCGCCCGCGTTCGGCATACCGCCGGCGCCCGCAGCGAAGGGCAGGCCGCCAAAACGAATGACAGACAGCGCCAGGATTGCCAGGGGGAGCCAGAGGGGAAGGGCCAGCATTCGAATGACGCGCCCTACCATTGGTCGTTGCATGTAGTCACCATTGCGCTACGCCGCCACGGCATTCTAGGCCCTACCGAGCGGGTGTTGATGGTGAGGCTTCCTACACAAGCGCTCGCGCCAGGCCATCAGGCCAGGGCGAGTGGCCGCTTGTTCGTGGGCTACACGCCGTAGATGCGCGCGGTGTTTCCGCCCATAATCCAGGCACGGTCGTTCGGCGGAATGTACGGGCAGTGGTCCCGCAGGTAGTTGACCTGACGGGCGTAGAACTCCGGCGAGCGCGCTTCTTCCTGAGTCAGGGCGTTGGCCTTCGTGAACTCGGACCCCCAGATCAGCTTTCGCGGACCGAAGGTCTCATAGAGCGCGCGAAGCACCACGTCGTCCGGACCCCACCAGGCGCCCGGATAGCCGGCCAGGATCTCGAGGTTGACGTCGTAGTTCTTGACCAAATCAACGATGCCGGGATCGAACCTCACGCGGCCGTCCGCGTCTATCAGTCCTGCTGGGGCCTTCCGTCCTACGTACAGACCGTGCACCACCGTGATCGTCAGATCGGGCCAGGCGTCCAGCAGCTTGATCAGGCCCTGAAAGTGGTCTGGGGAATCGGCACCGTAGGAGACCGTGCAGACCGGCAGGCGCAACTGATCAACCAGCTCCCACACAGGCCGGTAGGTTGGCGCGTGAAAGTTGGCGAACGCGTCGTCTGAGGGCGGCCACGGGTCGTAGTACAAGCCCTTGAACCCCTCATCGGCGACGTGCCGCTGGATCGCTTCCAGCGCCGGCGGCAGATGCGCCGTTCCTCCGTCGACCTTGACGACGGCGATGAAACGGTCGCCGTGCTCACGCACCATCCGCGCCGCGTACTTCATGCCCCAGACGTTGCACGTGTGCAGCACCGCAAAGTCAACCCCCGCGGCGTCCATGCAGGCCAGCATGTCGGCCTCGGACTGACCGTTCTTGCCTTCCGGCCAGTAGCCGGGCATGTGGTCCCGCGGTTGCTGGGCGCCGACGTGGGCGTGGGCGTCGATAGTCGGCAAACGGCCGTCCGTCATGTTTGGGCGCTCCTCAATCCTGTCAGCAGATCAACCAGGCGGTCGCGCGCGGCGTGCTGCATGGCTACCCGTGTTGCCAACTCAATGAGACCCGGCGTCTCGGTGGTAATGAAGTCGCGTATCCCGCGATCGTAGAGGAAGAACGGCAACGGCCACTCGCCGTCCGCCATGTATTCGCGGAACCGTTCGTCCCGGGTTTCTTCGTCGCCCTGCCCCACGACGCCGTTATCCACGGGATGGTCATCCGCCTCGGGCGTGCTGATGATAGGGCCTTGCTCGGCCACGGCTTCAACGATCAGCCCCGGCCACGACTGATCGCTGAAGAATGCGTAGGCGTAGAACCCGACTTCCTCGGAATCTTCGTGCGCATCGACGAAGGTGTCGAAGGTGTCGTTCGCTATTGCGGCTCTCAAGGCGCGGGCTTCCGGTACGTCGTCGCGCGCGAACTCACGATTGATGTCGATCCCGTCCGCGTTTTCGCGCGTTCCGAGGTCATAGCCGGTGGGGTTCAGGCAGGGAAACACGCTGAAGGCGACGGACGGGCTTCGCGCCCACAACCGCTGCTCCAGAAACTCCAGCGCGGTGACCACCGGCGCCGGCTCATCACCGTGCGTGCCGGCGAAAACGGCAATTCGAGCGACGGCGGGTTTCTCCGCGGCAATGTCGACCCGAAGCAAGTCCAGGCCGAGTCCCGCAATCGGGTAGCGAATCAGCGTAAGGCCCGGCGCGGCGGCGGCGGCTTCCACGCGCGCCTTGACTTCCGCGTAGTTGGCTGGCTGCCTCACGGTGACCTCAGTTTCCATAGGGCGGCTCAGCGTAACGCGGTTCTCATCCCTGTTCGGTGACAAGACGCACCGTTGCCAGGCCGTGGTGTGACACCATGCCGCCACGCTGACGCATGGGGACGCCGCCATGTTGAAGGGAATTGATCCGCTCCTGGGCCCGGATCTGCTGCGCGTGCTCGCCGCCATGGGCCACGGGGACGAGCTGGTCATCGTGGACGCCAACTTCCCGGCCGAAGCCAACGCCCGGCGCCTGGTGCGGCTGGACGACATACGCGCAACCCGCGCCGCCGAGGCCATCCTGTCGCTCTTGCCGCTTGATGAGTACGTCGAAGAGCCAGCGGCCGTGATGGCCGTGGTCGGCGACCCTGACGCCGAGCCGGAAGTCGTGGCCGAATTTCGGCGCATTGCCCAGGCGGCTCACGGCGGGCCGGTTGGGTTCGAGCGCGTGGAGCGATTTGCCTTCTACGAGCGGGCGCGTCATGCCTTCGCGATTGTGGCTACCGGCGAACGACGGCTCTACGGCAACCTGATCCTGACCAAAGGCGTGCTCTGAGCCGCGGTTACCAGTCCTGCCGGTCCTCGTCGCGCGCCTGGCGGCTGGCATTGAAGAGCAGATACCCGACGAGCGCCAGGATAAGCACCACGCCGGCCGCCATGATGGGATGGCGCAGGCTGAACGGCAGCAGCACGGCCGACACGAAGACGAAGGCGTAGCGCGTGATGACGCTGGACAGCGCTCGCCGCGCCAGTTCGCCTAGCAACACCGCCACAAGTCTCAGCCCTGCAACCGTCGAATCCAGTGTACGAAGCTGCTTGCTCCGGCGCCCGGGACCGATTCGGACTCGCCGCGGTCTCGGCTAGTTGCCCTCCGCCGCCTGCCGGCGCCGCGCCCGGGTTTCGAGCGGCAGATCCGTCCAGGCAATGTCCAGCCAGGCAGCTAGTTGGAGTGGAAGTGCGTGCGGATCACGTGGTTCAGCAGATCCGCCGTGCATTCGGCACAGAAAATCGTGCGGGTCTCGTGTTCTTCCCTCGCGAAGTCCAGCAGCTGTCCCACGTCGGCTGCGAAGCGCAACGCGCAGCGGTTGAGGCAGCCCAGGTTGCCGCGGGCCATCTCCACGTTGGTCTGACGGCTGGCGCCGGGCAGTTCGAGCACGCGACCAAACGCGTTGATGGCCAGCCGCCGCAATGCCGTCTGTCGCTGCGACGTCTCGGAGATGGCGCGCAGGCGGTGCACGGACAGCACAGCGGCCAGGTTCGGCCGGCAACTGGCGAACACGTGGGGATCGCTCCGCGGCGAGATGTTGTGCTCGGGGGCGTCCCGCAAGTCATGGTCCAGGATAGCCACGTCGTAGTGCGGCCCGGCCTGCTGCCAGGGCTCCCGCTCGAGCGTGCGAATAAAGCGCGGCCCGACGATCTGGCCGCTAGCCTCATCCAGGCTCTGCTCCACGTACCAGAGCGCGCTCCAGTAGGGCGACCCGCGGGGAAGCTGCGGGATCACCCAGGTTCCGAACGGCCGCAAGTGCCCCCGCTCCACGCTAAATCCGGCACGCTGGCCCAGCACAAGCGCCACCTCCTGCAGGTGGGCGATCGTGGAGACGACCGTTTCGGCCTCCCAGCTTTCGATGCCGGGGGTCCACTGGAACGAGATGGACTTCATGGAGCAGCCCAGTTGGCGGCAGCCGGCCGTGAAACAGCGCGTATAGGTCGTGCCTCATACATACTGATGTGAGTATGCGACGCCTGCCACGATGCGTGTGAGATCCGACTCGGCCGAGCGCCTGATGGTGATGGACCTGGGGCCCTGCGTCCGCGCGGGGATCTACGCGCGCGGCCCCAGCGGCTACAGGATCCTGGCAGTCGGCGCCGCCCCGTCCACGCTGGACGCGCCGCATTTCGATCTCACGCCGGCTTTCGAGGGCGCGCTGGCCGATGCCGCCGCCCGCGCCGGGGCCTTCGCCTTTCCGAAGGCCCCGTTCGACGGATCGCTGCTGGATCGCGCACCCGACATCGCGGCCGTGACCGGGGACGACGCGGTGAGCGAGCCGACGGCGTACCTGATGGGCAACCTGGTGCAGCGCGACGAGGACGAACTCACCCGCGCGATTGCCACGGCCGGTTTCGAGCACATCGGACATGCCACGACGGCCGTACGAGCGTTTCGCGACCGAGTGGACGGGCCCGCGGCGCTCGACGTGATCGGCTCACGCATGCCCGACACTATCGTTGTAGCCCTTACCGGCGACGATACCGGGGAGAGTCTGGACTACGTGGCCGACCTGTTGGCTGGCGGACTGGCCGATCATGAGTCTGGCTACTTGCCGCGCGTCGTGCTGCTCTATGAAGGCCAGCCGGAGGCCACGGCCTGCCAGCGCTTGCAAGCCGCGATGCCCACCACGATTTTTCAGGTGTACGGCGGCTCAGCCACCGAACCCATGGACATGGGCACCCCATTGGCCGCGCTGCAGGATGCGGCCCGTGCGGTGCGGCGAGGAGCGTCGGCGGACCGAATTGTCCCGCCCACGGTCAGCCGTGCGCCGCAGGTTTCGCGGGCTGCCGCCCTCGGCGCGGCAGCGCAAGAGCTCAGCGCGGGTCAGGAACTGGACGTCAGTCTCATCTCGTTTGACTACGGAGACGTGACGGCCGTGACCGTTCGCGGCGAAACGCCAGAGGTGACGCGGCTCGGCTCCGAACGGCTACAGGGTCGGCCATTTCATCTGGGGCTACATACGCCCATCGACCGGGTGGCCCGCTGGACGGCGGACGAACCGCTGCCGGAGGCCTTGCAGGTCTTCGTGCTGGAGCAGACGGCCCATCCAACCGCGCTGCCGGCCACATCCTCTGAATTGCAACTGGCCCACGCCATATGGACCGCGGCGGCGCGTGAGGCTCTCCGCGAGTCGGGCCGTGGCCGCAGACAGTCTCCGGCGGTTGACCTGGCGGTGATCACTGGCGACATCACCCGAACGCTGGCCCGACCGGTGCAAGCGGCCCTGGTACTCATCAACAGCCTCGAGACTGCCGGCGTAACGCAACTGGCCCTGGACGCCTCGAACGCGCTGGCCATGAGCGGTTGTCTCATTCAGACAGGGCTCACGGCCTCCGTGGAGTCTTCGCTGGTTCGCCTGGGCGCCTGCGCGGCGCTGCGCGGCGACGCCTCGCTAGGTACCGCGGCGGTGGCCGTGGAAGTCCATCCGGCGGGTGCTTCTGTCATCGAGCGCGAGGTGACTACAGGCTCAATTGACGTCATTCAGTGGGAAGCCGACGTGGAAGCCGACGTGCGCATCTGGCCGGCGCCCGAGTTCGACGCGGGACTAGGCTACGGGCGGCCGGTCCACCTACGCGCACCGATCATGGCCGGCAGTATTGGCCTGGTGATCGACGCACGCGGTCGACCGCTGGTATGGCCGGAAGCTCCGGATGCACGCCAGGCTTGGGTGGGACAGTGGCACCGCGCCCTCAATGCTTATCCCGCGGGTCGTCCATGGCGTCAGGACGCCGTGCATGTCACCTGAACGAGCGAGCCGCCAAGCGCTGCCGCGCGCTGTTGTCGTGGGGCGGCTGCGGCGGCGACACGCGCTGCCGTTTCCCGGTCGCATTTTGGTCGAGGTCGGCGACACCGTCGCTCCTGGTCAGATCTGGTGTCGGGGGCGTCTGCGAAGCGGCGTCGTCGTGGTCGATTTGCCACGCCTGCTCCAGGTGCAGCCGGACGAAGTAGCCGACCTGTTGGCAGTCGAGCCTGGGGACACGGTCGAAGCCGAAACAGTGTTGGCGGGTACGCCGGGCCGCTTGCGCACGAGTCGTACCTGGCTGGCGCCCACACGCGGGGTGCTGGCTGAAGTCAATGCGCGCACGGGCGTGGCGGTCTTCGTCCGCGGGGATCGCGATACCGCCCTTTACTGCCGCCTGGGCGGTGACGTAGTAAGCACAGATCCAGAGGACGGAATCGTGGTGGAGGGCGAAGGCGTGGCGGTGGCAGGCGCCCTGGGCGGCGGTGGGCGTGCGTACGGGCCGTTTCGCTTCGTGGAGTCGGGCGAGCGGCCCGATGCAAGGGCCGAAGGCCTGGAACCCGGGATTCTGGTTACGCCGGATCCGCTGCGCGCCGAGTGGGTGCGACGCGCGCTGGAAGCGCGTGTGGCCGGGATCGTGGCCCCTTCGGCGGACGCGGAAATGGTCACAGGGTTGGCGTTGTCGCCGACGATCGCAGGTTTGGCGCCGCCCGAAGGAAGCTACGGCCGGCCGCCGAAGCCGATTGTGCTGACCGGGGGCGCGGGCGTCACCCGCATGCCGCACGCGCTGCAAGACGTGTTTCGGGCCGCCGAAGGAGAGGTTGGCGCCGCGATCGGCGCGCGACAGCCCGGACAGTCAGAAATCCTGCTCCCGGTGGTAGCCGCCAAAGGCCTTGCCCATCGCACGGTCGAGGGTCTCCCAGTGCGTCTGGTTTGTGGTGCGGCCGCGGGCGCCGAAGGAATCTTGCTGGGCGATGCGACGGATGTTGGCCGCATGGACTCGGGCATCGCGACTCGGTTCGTGCACGTTCGCCTGGCGGAGGGCGGCATGGCGACTTGGCCCACGTCTAACCTGGCAACGCTGGCGTAGCGCCCGGCTACATCCGTTCGGGAGCGGCGATCCCCAGCAGGTCAAGCCCGTTGGCCAGCACCAGTTGGGCGGCGCTCACCAGCTCCAGCCGCCGGGCCGTCAACGCGGCGTCGTCCGTCACCACGCGGTGTTTGTTGTAGTACGAATGAAAAAGGCTCGCCAGCTCCAGCAGAAAGTGCGTCACCCGGTGCGGTTCACGGTTCAGGCAGGCGTCGGCCACGACTTCCGGAAAGGCAAGCAGGCGGCGAGCCAGCGCCACATCGTCGGGCGTGAGGGCCGCCTGCCCGGCGGCCGTGCGAGCCGTTGCCGCGGTTCGCCGGATGCCAGCGCAGCGTGCGTGGGCCATCTGGATGTAGTAGACCGGGTTTTCCGGGTCTTCGCGCTTGGCCAAATCCAAGTCGAACTCCATTTGGCTGTCGATGGCCTTTGAGAGGAAGAAGTAGCGGGTTGCCGCCGGACCGACCTCGTCCAGTACTTCCCGCAGCGTCACAAACTTGCCGCTGCGCTTCCCCTGGCGGCCGAGTTCGCCGTCGGTGCGGATGCCGACCATTTGCGTGACCAGGATTTCCAGCCGGCTGGCGTCGGAACTCGCGTCCAATGCCTCCATGGCGGCGTGCATGCGGGCCACGTGCCCGTGGTGGTCAGCCCCCCATACGTCTATCACACGCTCGAAGCCGCGCGTTTCAAACTTGTCCCGGTGGTACGCGATGTCCACGGCGAAGTAGGTGGGATCGCCCCGTGAGCGAACCAGCACGTTTTCTCGATCGTCAGCGCCAGCGCCGCCAATGAACCAGACGGCACCGTCACGTTGCGCAACGAATCCTTGACCGTCCAGGGCATGGATCACGTCATTCACGTCGCCCCGGTCGCGCATGGCCTGCTCGGAGAACCACACGTCGAATTCAATGCCAAGGTCGTCCAGGTCTCGTCGAATCTCGGCGAGGCCAATGCCGACGGCACGGGCCTGCAGTGCGCTGGGGTCGCTCGGAACGCCGTTCCCAAGCCATCGCGAGCCGTCTTCGCGCGCTATCTGCCGGGCCCAGTCGGCGATGTAGTCGCCTTGGTAGCCATCCGCCGGGAAGGGCGCCTGCACCCCCAGCGCCTCGGCATAGTAGTGATACACGCTCTGCCCGAGAATTTCGACCTGGTGACCGGCGTCGTTGACGTAGTACTCGCGAGTGACCTCGTAGCCGCAGGCGTCGAGCAGCCGAGCCAGCGCGTCGCCAACGACGCCGCCGCGGCCGGCGCCGGCCGTGAGCGGACCGGTGGGATTGGCGCTGACGTACTCCACCTGCACGCTGGCGCCGCCGCCAAGGTCGGAACCGCCGTAGGCGGCGCCGGCCCCGATCACGGCCGGCAATTGCCGCAGGGCCCATTCGTCGTCGATCCAGAAGTTAATGAAGCCCGGGCCGGCGGTCTCGACGCGGCGCACGGCCGACGACGAGGGCAGGTGGGCCACGATGGCTTCGGCGATCTTGCGCGGCGGCGCACCGACAATCCGAGCCAGGCGCAGGGCTTCGGAGCTGGAGTAGTGGGCCAGGTCGTCGTCGCGCCGTTCCAATGTGAAGGTCACGGCGGGCGTGGCGGCGATTGCGCCGGCGGCCTGCGCCGCGGACAGCCCTTCGGACAACAATACGGAAAGCCGGCTGCGAATCATGTTGGTTGGCCCGCGGGTTGCTGGGTCGTGGCGTATAGGTACGCGCGGGGTGGTTTTGGAGTATAGCGAGACGGCAAGAGGCCGACTGTCGATGGCCGAGGCGGCACGGGCGCCGGCCAGGGGAGCACGGCGCCGCGTCACAACGTTGCGTGCGTTATGTCACCTTGTTAACATTTGTCAGGCGCGCCCCGCTTGGCCTGAGTCGGGTTGAGCAGTCGCCGCCAGGGGAGTAGAGCGCGAGTTGCAGTGTCCGCGGTGCAGGACGAGGCAGTACGGATCTGTCGCCCGCTGTAGTAACTGCAGGAGAGATCTCCTGCCTGGTCGCTCACCCCGGATGCGGTACCACGCGTTCCTGACGGCCATTTTTTCCCTGATTGTCGCGACGGGCGTTGTGATGGGCGCCGAGCGTATTCCCTTCGCCTCCCCGATGATCGTGCTGGGCCTGTTGATGGCGGGCAGCGCCGCGGCGGTGGCGGCGATACCCGTGTCGACCGCGAGCCGCCATCAGCGCCGCGCGCTGGCGAATCTCCGCGACAACCCCGAACTGGCGCTTCTGGATCTCACGCGCGCCATTGCACTGGACGCCAGCGACCGCAGCCTGCTGGTTGACCGCGCGCGGGTGTATCGCCTGCTTGGCCGATACCCCGAGGCGGCCGCCGACTTGCAGGCCTACCTGCGGCAGACGCGCGGCGAGCCACCCGCCCGCGTGGACCAGGCGCGGACGCTGCTAGCGCGCGTTGAATCCGGCGGCGGTTTCCGTCTGTGGGAGTTCTGAGGGCGCGCGTCCACTGGCCCAGGCGTCGGCGATCCGCCGCACGAGCGCCGCGGTAGCCGCCGGACCCGAGGCGCCGGTTCTCACTTCAAACGTCCGCGCGCCGTCGAAGCCGATTTCAATGAGCGCCGCGCTTACGCGACGCCAGTTGATGGTTCCGAGTCCCGGCGGCCAGTGCCGGTCCTCCACGGCGTCGGTGTCCTGCATGTGGAGGGCGATCAGCCGCTCCCCGGCGATACGCGCCTCGTCGGCGGGGTCCATTCCGTTGTTGTTGGCGTGGCCGGTATCGAGGCAGATGCCCACGGTCGACGGGTAGTCGTCCACCACGCGGCGAAGATCCTCCATCCGGCAGAGCGGGCGCGGCTGGCCCTTCAGTTGCAGGTTTTCGCAGGCCAACCGGATGCCCAACTGCTCGGCCCGGGCCGTCAGCGTGTCCAGGGAGCGCCGGAAGGCGGCGATCCGAATCTGCTGGTCTTCCGCGCGCACGTCTCCGCTGGTGGGATGCAGGATGGACGCGAACCCGCCAAGTTCGGCGAACGGCTCAAAGCAGGAGAGCACGGTGTCAACGGCCTGCGCGCGCACCGCAGGGTCCAGTGCCGCCAAGTCCACATCCGCTATTTGCGGGTGAATCGTACGGGCCCAGACGCCGTGCTGATTCAGGATGCGGCGGCGCTGGCCGGCCGTACGGTCGTCGGCCAGGTCCTTGGACGCGAAGAGTTCGCACTGGGTGAATCCGGCGCCGGCGAGTTCGGCTATGACCCGGTCAAAGGGCACGCCGTTGGGCCACAAGACGGTGGCCAGGCTGTAGACGGGCATTGGTCAGCGCCCCCAGTCGCGCGGGTAGCGGAAATCTCGATCAATAGTACGGTTCGAGAGCTTGGCAATGAGCGGAAGTCGACGCTTGAACTGCGAGCGGACCACGCGGCGCTGCAATTCGTGGACCAGGTGGGCCTCGAACCCGTCGGCCATTAAGTCGGCGGCCGCGTACATCTCGTCGATCAGCAGGTAGAGCGCCTGATCCGCGCGCTCGTAGTCGAAGCCAAGTTCCTCTTCGTCGGACTGCCCGGCCCACAGGTCAGCGCTCGGCGCTTTCTCGCGGATTGCGCGCGGCACGCCCAGGGCCGCCGCCACGGAGCGCACCTGGGTCTTGTACAGGTCGCCGATCGGGTTCACGGCGCTGGCCATGTCGCCAAACTGGGTTCCGTAGCCGAGCAGCAATTCGGTCTTGTTGCTGGTGCCCACGGCAAGTCCGCCGAACTCTTCCGACTGGTCGTAGAGAGCGATCATGCGGGCGCGCGCCATGATGTTGCCGCGCCGCAGCGGGCTTAGGTCGTGGTCCAGTTCGCCGAGCAACCCGTCAACCGCCGCCGAGATCTCGATTAGCGTTGACGGGATGCCCAACTGATCGACCAGGGTCTCGGCGTCTTCGCGGCTGGCCGGATTACTGGTCCGATAGGGCATGAGCACGGCCAGCACCCGCTCGGGCCCGAAGGCGCGGGCGGCCAGGGCGCAGCTCACGGCCGAGTCGATCCCGCCGGAGAGCGCCACCACGGCGCGCTGGATGCCGAACTTTCCAATCTCGTCGCGGATAAACGCTTCGAGGATCCGGCAGGTCAGGCTCGGGTCCAACTTCAGTCCGCGCCGCGCCCGCTCGCGCAGGTCCACCTCAGCCGTCATCCAGCCAATGCCGCCGGGCCGCGATGCGCGCGAACTCGCGCCCGTTGAGCGCCACGTCCTCGTCCCGCCGCAGCGGCAGGCGCGTCCGCTGCCGGCGCAGCGGAGCGTCGGCCAGGGTAGTGACCACGAGCGCCTCCTCAAACTCGGGCGCGCGCGCCAGAATCTCGCCATCCGGCGCAATGACCTCGGACCCGCCCCAGAAGTTGACGCCATCCTCGAAGCCAACGCGGTTGCAATGGACGACGTAGCAGACGTGCAGCTGGGCGTAGAGCCGGTTGATGGCGCGCCAGGTTTCGGCCGAGCCCAGTTCGTGGGTTCCGCCAGCAACGCCGCGGCCGGGGCTGCTGGAGAGTCCGTAGATCACATCCGCACCGTCGGCGGCCACGATGCTGGCGGTGGTTGGGTGCCATAGGTCTTCGCAAATCAACATGGCCTGGCGGCCGAAGCGCGTCTCGAAGGCACGCACCGCGCCGCCGCCGGCCAGGTCCCGCGCCTCGTCGAAGAGGCCGTAGGTCACCAGATAGACCTTGTGGTGGACGTGCACGAACTCGCCGTCGTGCAGGTAGCCCGCCGCCGGCAGGAACCGGTGGTCCGATGTCTCTTCCACGAACCCGAAGATTACGTCGATCTTGCGGCTGGCTTCACGAAGCGAGTCCAGCCGGGGATCGTCCCGGTGCAAGGCGACGTCGGGCACCAGGTCACTGAGGAAGTATCCGGTCAGCGACTGTTCGGGAAAGATTACGATATCGGCCGAAGCCGCCGCGGCCCGGTCGATGTAGTCGAGGTGCAGCGCCAGGTTGTGTTCCAGATCGCCCAGGGCGGGCCGAATCTGGGCCAGCGCCAACCGAGTGTCCTGCACGGCGCCCCGCGATCGAGTCGAATGGCGTCAGTCTAACGGCGCCGGCCAGACCCGATTCGCCCCGTAATGAATTACACGGACGGCCCGACGATCACGCCTATACTCAAATTAATAGCTATTGGTTGATCCACACGTGTCGCAGTCACCGTCGCCCATGCAACCATCGGGGATATCCCGTTGGATTATCGGACTACTGGCCTTGACCGTCGTGCTCGGATCCGGCGGTGGAGCGGTCACGGGATACGTTGCCGGCCGTGCGGCCGCGCCCGCCCCGACGTCCACGGTGGAGGCGCTGCCGGCCGTCGACGCTGTCACCGCACCCGTCGATATTGCCGGCCCGACCTCATACGTGAATCTGCTTGAGCAGCTGATGCCGGCCGTCGTCACCGTTGAGGTGCGGGATGGCGCGTTCAACCGAGGCATGGGGATCGGAACTGGATTCTTCTACAGCACGGACGGCCGCATCCTGACCAACGCCCACGTCTTACCTCCGGGAACCGACGGCGAAGTTCGCGTCACCCTGTCGGACGGACATCGCATTGAAGCGAAAATTATCGGTCGCGATGTGTGGGGCGACGTGGCCGTCTTGCAGGCCGAAGGCGGACCCTTTCCAGCGCTGGAGTTGGCCGACGATGCCTCATTGCGGGTCGGTGAGCCCGTCCTGGCCTTGGGGAGTCCCCGAAACTTTCGGAATTCCGTCACCGCTGGAATCGTCAGTGGTCTCGACCGCCTGATTCCGCGGACTGTCAACACCGCCACTGGCCCGATGGCGATTCCGCTTCGCGGCCTCATTCAGACCGACGCAGCCGTTAACCAAGGCAACAGCGGCGGTCCGCTGGTGACGACGGATGGCCGCGTGGTTGGCATCAATACGGCGGTGCAGTCCAATGCCAATGACATCGGCTTCGCCTTGCCCATAGCCGACGTGATCCGCCGACTGCCCGAGCTCGAGTCCACGGGTGAGGTGGCGCGGGGATTGCTTGGAGTCCGCTACCAGCTGATCGACCCAGAATTGGATCGCTTTGCCGGTTCGCCGTATCCCTACGCCGTGGCGGTGAGCGGTGTCATGCCGGATACCACCGCGGACGCGGCGGGCGTGACGGCCGGCGACGCGATCGTTGCAGTAAACGGGGAGCCGCTGACCCGCGAATTCACCCTGTCGCACGCCATCGATATGGCCCGTGTCGGCGAGCCCCTCTCGCTGTCGGTCCGTCGGATGGGTCGGACGCTGGATCTCCAGGCCACCCTGACGCCGAGGCCGGAGGCCATTGACTCCACACCGGGGGCGCCGTCGCCGAGTTGATCAAGCGGGAGTCAGTTGTCGGGTATCCCCGGCTGATCTTCGAATAGCGCCCGGGCGAAGCCGTCGCGGCTGCAGTTCGTCGGAGGGCTACTACACTCGCATCCGCACCGCGCCCATCCACGAGACTTGCTGATGAACACCGCCCGGCGATTGCGTAAGGGCCTGCGTGATGGCTGTCTGGGCGGCGACACGCCGCTGCCAGAAGTCTTTCGCCTGGCTCGGCACGGCGGGTTCGAAGGCGTGGAGTTGACCCTGCCGGCGGAAGGGCCGTTCTCGCTGCGGGCCACGGAGGCCGAACGGCGCGAACTTCGCAACCTGGCAGCCGATGGCCTGCCGATCTTGTGTCTCAACGCCGGGATCCCCTGGCAGTACTCACCGTCGTCCGCAGACTCCGACGTGCGCGCCAAAGGCCAGGCGCTGGCGCGGAGCAGCATTGACCTGGCGGCGGATTTGGGCGTGGACACCCTGCTCTACATCCCGGGTGTCGTCACGGACGAGGCGCCTTTCACCCAGGTCTGGGACGCCGCGCTTGCAGCCACCGAGGCCCTACTGCCGCAGGCCGAACAGGCCGGCGTCACGTTGGCGGTCGAGAATGTCTGGAACGCGCTGATCCTGAGCCCGCGCGACATGCTGGAATTCGTGGACGGCTTTGCCAGCCCCAACCTGCGCGTCTACTTCGACGTGGGCAACGTGATGCAGTTCGGGCGTCCCCAGCACTGGATCGAGGCGCTGGGCGCGGAACGCATCGCGCGCGTGCACGTCAAGGACTTCACGCTGAGTCCTGGCGGATGGTTGGGATTCACCCAGTTGCTGCATGGGGACGTGGACTGGCCGGTGGTCATGCAGACATTGCGCAGCGTCGGCTACGGCGGTTGGATCACACCCGAGGTCAGTCCCAGCACCGCATCGCCTGAAACCTGGATCGCCGAACTCTCCGCCGCCATGGACACGATCATCGGGTACTACGAAGCGTGAGCGGCGTCCGGCAGGGCGTGCGGCGACCGCCAGTGGGATACTGCGCGCCATGACCCAGCCCCTGCGCGTGCGCATGGCGCCTAGCCCCACTGGCGATCTGCACTTGGGCAGCGCCCGCACCGCGTTGTTCAACTACCTGATGGCCCGGCGGGCCGGCGGCGTTTTTGTCGTGCGCGTCGAAGACACGGACGCCCAGCGCAGCGACCCTGCCAGCGAAGCCGGAATCTATGACGGCTTGCGCTGGCTCGGCTTGCATTGGGATGAGGGCCCGGACGTCGGCGGACCATACGGCCCCTACCGGTCAAGCGAACGGCACGAGACTCATCGTGAGGCTATCCGGCAACTCCTGGCGGCAGGCCGTGCCTACTACGACTACACCTCGGCTCAGGAGCGCGCCGCCGAACGCGAGCAGCAGCGAGCGGAGGGTCAGCCGCAGCGCTACTCCGGTATCGGCCGCCACTTCACCGCCGCCCAGATCGCCGAACGCCAGGCAGCGGGCGTAGTTCCGGCCGTCCGGTTTCGGACCGAGCCGCAAGCGCTTCAATTCGACGACATCATCCTGGGATCGATCAGCGTTGGCCCCGGCGATGTCGACGACTTCGTGGTTGCCCGCGGCGACGGTTCGGCGCTGTACAACATGGCCGTGACGGTGGACGACCACCACATGCGTATCAGCCACGTGGTGCGCGGCAGAGATCACGTCTCCAACACCTTCCGGCAGCTGCTGATCTACGAGGCCCTGGGCTGGACCCCGCCGACCTTTGCCCATCTTCCCCTGGTCCTCAACCGCCGCCGCCAGAAGTTTTCCAAGCGCGACGGCGCCCAGTGGGTGGGCGAATACCGCACCCGCGGTTACCTGCCCGAGGCTGTCGCAAATTTCCTGATTTTTCTGGGCTGGTCACCGGGCGACGAACGCGAAATTTTCAGCCTTGACGAACTCGCGACGGAGTTCAGCCTCGAACGCGTCAACCGCGCCGACGCCATCTTCGATTCGCAGCGGCTCGACCACTTCAACGGCGTGTGGATTCGCAGGCTCGATCTGCAGGATCTGGCCGATCGCGCCTGGACCTACGCGGCCGCCGCCGGGCTGGACCTGCAACCGGATCAGCGCCCGTATTTCACGTCCGCGCTGGAGCTCGAATACGAGCGGTTGTCACACCTCGATCAAACAGCCGACCTGATGGAGTTCTTCTTCGACGACGATCTTGACCCGGACATGCGGCAGGCCCGATTCAATCGCCACGACGCGTCTGAGACGGCCCGGGCCTTGGAACGGGTGGCGGCGCTGGTTGACGAGACCGAACCGTTTGACGACCCCACGCTCGAAGCCGGAATGCGCAAGCTGACCCGCGACCTGAACTGGAGGGCCGGCGATCTCTTTATGCCCGTCCGAATTGCCGTGACCGGTCGCCGCGCCACGCCGCCGCTCTTCGCCACCATGGCCGTCCTGGGCCGTCGGCGCTGCCGGGAACGCTTGCAGCGAGCGCTGGCGGGTTTGGCGAAGCTGGCGACCGCCTGAGCCGATCGTGCCCGACCGCACGATCCAATTCCTTCCCCATGAACTCGGTCCGCCCTGGGAGCAGGTGCGGCTTGAGGTGGACGGCGAACTCGTCAGTTGGATGCAGACGTTTACCGTCGGACACCGCCTGCGGGGCGTCACGCTGGACAGCGCCGGCGTGGTCGGCGTTCACACGGACGACGCGCACCAGCGGCGCGGGCACATGCGCTTCATGCTGGAGGAGGTGCTGGCGCGCGCCGAATTGCGCGGGGCACCCCTGTCCACGCTCTACGGCGTCCCCGACCTTTATCACCGGTGGGCGTACGCGACGGTCATGCCGGAGTTCACCTTCACCCTAGCCACTCGCCTCGCCGAAGCGGTTCCGGCCACCCACCGGATGCGCGTGGGGGA
>JAKZUJ010000117.1:0-3888 GCA_047516685.1 Chloroflexota bacterium | reverse complement strand
GGTGTTTGATCCGCATGCCCTCTTCAACCCCAACAAGATCTTCCCCGCCCCCGCCGGCTGCGCCGAAGTTAACAACCTGCGCCGTACGGCCTCGGAGGCATCCGCCTGACTCCAGCCTGGTCGCGGGCGCGACGCGTTCTCGGCTCGGCCGAAGGCGTCGGAACCGTGGCGGCCGGCGGATTCGTGCTGGCGGTCCTGCTGCTCGCCACGCAGTGGACCGTGGAAGTCGGCGCCGGTGATGAACTCAACCCGAATTTCGAACTGGGGCCCCTTGGCCCGGACCGCGTGCTCGCCCAGGAACTCATCGTTCGGAATCCCGACCTGGTCGGCGTCCAGCTCGTGGCACGCGCCGAGGGGACGCTGCGCCCGCTGCTGGTGCAGGCGGACCTGTTGGCCGGCGGCGCCCTGATCGCCACGCGCATGCTGCAGGTGTTCCCCTCCACCACGCTCCAGCTCCGGCGGGTGGCGTTCGACCGGCCGGCGCCCGCCGGCCCGGTGACGGTGCGCTTCCAGGCCCGCGCCGGACAGCCCGGAGGCATCGTCTACGGCGCCACCCGGCAGGACCGGCGCCCAGACGGCGCCCTGCGCCTCGACGGGCGTGTGGAATTTGCCGACCAGGACCTGGCGCTGCGCGTGCTCCACCGCCGCTCGCTCTGGGCGCATATCGAAGCCCTGGTCGGAGACCTGCGGGCCGCGCGCGCAGTCGCGGCGCTTGCTCTGGCAGCCATCGCTGCCGGCGTTGGCCTGCTGGTGACCGCCACAGCCCGTGCTCTGCGTCCTCGTCGAGCCAACGCGCGACCCAGCCAGCCATGACCACGCCAGACCCTCCGCTGGCCGCCATCGTGCTGGCCGCCGGCGAGTCAACCCGCATGGGTCGGCCCAAGGCCCTGCTGCCGTGGGGCGGCGTGCCGCTGGTGCGGCATCAGGTGGACCTGCTGGCGGCCCAGCCGGCGATCGATCAGGTAGTCGTGATCGTCGGAAGCCTTGTGGACGAAGTGCGCGCGGCGCTGGGCGGCACACCGGCGCGCGTGGTGGCGAACCCACGCTTCCGTGAAGGCCGGGCCACCTCGCTGGCCGCCGGCGCGCGTGCCCTCAAGGGCGGCCCCACCGGAGTCCTTGTCGTCAGCGTCGATCAACCGCTCGCCCCCGACCTGCTCGACCCGCTGGTGGCTGCCTGGCGCACCGATCCTCAAGCCCTGCTGCGGCCCACCTACGCCGGGCGGGGAGGCCATCCCCTCATCGTCCCGGCTGACATCGCCCCCGAACTCGAACAGGTCACCGAGGCCACCCAGGGTCTCCGAGCCGTGGTCACGCGACACCGCCACCGCCTGCGTTCCGTACCCGTCGAATCCGAACTGGCCGTCCTCAACCTCAACACTCCGGCCGACTACACCGCCGCCGAACCATCCAGCGGCCCCGCCTCATCGCCTAAACTGTCGGCGGGCCCATAGCTCAGCTGGAAGAGCGCCTCAATGGCATTGAGGAGGTCGTCGGTTCGAATCCGATTGGGTCCACCCCTCCTTCCAGTCCACGCCCCCTGTAGTCAGAACACGACCAGCTAGGACGCGCCTGGTAACGTCTCAATCTGCCCTGCGGTTTGCCAACAAAACTGTTGCCAACAGTCTTGTTGGCATGCTAGCGTCTGATCATGACCACTCAGCTACGAAAAGCGGGCGCCAACTGGGTCGACGGGGACCGTTTCTTTGACCGCGAGGCGGAACTCCAGGATCTGAGAGAGCGGGTCCGGGACGGCACCCACACCCTCCTGACCGCCCAACGGCGCATGGGCAAGACCAGCCTCGTGCGCGAACTCCTGCGCCAACTGGCGCAAGAGCGCGACTTCGCGACCGTCTTTGTGGATCTCGAAGCTGCCAACGACCCGGCGGACGCCGTGGCAGAGATTGCGATTCGGGCGAAGCCGGTTCAGAGCGCCTGGACTCGAATCTTGTCCGGCTTCGCCAACCGCCTGGGGGATGTCCGCGATCACATCGACGAATTGGCACTGCACGAGTTGAAGGTGAAACTGCGTGCCGGCATCGACGCCGGCACTTGGCAGCGGCAGGGCGACCAGGTATTCGCCGCCCTGGCATCAAGTGACAAACGGGTGGTTCTGGCGATCGACGAACTGCCCATCCTCGTCAACCGCCTGCTGAAGGGTCCTGACTACCGCATAACCCCCGACCGGAAGGCCACCGCCGACCAGTTTCTCGCCTGGCTCAGAAAGAACGGGCAAGACCATCGCGGTGCAGTGACGCTGATCATCTCAGGCAGCGTCAGCCTCGAACCCGTGCTTCGGCAAGCCGGCCTCAGCGCCCACGCCAACATCTATTCGCCCCTCGAGTTGCATCCCTGGAGCCACGACACCGCAACTCGCTGTTTGGCTGCCTTGGCTCAGTCCTACGACCTTGATCTAGCTGCCGACGTGCGAACCGAGGTCTGCCGCCGCCTGCGTTGCTGCGTTCCGCACCACATCCAGCAGTTCTTCGACTACCTGCATCAGCATCTCCGTCGCAACAGCAGCACCACTGCGACCATCGAAGATGTCGCACTGGTCTACGAAGGTGAGTTGCTCAGCGTTCGAGGGCAGATCGACCTGGAGCACTATGAGGTACGGCTCCGGATGGTCCTTGGAGACGAGGGCTATAGGACCGCGCTCGAACTGCTAACCGAAGCGGCCGTCAACGATGGCCTCCTGACTGACAGGGCCGTCCGGAGCTTCCGCGATGCGCTTGAGTCGTCGCACGACGACCCAGTTGCTATCGAAGACGTGCTCTATTCGCTGGAACACGACGGGTATCTGCAGCGCCAAGCCGACGGCTATAAGTTCGTATCCGGACTGCTCGAGGACTGGTGGCGCGCCCGACACGGCCGGTACTTCACCCCTATCGAGGGACGCTCCATATAGAAGGAATTAGCTGCAATGGCGGTAGCAGTCAAGAAATACAATCCAGGCTTCCTTAGCGACCAGGAAATCATCGACTCGTTCTGCGTCCGAACCGCGGAGTTCGATTCGCTCGTCGAGTCCCTGCGCGAGAGCGCTGCCAGCTCCAGCCCTCACTCGCTCGTCATTGGACCACGCGGCAGCGGAAAGACGCACCTGCTGCTGCGCGTGGCGGCCGAATTGCGCCGAGATCCCGCCCTTAGCGGCCTTTTTCCAATCGTATTCGCCGAGGAGAGTTACGAAGTCTCGACCTGCGGCGAATTCTGGCTTGAGTGCCTGGGCCGCCTCGCCGAACAGGCGCCCACCGAGGTGCGCGACAACCTGCGCCTGACCTACGACGATCTGCGAACCGTTACCGACGATCAAGCCTTGGCCGACCGCTGCATCGGCTCGCTGCTCGACTTCGCGGATCGTCGCCAGACCCGTCTGGTACTCCTTGTCGAAAACCTGAACATGCTCTTCACTGACATCGACGATCCCGACGTCGGCTGGCGACTCCGACAGACCCTCCAGACCGAGTCACGAATCATCCTGTTCGGCAGCGCCACCAGCCGCTTCGACGAAATCGACAACCCGGAGCACGCCCTCTACGACATCTTTCGAGTCATCACGCTGCGCCCGCTCGACACCGCCGAATGCGAGACCCTCTGGGAGACGGTTGCCGGCAAACCCTCCACCACCGAAGCGGTCCGGCCGCTCGAGATTCTCACTGGCGGCAACCCACGCCTCCTCACCATCATCGCCCGCTTCGGCGCCGAACGCTCCTTCCGCGATCTCATGGAGAACCTGCTCGACCTCGTCGACGAGCACACCGAGTACTTCAAGAGCCACCTCGAGTCCCTGCCGCCTCAGGAACGCCGTGTCTATCTCGCCCTAGCCCGACTCTGGAAGCCCTCGACCACCAGGGAAGTCGCCGACCTCGCCCGTCTAAATACCAACACCTGCAG
>JAKZUJ010000116.1:0-2571 GCA_047516685.1 Chloroflexota bacterium | reverse complement strand
GGACCCGATCGATTTCACATCGCTCGGGTGTTCGACGCGGCGCGGGCAGACAATCTGGATACCCTCCGCCTTGCCGGGGAGCATCGGCCGGAACTCACGCTGGTTCTCAAGGGCGAAGTCCTGCTGCCGGAATCGGTTGAGCGCCTCCGAAGCCTGACGAACGGCCCCGTGGTGCAATGGTGCGGCGACGACCCGAGCTGGTTCCCAAACATCATCGGAGCGGCGCATCTGTACGACCGCTTCTATCTGGCCGATCCGACCTACGCTTCAGATCTTGAGCCACGCGGGGTGCAGGCGAGGTTTCTGCCGCATGCCGTCCATCCGGCGGCCTGGGCCGGTCAGGACGCGGATGCCGGGTCGGCGGACGTGATGTTCGTTGGCGATGCACGGCACAACATGGGGCATCTGCCGGCGAGCCGATCCAGGGTTGAGATCCTGGAAACCATTGCCCGATCCGGGGTCGATCTTGCCGTCTGGGGTCGCGGGTGGGAGAAGCTGGAACCGAGCTATCGGGTTCGCGAAGCGCATCGCGGCATGACCCTGCTGCCCGCGGCCGCCGTGGCGCAGGCTTATCGCGGCGCCAAGGTCGTGCTGAATGTCCACCATGCCCAGATGCGCGAAGGCCCGAACATGCGCACGTTCGAGATCCCGGCCGCCGGCGCGTTCCAACTCACGGACTACAAGACACGAATGGATGAGCTATTTGAGGTCGGAGGGGAGCTCGCGGTCTACCAGGACGCCAACGACGTTGTAGAGGCGATCATGCGGTATCTCCACGACGAGCCGACGCGGCGAGCCATCACCGAGGCGGGCAAGCGCCGCGTGGAGCGCGACCATACCTACGAGGTTCGGATGCGCCAGCTCGTCGAAGACGCACTCAATGGGTGACGCAGGTTTCCCGACGGCGCTGGCGGCTCGGAGCGATGCCGAAATCCTGCGACTTGCGCTACGCGCGCATCCGCATCAGCCGGCCATTGCGCTTTGGCGCGCCACCGAGTTCGCCATGCTTCGTGAGGTCACGTTTGCCAACCCCGTGCTGGATCTGGGATGCGGTACGGGCGAAGTCGCGCGCTGCGTGCTGCGGTCGCACTGGCCGGTTGACGGATTGGAGTTTGTGGCGAATGAGGCCAGGGTCGCGCACGCATCCGGCGTGTATCGGGCCGTGATGCGCGCGGACGGCACGAAATTGCCAGTGGCTTCAGCCGCCTACGGCGCCGTGTACAGCCACAGCGTGCTGGAACACATTCCGGATGACCTCGGCGCGGTCAGAGAAGCTGCGCGGGTCTTGCAACCCGGCGGGCGCCTGCTGTTTACGGTTCCGGCCCCGGCCTTCGCGGCGCGCATCGAGGCTGAGTCGGGGGCGGCCGCCCTGGCGTCAACGAACGCTCGCCTGGGCCACTTCCACTATCGCGCCCTGGAGGAATGGACGGAACGTCTGGACGAGCACGGACTGACCGTCGTGGCCAGCCGCGGACACCTGCCAGCCGCCACGCAGCGAACCTGGCGCCGCCTGGATGAACTCATGGTTCGGCGCGTCGGTGGCCGCCGTGTCCAGGACTGGTTCCGCGGCCTTCACCGACGCCGGCTCGTGCCGCCGCCGCTGTGGATTGCCTTGTGGGCGGCGCTGCTCTGGCGACCGTTTCGGCGTCCCGTTCGCGAACCCGGCGGGTATCTCATCGTGGCCGAGCGGCCGTCGTGAGTGAGGTGCGCGTCCTGCACCTGTCGCCAACCTGGTTCGGCGACGAGTCCGTGCGCGGCGGCGGTGAGCGATACCCGCTGGAGTTGGCGATCGCAATGCTGCGCCGCACGCCGACGCGCCTCGTCTCGTTTGGCGCCCGGCCGGGAACGCGCCGCGTGGAGGGCTTTGACATCGAGGTCCATCGGACCTGGCGGCGGCTGCGCGGACGGACGTATGACGCGATTGGCCCCGGGTTTCTCAACGCGCTCGGTTGGGCGAACGTCGTCCATTGCCATCAGGCCCGGTCGGGTCTCACGGCGCTGGCCGCACTGCTCGGCCGGCCGTTCGGCAAGCGGATCTTCGTCACGGATCACGGGGGCGGCGGGGTGAACTGGGTTCGGCGCTTGCGTATTGGCCGCTGGATCAATGCACAACTGGCGCAGAGCGAGTTTGCTGCCGCCACCCTGCCGTACGTCGGGCGACGAGCGGAAGTCATCTACGCGGGCGTCGACACGGCGAAGTACTCGCCGGGGTCCGACAAAAAGCTCGGTCGGGTGGTATTCGTGGGCCGGCTCCTGCCGCATAAGGGTATCGAGACGGCGATACGAGGTCTGCCGGCTGGCGCGTCACTCGAAATTTACGGACGGCCGTACGACGCGAAATACCTGGAGTTCATTCGTTCCGAGGCGGCATCCCGTCCCGTGCGCATTCACACCGGGGCGTCGGACGACGAGGTGATTGCCGCGCTGCGCTCGGCCTGCGCATTCGTGATGCCGTCGGTTTACGAGGACTACCGCGGACGACAACAGGCACTGCCCGAACTGGTTGGCCTGGCGCCGCTGGAAGCCATGGCGTGCGGAACCGCCGCCGTGGTGTCCGACGTGGCTGGAATG
>JAKZUJ010000115.1:0-8675 GCA_047516685.1 Chloroflexota bacterium | reverse complement strand
GACGCCGAAGCGCAGGACCGAACCGAGGACTTCACGGTCGAACACCACCGACGAGTTGCACAACGGGCAGAACGTCACGGCCACGGGCCGTCCGCCGATGACGTCGTTCACGATCTCGTGGTAGGTCAGGATCTGCAGCGGGTAGGCGCGAGCCTGGCCGTTCACTCGCAGCGCGATCACCGGCTCGCGTCCGGCAATGAACTGATCGGCCTCGACAAAATCCGTGAACGTAGGCTCGTCGATGGGCGGGATGCCGTCGCGAGGCACGCCGCCCGAGAAGATCTCGTCGAACCTCACCAGCGAAATCTCAAAATTGGTCCGCCAGCCAATGTTGCGCCAGGCGGTGGCGGACGTCTGGTCGCGCTCGCTAAGCGTTACCAGCCGGTCGGCCCGCGCGGCGACGATGTCCGCCGGCGCCTCGATCAGCCTGTCGGACGCGGTGGCCGGCGCGGGCGGCAGGATGCCGACGTCGCCCTGCGCCTGCCGCACGCGGGCCGCGATGTCAGGCAGCCTGGTTCCAGCCGGCGGGCCCGACGCGGGAGTCGATTCCGCCGCCTCAGTCGCAGTTTGCGCCGCCGGCAAGGAGGAAGCCGCAGCCCGAGCCGCTGTTGGCACGGATGGCGGGGAAGCTGTTGCCTCCACCGCCGGCGCGGACGGCGACGTGTCCTCGCCGCAGGCGCCTAGCACGACGGCCGCAGCCGCACCCAGCGTAGTCGTCAACAGTCGGCGACGTGTGACGCAACGAAGAGAGCCAACGTGCAAATCCGCGCCAATCACAGCGACCTCAGTGCAGCGAGCACCCTACAGTCAGACCATACCTGCCTCTGAAACGACCTGCTGGAGCGATTATCACGAAGTCAACTCACAGCTACGAATCCAAACGACCGTTAGGGTCACCGCCACTTCCGACTCCGACCCCCTTCGATGCACAACTAAACTCTCACGATCACTGAAGTAGCGGATAGGCGTTACCTAGACCTCGCTTACCCTCAATACAATAATGCACATAACGCCCAACTACCAACCAAGCTCGACGCATGGCCTCGAGTCTCTCATCGGCAACGACCATAGTATTGCGACCACGCCTCTGTAAATCTGCATTCTGCTTGATTTCCATAATAAACTGTTCAGATATTCTAAGCCGTTCACGCAACTCTTCCCATCCTTGAGCGCTGTTCTCACTTCGCCTACCATCCGCGTCCATGAACACAGCCTTGATGGACTCTACAGCTCTATAAGCGTAAAATGACGTGTCGTAGTGGTTTGCAAGAGAATTTCTCAAGTCATTCAGAGCTCGCGAGAATTGCACGTCGGTAACCACTATATTCAGCAAGTCGAGCGGCTCGAATGCGCGAGCATCTTGAGTCATCCTTTCCAATTCCCCCCAGCCTGGGAAGCGTGAGTAGTCTTGGTTATCGACAAGAATATTGGCCCTCTTTATCAGCATAGAATCGATATATAGTGCATGAAAACGACAATTGGTATAGTTGTATATATTGATGAAGCTTTCCATGTATTTCAGAATTGAGTTTCTAATGCTATCGAAGTCAGGATTGGCCTCTACAAATGCTAAGCGTGACTTCGCGTATCCCCCCACAAGGTCCAAATCCAGAATGCCGCCAAATCTGCTCTCCATACCTCCGTCAGGCGCAGGTATCTGGAAATCTGCCTCCTGGCCGTGGGTCTGAAATAGAACTCCAGCAGGGAGGGCAGGAATTATCCGCGCGTAAACCTCTAGGGTGAGCGACTCTACTACCTCGGACATTGTCACGCCGCGAGGTCTACAGTCCCTGAGCGGAGGCGCTGTGGAAGATGTCCACGCCGGCGCCGAGGCCGCCGTCGGCGTCGCGCAGGATGAGGGCCGGGCTGGCGAAGGCCGTGCGGCCGGGGTAGACCGGAACGCGCACGTCCCAGCCGCGGGCCCGCAAGTTGACAATGGCCTCGTCGCCGAAGCGTGGATCCACCGTGACCCAGGGGGTGCTGGCGTCCAGACGCGGCGCGGCCACGGCGGCTTGGGCGCCCAGGCCGTGGTCGAACACGTTGGCGATGAGCTGCGTTACGCAGTTGGTGATCCGCCGCCCGCCGGAGGCGCCAACGGCCAGCCTGCGGCCGTCCGGCCCGCGCACGATCGTTGGCGTCATGTTGTTGAGACCCGAGCGATTTGGTTCGACCGAGTTGGGACGCCCCGGCACCGGATCGAACCAGAACATCCCGTTGTTCCAGACGATGCCCGTCTCACCCGGCACGACTTCCGAACCCCAGGAGCTGCCGAGGGTATTTGTCAGCGATACCAACATGCCGTCGGCGTCGGCCGTGCAGAGGTGGGTGGTGGAGGTCTCGGACTTGTGGCGTTCGAGCGCCCGCGCCGGATCCTGGTAGGCCCAGGCGTCGCCCGCGGAGGGAGCGCCCGGCGGGACCTTGGCGTCGATCTGGGATGCGCGTGCGGCAGCGTAGTCCTTGGACGCCAGCGCCTCCCAGGGCGCGTCCGCCCGTTCGGGATCGGTCATGAACCGAAACCGGTCGGCAAAGGCCAGGCGAGACGACCACAAATAGGCGTGCAGGCGTTCCACGTCCTCCAGGCTCATCCCGGCGGGCGCGGCCTGTTCGTAGATGTTGAGAGTCTCAATGGTGGTGGGTCCGGCGCAGCCCGGCCCGGGCGTCAGGACCTCGGCGCCGCGGTAGGTGGTGGACAGCGGCGGCGACACGCGGGCGCGGTAGGCGGCCAGGTCGGCCCGTTCAATGACCCCGTTGTTGGCGGCGCAGGCCGCGGCCACGGCCGCCGCGATGTCACCCTGGTAGAAAGCGTCCACTCCGTCCTCCGCCAGAACGTCCAGCGTGGCGGCCAGTTCCGGCTGCGTGATGCGGACCGTCTCCATGTGGTCGGACTGGGGCGGTTCGCCGTTCGGGTAGAAGCGTCGTTGCAGTTCGGGGTGGCGTCGGGCGGATGCCGCTGTGGACTCCATGTACATCGTGTCGAACCACCCGAGGGCAAAGCCTTCGCGGGCCAGCTCGACGGCGGGGCGCACGAGGTCGCGCCAGGGCAGACGTCCGTGGCGCTCGTGCAGGCGGCCCAGGCCGGCCACGGCGCCGGGAACTCCCATGGCCCGGTAGCCGTGGATGTTGGCGTCGTCCACCACCCCGTCCCAGAGGAAGGCGCTGACGTTGGCGCGTCCGTCGCGCGGATAGCGGTCGGGCGTGGCGCCGGACCCGGAGCGCATGGGAAAGGACACGACTTCAGCCAGATCGGATCCGGCAACCACGGCGTAGCCGCCGCCGCCGATGCCGCTGCTCCACGGCTCCACCACGCCCACCGCAAAGGCAGCCGCGACCGCCGCGTCGACGGCCGAACCGCCGGCGGCCAGCACGTCCACGCCCACGGCGCTGGCGGCCGCATGCTTCGTGGCCACCATGCCGCGCCGGCCCCGCGCCTCGGACTTCTCGATCGTGAGCTGGGTGCTCAGGTTCGACATCAGCGGACCGCCGCTTCGGCAAAGAGGGCGCTGATCGACTCGCCGGTATGAATCCGGCGGATGGCTTCGGCCAGCATGGGCGCCACCGAAATCACGCGAATCTTTCCGCTGGGAAGGTCTGGATTCAGCGGCACGCTGTCCGTGACAACCATTTCTTCCAGCGGCGAGTCCTCGATCATTTCGTACGCCTGGTCCTCGAACACCGGGTGGACGCAGGCCGCGTAGATCGCCCTCGGCTTGTGGCGCAGGACTTCGCGCAGACCCTCGCGGATGGACTGGCCGGTCACCACCTCGTCTTCCACGTAGAGCACGGTGCGCCCGCGCACGTCGCCGGCCAGACCGCGGATGGTCACGGCCGAGGTGATGGGGTCGCGGAACTTATCCAGCACGGCCAATTGGGTGCGCAAGCGCCGGGCGCATTCGCTGGCCGCCTTGATGCGTCCGGTGTCGCCCACCACGACCAGATCGTCGATGCCAAGCCCGGCAAAGTAGTCCGTGAGCAGGGGCATACCGGTGAGGTGGTCGCTGGGCATGCTGAAGAAGCCGCCGATCTGGTCGGCGTGCAGGTCCAGCGTGAGCACGCGGTCGGCCCCGGCCGTGTCCAGCAGGTCCGCCACCAGCCGGGCGGTAATCGGCACGCGCGGCTGATCCTTCTTGTCGGAGCGCATGTAGGGGAAATACGGCAGCACCGCCGTCACGCGCGCCGCCGAGGCCCGGCGCATGGCGTCGATGGTGATGAAGAGTTCCATGACCGAGTGGTTCACGGGCCGCCGCGACGTCTGCACCACAAACACGTCGGCTTCGCGTACGTTTTCAAGCACACGGACGAACGTGTTGTCGTTGCCGTATTCGAATATCTCGATCCCGCCCGGATTGCAGTCCAGTTCGCGGCAGATGCCCTCGGTCAGCACGGGATGCCCGCGGCACCCAAAGACCATCAGGCCGTCGTCCGCCATGCCGATCCCCTTTCCGCGCAGCGGCGCCACGGGTCAGCGTATCGGGTCGTAGCAGACGACGACGGGCGTCACGGCGTGGCGGAGGACGTGCGTGGCGGTGCGCCCAAGGTCGCAGTCGTATTCGCCGAGGAACCGGTGCGCGCCGACAACAATGGTGTCGGCGTCCTCGTCGAGGCTGGTCTCGACAATGGCGCTGAACGCGGAGCGGGCCTGCTTGATCTCGGTGCGCACGGACTCGCCATCGGACGGCAGAAGGCGACGGGCGTTGGCCAGGACGGTTTCAGCCTGACTGAGCATCGCGTCGCTGGAGACGTCCACGGGCTGTCGGTGACTGACTTCGATGACGTGCAGCAACAGGACATCGCTCTTGCGCTCGCGCGCGAGCAGAGCCGCGGTGTTGACCACCGCGGCATCCATGTGCTGGCCGCTCACGGCGGCGATGACGGGGTGCTGAGGTTGGTTCGCCATGCCGGAGGGCGCGGCTAGGTCGCAACGGCTTCCTGAGCGCGCCCGGCGCCGTTCGCCTTGGCGTCGTTCGCCTTGGCGTCGTTCGGGCGAGCCAGCAGCATTTCGCGCAGCTCGGCGTTGATCTCCTGCGCGATGTCGGGGTTCTCACGCAGAAACGCCTTGGCCTTCTCGCGTCCCATGCCCAGGCGCGTGCTGTCGTAGCTGTAGTGGGCGCCGCTCTGGGTCAGCACGCCGTGTTCGACGCCCAGCGTCAACAGGTCGCCCTCCCAGGAAATGCCCAGGCCAAACATCATGTCGAACTCGCAGAAGCGGAAGGGCGGCGCGACCTTGTTCTTGACGACCCGAACCCGCGTGCGCGCGCCGATGACCTCGGTCCCCTTCTTGATCTGCCCGATACGCCGAATGTCCAGGCGGACCGACGAGTAGAACTTGAGCGCCCGGCCGCCGGGGGTCGTTTCCGGGTTGCCGAACATGACGCCAATTTTCTCGCGCAACTGGTTGATGAAAATGACGATGGTGCGCGAGCGGCTGATGTTGGCCGTGAGCTTGCGCATGGCCTGTGACATGAGCCGGGCCTGCAAGCCCACCTGCAAGTCGCCCATGTCGCCGTCGATCTCCGCTCGCGGAACCAGCGCGGCCACCGAATCGACCACCACCAGATCCACGGCGCTGCTGCGAACGAACACGTCGGTGATCTCCAGCGCCTCTTCGCCGGCGCTGGGCTGCGACACGATCAACTCACCCACGTCCACGCCCAGGGCTTCGGCATAGGTGGGGTCCATGGCGTGTTCCACATCCACGTAAACGGCCGCGCCGCCGGCTTTCTGCACCTCGGCCACGACGTGGAGGGCAAGGGTCGACTTGCCGGAGGCCTCCGGCCCGAAGATTTCGACCACACGACCGCGGGGCAGACCGCCGACGCCCAGCGCCACGTCCAGCGACAGCGAGCCGGTGGAAACGGTGGGCACGGCGTCGGCTTGCATGGCGCCCATGCGCATGACCGATCCAGTGCCGAACTTGCGTTCGATCTGCTGAATGGCGGAGTCGATCGCCTTTGCCTGGTCTTTGGCCATGCACCTGATCCCATCAGCCCTGGCGCCGCGCGGCCGGCGCACGCTCGTGCGGTTCATGGTACTCCGGTGTCGCTACACTTCCTATTGAGCCGGTGATTCGGCGGCTCTGCCATGGCTCGTCGCCCCGCGGAGGACTCAGTTGTGATCGAAACCTCCGTTGAGCTTGGTTCACATGGCCGCGCATTCGCCACCCGGGGCCGGGCACGCGAAATTGCGGCGTCTATCCGCCGTGACTATCAGCCAGAGGCTCGTGAGGTTCTGCTTGACCTCTCGGCGGTCGCGGTAGCAGGCACATCGTTCATGAACGAGTTTGCCGGGGAGATGGGCGCGCTCTGGCCCGACGCCACGCTGGTCGTGAAGGGGCCGAAGATCCTGGTGGACAAGCTGCTCTTCCACGGCAAGCGCCACGGCCTGCGCATGCGCGCCGCAGCCGACCCCGAGGCGTAAAACAAACTGCCCGGCCAGGCGCGCATGCGCCTGTTGCGTCTGGCCGCCTGCTCGGATAGCGTGCCAGGGACTACTTCGGGAGCCCGTGGCGCATGCAAGCAAACCAGACGCGAGCCGCCGTGCTCTACGGGCCGGGCGACCTGCGGGTTGAAACGCGCGACGTCCCACCACCCGGCGCGGGTGAGCTGGTGCTCCAGGTCGCGGTATCCGGGATTTGCGGAACCGACCTGCACTACTGGGACGGCTGGCAGTTCGATTCGTGGTTCCCGGAGCGATCCGAACCCTGGATTCCCGGGCACGAGTTCACCGCCGTGGTGCAGGCGGTTGGCCCCGGAGTGCATGATCTGCAACCGGGCGACGCAGTGGCCGTGGAGCCCAATAACTCCTGTGAAGACTGCCCGGAATGCGATCGCGGGATGTTGAATTTCTGCTCCAACCGGTTGCCGATGGCCTGGGGCGCGTGGTCCGACGTCGTCGTCGCCACTCGCCACCACGTCACGCCGATGCCGGCCGGTGTGGACATGCGCATAGCCAGCCTGACGGAACCGCTGGCCTGCGTGGTCCGCGGGTTTGACCGCGTGACCGTCAATCCCGGCGACACGGTGTTCGTGGCTGGCGCCGGGCCGATCGGGCTGCTGGCGCTGCAGGTCGCCAAGCACCAGGGCGCCGGCCAAACGATCGTGAGCGAGCCGACCCAGGCCAGGCGCGCGCTGGCCGCCACGCTGGGCGCGGACTTGGTACTTGACCCCACAACGGACGACGTGGTGGAGGCCGCCCGCGGCCTGACGCAAGGCTATGGCGCCGACCTGACCATTGAGGCCGCCGGGGCCGGGCCGGCCTTCCAGTCGTGCCTGGACGCGGTGCGCGACTCCGGCACGGTGCTGGTGATCAGCGTGGGCAATCCGTCCGAGCGGTTTGAGCTGCGGCTCTACGACTTTTTCGCGCGCGAACGCACGATCGTGGGCAGCAACACGCGCGTGCACACGTTCACACGGGCGCTGGAGCTGCTGTCCGAGATCGATGTGGCGCCGATCATTACGCACACGTTCGACCTCAACGACGCGGTGGAGGCCGTGATGACCGCCAAGTCGGGCGCGGGCGCCAAGGTGGTCTTCGACTTCCGGTCCTGACCCCGGTCAGCGACCCCTGGCGGGACCGCGACCCTGCGCGGTGGTGGGCTCACGGCAACTGAAGACCTGGGCGCCATGGGCGCTGGCGACTGGAGTTATCTGGCGGAAGTTTGGCTGGAGGAGGTCGCGCGGGCTCTGGGCGCTGGTGAGAACCACGCGCAGCTCGCCGTCGGGCGCCAGACAGTCGCGGGCGGCCTGAATGAGCCGCGCGGCGGGGCCGTGGTCAACCCGGGGGCCGACGTGGAACGGTGGATAGCAAAGGACTACGTCAAACGGCTCTTCGCCGGGCGGCGCGCCGTCGGCCAGCCGCACATCCGCCGCGAGACCGTTGGCTGCCAGGGTTCGGCGGGTGGTCTCGACCGCCGCGTAGCTCCAGTCCCCGGCGGTCAACCTGCGGTCGGGTCGCGCCGCGGCCACGGTAAGGCCGCCGGCGCCGCAGCCCAGGTCGAGCCAGCGGCCGTCGCGGTCAGGCAGATTCTCAGCCAGGAGCGCCGTGGCCGGGTCAACGCGGGCGGGCGAGAACAGCGTCGGGTGCTGGCATAGCGTGAACTCGCGTCCAGCGATGCGCGCGCCGGTGGTCCAGGCAAACCGCTGGGGCGGGGGTTCGTCAATCTGGCGCTCAAAGAGGTAGAGGCGGCGGTGTTCGCCGGCCGCGCGTTCGACGATCGGTCCCACGACAGACGTGAGGCGAGTGCGCAGCGACTCGACGCCGCGCGCGCGGTCGCCCAGCAGTGCCAGCAGTCCGCCTGGCGCTAGCGCCCGCGCCGCCGAGCGAACCACCCACTCGCTCCCCGCGCGGCCCAGCCAGTGCGGTGCTCGCACCACGGCGAATGTGGCCCCAGCGGGCGGCACGTCGGCGGGCGCCGGCACGGCCCAGTCGCCGGCGCCCGCCTGGCAACTCTGCAGCGCACCTAGGTTCAGCGGAAGGAGTACCCCGTCGTCCGCCCAACCAGCATCCGTCGCGGCAATGGCCAGGCCGGCGTCCCAGGCGGCGACTTCCAGGAGGGGCGGCTCCGGCCGCCGGTCCAGCGAGCGCATCAGCAGCCGCAGTTCCTGGTCGAGTTCGCCGCCCGGCTGATCGGCACGGCCCGGAATCACCACCTCCCCGCACGGCAGCCGCAGGCGGCGCCA
>JAKZUJ010000114.1:0-2918 GCA_047516685.1 Chloroflexota bacterium | reverse complement strand
CGGCCTGGGCGCGCTGGAGCTGACGCTCGACGGCGACGACTTGGCCGCGCTCGACCGCGTGAGCCGGCTGCCGGCGCCGTATCCGATGAACTTCTGGAACACCTTCTGCTACCGCGACAGCGAGTGCTACGGCGGCCTGCGGTAGAGGCTATTCCGCTGGCGCGTCCACCGTCGCCAGGAGATCGAAGTCCGCATCGGCGTATTCGAGGGCGGCGCCGTGGCGCCGGGCGCAGGCGGCAATGAGCACATCGGTCGCCGGAGCGGTCACGCCTTCCGCGCGCGCTCGCCGCGCGAGGTCATACGCAGCCTGCCAGACGCCGTCGTCGATGCGGAGCTCGGGGAGCGTACGGGCGAAGTCTCGCAGGACGCTCTGTTCCTGCGCCCCGCGGGCGCCGTTCCACAGCTCGAGCTGTACCAGCGGGCACCAACACGCCTGCCCGGCTCGCAGCGCGGCCTCGACACGGCTGCGGATCGCCGGGTCGCCACGCGGACGAAGGAAGTGTATCCAGGACGACGTTTCGACGAGAATCACCGGCTCAACCCTGGCGTCGTGCAGCCTGAAGCTCCTGCGGCGTAATCAGGTCGTCGCAGGTGCCGGCGTACTTGGTGAGCTCCGCCATGCGCATGCGGCGGTTGAAGTCCGCGACGGCGTTGACGACCGCCTCACGCTTGGTCTTCGCGTTCGTGAACTTGATGGCATCCTCAAGTTCGCCATCGGGAATATCAATGGTGGTTTTCACGATGCTACGATGATGCTCTTGGGAAGGCATGTCAACGGATATCGCAAACCTGTCTTTCCGCTTTCTTGCATCCAAATGTGAGTCTTCCAGACAGTTCAGTGCAGCGCCATCCAGCAGCACGGGTCATCCGACTGCGTGGCAGCGCCCGACGGTTCACGGGCTGTGTTGACCGACGCGCTGCATTCGATAAAGATCTGACCACGTCGGGAGGTCCCGCGACGCTCCCGTGGAGGAGGAAACGTGAAGAGATTCATCGGATTGATCGCGGGCCTCATGGTCATCGGTGCGAGCGCGTCCGCGCAGTACATCGAGGGCCCGTGGTTCGCGGAGCAGGTGGCGCGTGGCGAGTTGCCGCCGATCGAGGAGAGGCTGCCGGCGGAGCCGCTGGTGCTGGCGCCGGGCGCCGGGTACGCGTTCCCGGCTGACGGCAGGCACACGGAGGGCTCGTACGACCGCAGCGCCACCGACATGCCCAACATCCAGGGGCTGACCTCAACGCCGTTCCGCAATCACCGGTTCGAGGTCAAGCTGCTGCCGTGGGCCTGGAAGGGCTGGGAAGGCTCGGCGGACAACATGATCTGGACGTTCTACCTGCGGGAGGGCATGAAGTGGTCCGACGGTGACGACTACACCGCCGACGACATCCTGTTCTGGTTCGAGAACGTGCACGGCGAAAACCAAGCCGCGATGCAATAC
The DNA here is from genome assembly GCA_047516685.1 of Chloroflexota bacterium. GTDB lineage: Bacteria > Chloroflexota > UBA11872 > UBA11872 > UBA11872 > UBA11872. The sequence goes on along the minus strand of JAKZUJ010000114.1, from coordinate 1,482 downwards.
CGGGAAGCGGGCGCCATGAACAAGAACGCGGTGGCGGACGCGACCGAGCGCCTGGAGAAGGTGGACGACTACACCCTGCGCTTCCATCTCAAGGCACCGGACCCGCGCTTCGAGTGGCTGGTCGGCCAGCGCTCCGAGCGTGAGTTGCTGAACGTCGACTCCCACTACCTGCCGCTTTTCCACCCGGCGGGCGGCGATGCCGAGGCGCTGGCCGCCAGGGTCGCGGCCGGCGGGTTCGACACCTGGATGCAGCTCTTCGAGGACCGGCGCGATCGCACGGGCAATACCAACCCCGACAAGCCGCACCTGATGCCGTGGGGCCCGTCGGACCCGCCGCCGGCCAACCCGGCGGTGTTCACCGCCAACCCATACAACTTCATGGTGGATGACCGCGGCCAGCAGCTTCCCTACATGGAGACGCAGCGCTACTTCCTGGTCTCCGACGGCGAGGCGCAGAAGCTGCGGTTGCTGTCCGGCGGCGACAGTTGGGGGATCATCAAAACCCTGGAGTCACTGCCGCTGGCCAAGCGCGCGCAGGAAGACGGCAAGATCATGTTCCAGCTCACCCCCAGGGGCGACGCCTACAAGTCGACGGTGACGCTGTTCAACATGAACGCGATAGTGGAATGGAAGGCGGAGCTGTTCCGTGACGTGCGCTTCCGCACGGCCTACTCGCTGTTCATCCCGCGCCAGAAGATCGCCGACATCATGTACGCCGGCGCGCCGCTGGCGACGCTGGGCGGCTTCATGTACGAGACCGACCATCCCTGGTACCTCCCGGAGCTGGGCCAATCGCCGCTGATCGAGCAGGACCTGGACCGCGCCAACGCACTGCTGGACGAGCTCTTGCCCAACAAGGACGCCGACGGCTTCCGCCTCGGCCCCGAGGGCAAGCCGATCACCTTCTTCCTGGCGACCGTCACCCACGATGAGTGGGAGCAGGCGGCCAACATCATCATGGAGGACCTGCACCTGATCGGCTTCAAGGCCAACCACCGCGCCACCGCGTGGGGCGGCTGGGGCGCCTTCGTCCAGTCGATGGAGTGGGACATCATCGTCGACCAGAGCACCGAAGGCTGGAAGAGCCAGCTCCCCGAGCGGCAGTCGCTGATCGTTCCCACGGGGCGGTTCGGTCCCAACTGGGCCTACGCGTGGTGGCAATGGCTGGACACCGGCGGCCAGAAGGGCGAAGAGCCGCCGCAGCAGATCAAGGACAACTGGGATCTGTTCCACCAGATGATCCGGGAGGCGGACGCGGACAAGCTCACCGAGCTGACCCACGAGTGGTACCGGCGCCAGGCCGAGCAGGTCTGGACCCTCCCGCACCTGACCTTCCCGCCGGAGTTCGACGTGTGGCAGCCCAACTTCAAGGGCGTCCACCCCAGGACCGGCCGGCCGTTCGAGTTCGGAGGCATGTGGTACGAGTAGCGCTTGCTACCGTACATACGACGAAGGGCATCCCGCGACGGGGTGCCCTTCGTC
>JAKZUJ010000113.1:0-7937 GCA_047516685.1 Chloroflexota bacterium | reverse complement strand
TGTGGAGACGCCGCTACCCGAGGGCGGGTCGATCAGCCTGCGGGTGGCGACGCAATACCCCTGGGACGGCGCCGTTGACCTGGTGGTGGAGGACGCGCCTGCCAGGCCAGTTGAGTTGCGACTGCGGATTCCGGCATGGGCGGCCGGCGCGAGGCTGGAAGTGGACGGTGACTCTCAGGCTGTCGAGGCCGGATCCTACGCGGCGATCAAGCGCCCGTGGGCGCCAGGCACGTCTGTGTGCCTGCGGCTGCCGATGGACGTGCGTCTCGTTGCCAGCCATCCTCGAGTCCAGACCAATAGCGGGCGTGTCGCGATCGCTCGCGGGCCGCTGATCTACTGCCTGGAGGCCGTGGACCATCCCAAAGAGAATCTGGACTCCCTGGCGTTGAGTCATAGTTCCGATCTGCGCGCCCGATTCGATCCCGAACTGCTCGGCGGGATGTCGGTCATTGGCGGCCGGGCTGAGGTTGTGTCCAACGGCCATGACGACGAGCTCTACTCGACCTTCCAAGGTGGCGGGCTGAACGTGGAGCGTTCGACCTCCCTCACCGCCGTTCCGTACTTTGCCTGGGCCAACCGGGCGCCGGGCGCCATGCGCGTGTGGATTCCGTACGTTGAACACTGAGACCGATCCCATGCAGACGAATCTGTTCACCAGCGGGACGCTGGGGTATCACACGTTCCGTATTCCGGCGCTGGTCGTTACGTTGAGCGGAACCCTGCTGGCCTTTGCCGAAGGCCGGCGCAACTCGCGGCATGACACCGGCGCTATTGACATCGTGGTGCGCCGAAGCCGAGACAACGGCCAGACGTTTGACGACATGCGGGTGTCCGTGGACGGCGGCGGCAACGTGGCCGGAAATCCGGCGCCGGTTGTGGACGCGTCAACGGGACGGATCTGGCTGCTGTTCTGCCGGAATAACGCCAACGGTCCCGAGAGCCTGATCTGCGCCGGTCAGGCGCCGCGAACCGTCTGGGTGACCAGCAGCGACGACGATGGCCAGAGCTGGGCCGCGCCCCGTGAGATCACCGGAGATGTGAAGCTCCCGGAGTGGACCTGGTACGCCACCGGGCCGGGCCACGGTTTGCAGCTGGTCTCCGGACGGCTGCTTATCCCGTGCGACCACATTGTAGGTCGCGACTTCAACCAGGCGACCGACCCGTACCTGTCGCACGTGATCCTGAGCGATGACGGTGGGGAAACCTGGCGGCTTGGCGGGGAAGCGCAGTTGGGCACGAACGAGTGCATGGCCGCTCAGCTGGCCGATGGCCGCGTATATCTGAACGAGCGCAACTACATCGGGGAATACCGGCGGGCCTTCGCGGTGAGTCACGACCAGGGCGAGAGTTTCGACGCGTTCGGCTGGCATGACGAACTGATCGACCCGATCTGCCAGGCCGCCGTGTTGTCCGTGGGCGGGGAGCGGCTGGTCTTCAGCAACGCCGCCAGTCGCACGCGCGAACGGCTGACGGTGCGAACGAGCATGGACGGCGGACAGTCATGGTCGTCAGGGCGTGTTCTACACAAGGGGCCCGCGGCCTATTCGGACCTTTGCGAGCTGCCCGACGGAACGCTGGGCTGCCTTTACGAAGCCGGCAGCGAAGGTCCGTACGAGCAGTTGCGCTGGGCCCGCTTCAGCGATGCGTGGCTAAGCTCGAGGTAGCGTCCGCCCAGCGGCCGACGCGCGTTGGCGCCGACGCCCGCGGGCAGCGGACGACCTTTCTTCCCCGTGTCCCGGCTAGCCGGGGAGTGGGACGGTGCAGACGCGGCGGGTTGCGGCGCAGCAGAACCAGATGTGGCCCTGGTGCAGCGTCATGCCGTGGACTTCAGGATCGGGGACGTCAATCGCGGCCCTGATCTCTCCGGTGACGGGATCGAGCTTGTGAATCTGGCGCATCCCGACATCGGCGCACCAGAGGTGACCCTGGGCGACGAAGACTCCATGCGGGCGGTTGCCGGGCGTGGGAATAGCGCGGTGCACGTCCATGGTGCGGGGATCAACCAGGAAGAGTTTCTGAGCCGGAGGCACGGCCATCCACATGTGGTGATCGTCCAGCCACTGCAGGCCATGCGCGCCGGTAACCAGGGCGTCGGTGGGGTCGACGAAGGCCACGACGCCCTTGCCGGGCGTGTCGTAGTGGGCGACGGTGGTCCCGTCGCTGTTCAGCTTGTAGATGCGGGACCCGAACGTGGAGGCCACCCACACGTACCCGCCGCCCTGGGTGACGCCGCTGGAATGGTCGGACTCGGTGGGCACCCGAGCCAGGACCGAACCGTCCGCGTAGTCCAGCTTGTATAGGTGGTTGTCGTGCTGGTCAATGAGCCAGAGGCCGTCATCGGCGGCCTGGAGCCCGTTGGGTTGCCGGGCGGGGGATATCCAGCGGTCGGTGATCTGCGTCATGCTTCGCATCTTCTTGCAGGAGACCCGGCACCGGACGGGTGCGCGAGTCTAGCTGGCGGGGCAGGGCGGCCCGGCTTCGGTCTTGACGACATCGGGGGTCGGTGAGACGCTTAAAAAGCGGAGAGCACTTGGCACGTGCTCCGTAACCCCCCCAGTCTCTTCGGCGGCTGGGATAGCGACCGCCCGCGGGCGGTCGCTGCCACGTTAAAGGCCATACCGGAATCTGCGGAAACAACGGAAACGCGATTCCGGGAGCGGGCGGGAACCCCGGATTGACTGACAGCCATCTGCGGCTGGGGACCAACACTGCCCGTGGATGCTTCGGGCTGTCTCTTGCCGCAGGCTCGGACTCTCGCATTGAGTGGCTTGATGTTCCCTATTGAGGCCAACGTCTACGTGGACGGATTCAACCTCTACTACAGCGCGCTGCGAGACACGCCATCTCGGTGGTTGGATCTCCAGGCCCTCTCTTGCCGGCTGATCGAACCCGAATTCACACTTCACCGCATCCGCTACTTCACGGCACGCATCAGGAGCCGGCGAGATCCACAGCAGCGCTCCCGTCAGCAGATGTATCTGCGTGCGCTCGAAACCATTCCCCGCCTGGAAATCCACGAAGGTCACTTCGTGTCGAATCCAACGCGTCTGCCGCTAGCGAACCCTCGGCCCGGTCAAGCCCCGCTCGTCACTGTGGTCCGGACCGAGGAGAAGGGCTCAGATGCCAACCTGGCGGCGTGGCTGACGCGAGACGCCGCCAAGCGTGACTGCGGGGCCGCATTCGTCATTTCAGGCGATTCCGACTTCGCTGGTGTGATTCAGATGGTGCGCCGAGAGTTCAACTTTCCGGTGCACGTGGTTGATCCGAGAGTGTCGTCCAGCCGCCGGTTGCGAAGTGCCGCGACAAGCTATCGCCTCCTGGACCGAAAGCTGCTGCCGTGGTGTCAGTTCCCGGCCCGGCTAAGTGACGGCACGGGCGCCATTACCAAACCGGAGGCGTGGGCCGAATAGGCAGGCCATCCAGACAGGATCGTGCTGCGAGCCGACGACGCGGCTCCCTAGCTTGTGCATCCGTAGACGCGCTGCGCTTGTGACGCCGGGTGCTGCCTTGTGTTCCGTACTCGCACAGAGTATACTCGCCGCAGCTTGCCAGCGATGTCCCGCCGGTCCGCCGTGGCGGACCTGGAACGGGGCCTATGCCAGAGTCAGACGCGCAGCGTCCGCCGCCGAGCGAGACGTATCTGCGCGAGCTTGAGGAACAGTTGCTCGCGGAATTCGGCGAGCGCAATGCACGGATCGAGCGTCTGCGCCGGCTGCGTCACATGGAGACGCCGGTGGACATCCCACCGGCCTACCGCAGCAGCGCGCGGGAGGTGCGCACGCCGCTGGCGCGCGAGCAGCTGAAGCGGGTGATCGGAAGCCTGACGGCCAACCGGCCGCTGGTGCATGTGCCGCCAGCCGAGCCGACCGAGGCCGCGCGCTCGAGCGCCGACCGTCGGGCGCGCTGGACCAATGCCGCCCTGCGGCGTATGGACAGCGAGGCCGCACGCGACGTGTTCGGCATGTTGATCGACGCGATGGTGGCGGACGGCGCCGGGGTGCTGAAGCTGCTGTACGCGCCCGATCGCTGGGCGGGGTACCCGCGGCGGTCCGCCGATGCCGATGAGCCCGCGGAGACGTTCTTGCAGCGAGCCGAGCGGTTCAAGAAGTCGGCCCGCTTCCCGCTGGCGTGGCGGGACGTGGACGTGACGACCTTCTATCCGCTGGAAGGCGAGGATGGGCTGGAAGCCTGCCTGGAAATTGCCGAGCGGCCGCGTCACCTGGTGCAGCGACGCTACGGGCTCATCGTCGACCGGCGCAGCGGCCGCCTGGTTCCCGCCGGCGGGGATGACCCGACCGCCGACGAGTCCACGGCGCAGCCGGACCGTCCCACGACGGCCGCGCGTGGCACCGCCCGCGTGGTGGAGTACTGGGACGACGAGTATTTCGCGTATGTGGTGGATGGGCACCTGGTGCGCCGCGGGCGGCACGGCTATGGCGCGATTCCGTACGTGCACGCCTACGGGGATCAGACGCCCAGCCGCGACCCGGCAAAGGCGGGCGTTTCCATGCTGGCTTCGATGGAGTTTCTGATTCCGTTGCTGGATCAGCTGCTGACCATGAAGCAGAACGCGCTGTTCCTGTACGCCTACCCGACGCCGAAGATCACCAACTTTTCGCCGGTTGACTCGAGCCTGGGCAACGACGGCCGGCCGCGAGCGCTGGACTTTCACCCGGGCGAGATCGTTCCGCTCTATCAGGGCGAGGACCTGAGCTTCCTGCAGTGGCAGGGCACGCCGCCGGACCTGGACGAACTGATTGCCCAGACCCGCGCCATGATCGACCAGGCCGGGGCGCCGAGCGTGCTGTTTGGCATCCCGCCGGACGGCAACGCCAGCGGTTACCTGCTGAACCAGCTCATCAACACCGCGCGGGTGTCGTTCCAGCAGATCTCTCGCCACGCCGAGCAGGCGCTGGAGCAGATCGTGCGGCTGATGTGGCGGCTGGTGGAGGCGCGCATCGGCGAGACCGTATACGTGTTCGAGGCCGACGGCGACGAGGGTTGGATCGGCCTGGGGCCGCGGGACATCGACGGCTATCACGCCGTACGGGTGCGCCTGGACCCGCTGGGACCGGCCGACGACGTGGCGCAAGGGTCGCTGGCGGCCAGCCTGGTGAGCGCCCGGCTGGCGTCGCGACGCTGGGCCATGCGCGAAAAGCTGGGGATCGAGGACGCGGAGGCCGTGGAGGACGAAATCCTGCTGGACGAACTGATAGACGCCCCGGAGGTGCGGGCGGCGATCGTGCGAGAAGCCCTGGGTGAGGCCGGGCTGGAACGCCCGATAGCCACGGAGGCAACCGATGTCCGCGCCTGAGGCACTCGGTGCTCCCAATGCGACGCAGGTGCGGCTGCGTCGGCTCATCGTGGAGTTGGCGCGGCGCATCCAGGCCCGGCGGTTGGCGAGTCCCGGCGCCCAAGGCACGCCGCCGGCGGCGGGCGGCAAGGGGCTGGCGGGCGGCTCCGCACCCACCGGGGCGCCGGACGCTGGCCAGATTCAGCAGGCTGGACGGCGAGCGCTGCTGCGCCGGCTGCTCGCCGGCGGCGATGGGCGCGAGGCGAGGCCGCGAGAACGAAATCGACGCGCCCGCCGGACAGGCCGAGCACGTGGCCGAGGCTAGCCCGGGCGCCGACAGTCGGTTCGCCATCCGCCTGACCGACCTCGCAAACGCCGAACACCACGCGCTGTGCGACGCGATCATGGCCAAGGCGCTCGATGGCGAGCGCTGGGCCGTGGAACTGGTGGTGCGCTACGTCTTTGCGCGCACCGGCGATGGCGAGGACGCCCTGCGGGCCCTCCTGGAGGAGTTGCGTGAACGTACGGCGCGCGGCGCGTGACCTGCTGTGGGAGCGGGTCGGCTACAGCCCGTCGCCCGCCCAGCGCGCGGCCCACGACTGCCCGGCCCGCATCCGCCTTATCGCCGGCGGCGAGCGCGCCGGCAAGAGCCGCAGTTCCGCCATGGAGCTGTTCGGCCGTCTCTTGGAAGGCCGGCTCTACTGGCTGGTGGGCCCCGAATACGACCTCTGCCGGCCCGAGTTCGAGTACATCCTGGACGCCTGTCGCCAGATTAACGCCGTGGCGTCGGTCCGCTACCCGGGGAGCAATCGCTGCGAGTTGATCACGCGCACCGGCGCTCGAATCGTGACCCGGAGCGCGCGTGAGCCCGAGCGGCTGGCGGGTGAGGCGCCCGACGGGATTCTGGGCTGCGAAGCCGCGCAGCTTCCGTCGTCAGTCTTTCTGCGTCTGCGGGGCCGGATTGCCGAGCGGCGCGGCTGGCTGTGGCTGAGCGGAACGTTTGAAGGCTCGCGCGGCTGGTACGCGGATAAGTTCCGGGCCTGGCAGCTCACGGAGCCACCGGAGGCACGGGCATTCTCGATTCCTTCCTGGGAGAACCGAGCGCTCTACCCGGGCGGGCGCGACGATTCGGAGATCGCCGACCTGGAGGCCATGTTCCCGCCCGATCTGTTCATGGAGCGCTTCGGCGGCGTGCCGTGCCCGCCATCAACGCTGGTCTTCCGGGAGTTCGACCGGCGCCTGCACGTGGCTGCGCAGGCGCGGGCCAGCGGGGCGCCGGTGGAACTGGCGATCGACCCAGGCTACGCCGGCGCCTACGCGGTGCTGGCCATTGAGCAGCGCGGGGCCGAGGTGGCCGTGATCGACGAGGTCTACGTGCGCCGGACGGTGGCTGGGGATGTGATTGCCGCCTGCCGGCAGCGCCCCTGGTGGCCGCGCGTACGCGGCGGCGTGATTGATGTTGCGGGCCGCCAGCACCACGCCGCGCCGAGCCAGATCGAGGTGTGGGCCTCGCAGGCCGGCGTGCGGCTGCGCTCGCACACCGTGCCGCTACGCAGCGGGATCGATCGCTTGCGAACCTTCCTGCGCGACCCGGGCAGCGGCAGCGCGCGCCTGACGGTGGCGCCGGAGTGCCGGAATCTCATCGAGGAGTTCGGCCTGTACCGCTTCCACGAGGACTCGGACCGGGACCCGATTTCCGAGATTCCAATCGACCGCGACAACCACGCCATCAAGGCGCTGACCTACTGGCTGTTCGACCGCTTTGGCGCCATCGAACGGCCGCCGCGCCGCAGTATTCCCTTCCGCATCACCTGGTAGGTCTCAACTCCCGGCCCCTGACTGGCGCTGCGCCCCATACTCAACAGGCGGCCGCGTGCGGACAGCGACTGGCAGGAGGCGGACTGTCCGACGCTCGCTTGGTCGAGGCGCCCACTACATCCCCGGTGTGGACCGACGCATGGTGGGGGAGGCCGCCATACCCCCTGAGTACCGGGATTCGCTCACGCTGCGCGGGGTGGAGCGATCATCTCGCAGCGCGGGCCGCTGGCACGGCTGAGCTTGCGGTCGAGCGTAGCCAGCGGGCAATCCAGGGCCTCAGCCAGCGCGACGTACCAGGCGTCATAGCTGGTCAGGTTGTTCCGCAGCGCCCATATCCGCTCGGCAAAGGGGGCGAATGGAAACAGCGCCAAGTCGAGCCGCAGCAGGTCGGCGTGGGCGCTGGCGGCCTCGAGGGGCGGGATCTGGTCGGCTCGCTCCAGGCGGCGCAGGATGTTGCTGGCCTCGGCCAGCGCCAATTCCGGACTGGCCAGCGTGCCAGCGGCGAGCGTGGATTCCGCCCACTGGCCTTCGGGACCCGAGTCGACGAGAGCCGCGACCAGCACGGAGGCGTCAATGACGGTGGTCACGTCCGGTCGGCGTCGCGAGCGCGCACGATCTGGGATGAGCTGACCCGCGATTTCGCCAGGGCCTTGCGGTCGCGCACGGCTTGCAACCAGGCGCCAACGGAGGGCCGCGACGCGATCAACTCCAGTTCGCCGCGGAGGAACTCCTGCATGGACTGACGGTGCAGGGCGGCGCGCGCGGCGAGCTCGTCGCGCACTTCTTCGGGAACGCCTCGGATGGTGATCTGGACTGGCATGCGTTC
>JAKZUJ010000112.1:0-2536 GCA_047516685.1 Chloroflexota bacterium | reverse complement strand
TTCGAGACGGTGGACGTATTACTTCCGGGGGTTGGCGAGACGCTCAACCAGGCCGTGGCCACGCATTGGCAGGCAAGCGAGAGCGTGAGCGCGCAGATCTATCTGGGTCAGCGCGGACAGGAGGAGGTCATGCTCCACCTGTCGGGCCTGACCGTCGATCAGCGGCGCCTCCTGACCGAACGGCCCGTGATCGTTGATGCTGGGTGGGCGCATCACGTGATTGACGGATATGGGGTCCGCATACCTGGAATCCTCGTCACGCCCAGCGGCACGGTCATCGCGGTCTGCCAGCAGCGGTTGGGCTCCCTGGCCGATGGCGGCCACGCGACGAACGTCCTGGTGTCACGCAGTGAAGATGGCGGCCGGACCTGGTCGCGTCAGGAAGTGCTGTTCGCGGAATCGGGAGTCAATACCTTCCTCGGACCCATCTTGGCGGACCGCGATACGAACGATGTTTTCGTGACGTTCTGGAAGCTGCCGCAGGCGGAGGGCAACGGCCTGGCGTACTTCGCTCCGTATGCCGAACAGGGCGGGGGGTTCTGGATCGTGCGGAGTTCAGACGAGGGTCAAAGCTGGTCCGAGCCTTACTTCGTCCGCCCGGCGCCGAATGCGGAGGGCTGGGTCGCCTGGGTGAACAACTCGTCGCATGGGGTGCAGCTGGCTCGAGGACCGCGCGCCGGGCGGCATGTGATCGCGGCGTTTCTCTTCAAGGCCGGCGAGGAAGGGCAGGCCCCAGGGGTTCGGGGCGGCCTCGTGTACAGCGATGATCACGGCGAGACGTGGCGCGCGGGCGCTGTCCTACCCGCGGGTTCGGACGAAGTCACCCTGGAGGAGACGGAAGACGGCGGCATCTACGTGAACTATCGGAAGAATCATCCGTACTACAACGGACTGCGCTGGTTCGCGCGAAGTTCCGACTACGGGGAGAGTTTTGACGAACTCGGGCAGCATGAGGAGCAGGTCACGACCTGCTGCCACGTCGGGCTTGTGCGTTACTCGAGCACGGACGATGGCGGCGAGAACGTGCTGCTGTTCAGCAATCCCAGAGGACCGAGCCGGAGCAACCTGACCATTCGGCTAAGCCGCGACGATGGGAGGACCTGGCCGGTTTCGCGAACGGTAACCAGCGATCTGGCCGGCTACTCGGATCTTGCCGTTCTGCCCGACAAGACGATCCTCTGTATCTGGGAAGGCGGCCAGCAGCGCTACCACGAGAAGATCAGCGCGGCGCGGTTCAATCTGGACTGGGTTCTGGCGGGCGACGACTGAGCAGGCGGTCAGCGCTTCGCAACCAACGCTAGTGGGCTGGCGACGAACCTACGTACGCCGCGTAGAGCTTGACGTCCTCGGGCCGTGGACAGTCGCGGCTGACCGGACCGACGTCCACCTTCAGACGCAGCGGTGTTTCGGTCGCTGGTAGCGTCTCGTGGTTGGGCCAGCGCACCGGCACACGAAGTCCGGATTCGCGCAATGTGGCGGCATCGTCGCCGGAGAAGCCTGGCAGCGGCCGGAAGTGAAGGTCAACCACTTCGACCCGCGCGGCGGCGAACTCGCCAAGGCCGGACACATTCAGGTGGACTGGCGATCCATCCTTCTCAACGCTAAACGGACAGGTGATGATCTGCGCCCGCGTGCCTGCTGCATAGGGATGCACGTAGCCCAGGCGGTCCCTTTCCCACTGCGCCAGGCGAACCTGTCCGTCGCCGCGCCAGGCCGAATACCAGTAGAGGGTCTTGTCGCCCACGTTCTCCATGCCCTGCCCCTGCTGTAGGGCGGGGGCTGCTCCCAGGCGCGTCTCGCGCTCCTCGTAGGCGGGAACGAATCGGAACCCGGGAATCGGCTCGTGGAAGTGCAGGGCGTCGTGACTGATAGCCAGGCCCAGGTCGATCGTGACGTAGCGCCGGTCGCTGTATGGGTATCCGTGCCACTGGCCATAGATGCCCAGGATCACGTTGCCCCAGGAGTGCACGCCCGTTCCCATGTGGATTTCCTCCCAGACATTCTGGCGGTCCTCGAGATCTGGACCCTCGATGCGCGGACTGCGAGTCAGGCTGAGCGCGCTGCCTTCGGTCCAATGCTCAAAGTCGTAGGAGGCGTAGGTCTCCATCTTGCGGCCGGGGCCCGGGTGACCAACGCTGTGGCCGTTCACGTAGTAGCAGCCGTTCCACTTGATCAGGCCCGAGTGCTCGAAGGCGACGCTGCCGCGCGGGTTGTTGGGACTGGGCGTCCAGTGCAGTCCGTCAGGGCTGTAGGCTACGCACAAGCCGCCGCGCCGGGCGCCCGAGGGGCCGGTGCGATGGCTGAAGGCGATCTTGAACCGGCGGGTGGGATCGGGATCTTCAGGGTCGTGGATGATCGGGGCCCACATGAGGTCGATGTGCTGAGGGAAGTCCACCAGGTTGTTGGCCGTTGAGCCTTGATAATCGACCAGGCCGAGGTCAGGCTTGGTCCAGTGGATGCCGTCGCGGCTGACCGCGTAGCAGAGACGGCCGTCGTAGCCCTGGTAGCCGCCGACCCACTCCGGGTTGCAGCCCAC